>JAJYHR010000131.1 GCA_021784675.1 Actinomycetes bacterium
CGAGTCGCTTGGCGCCGCTCAGCTCCGGCCCGGTGAGGGAGGCGAGCTCCCGCCCCTCCAGCCGGTGGCGAAGGGCTACGATCTGCTCCATCTCGGCCAGGAACCAGCGGTCGACCCGGCATGCGGCGTGGATCCGGTCACAGCCGATCCCCCGGTAGAGCGCCTCGCCGATCTGGAAGATGCGTTCCGGGGTCGGGACGGCGAGCGCCTCGAGCAGCTCGGCGTCGGAGAGCCCCCGGTAGGAGGCTTCGGCTGGATCGGCGTTGAGGCCGGCCCGATTCCTCTCGATGGAGCGGAGCGCCTTCTGGAGCGCCTCGGGAAAGCTCCGGCCGATGGCCATCGCCTCCCCAACCGACTGCATCTTGGTCCCCAGCACCGGCGGCACCCCTTCGAACTTTTCGAAGACCCACCTTGGCACCTTCACCACCACGTAGTCGAGGGCGGGCTCGAAGCTCGCCGGGGTGACCTTGGTGATATCGTTCTGCACCTCGTCGAGGGTGTACCCGATCGCCAGCTTGGTGGCGATCTTGGCGATCGGGAAACCGGTCGCCTTGGAGGCGAGCGCCGATGAGCGGGAGACCCGCGGGTTCATCTCCACCACCACCATTCGGCCGTTCGCCGGATCGACGGCGAACTGCACGTTGGAGCCGCCCGTCTCCACCCCGACCGCCCGCAGGATGGCGAAGGAGAGACTCCGCATCTCCTGGTATTGCTCGTCGGTGAGCGTCTGGATCGGCGCTACCGTGATCGAGTCACCGGTATGGACGCCCATCGGATCGACGTTCTCGATGGAGCAGACTACTACGCAGTTGTCGGCCCGGTCCCGCATCACCTCGAGCTCGAACTCCTTCCAGCCGGCGATCGACTCCTCGATCAGGACCTCGTGCACCGGCGACGCCTGGAGCCCGGTTGCGACCATCTCATCCAGGCGCTCCGGGCTGTCGACGATACCGGTCCCGGCGCCACCGAGGATGTAGGAAGGGCGGAGCATCACCGGGAAGCCCAGCTCCGAGACGACCTTGCGAGCATCGTCGAGGGTGCGTACCGTTCCGCCCCGGATCCGCGAGCCCTCCCCCATCAGCTCTTTGAGCAGGTTCCGGAAGGCCTCCCGGTTCTCCGCCAGCTCGATCGCCGCCGGCTTCGCCCCGATCATCCGGACACCGTAGCGCTCTAGGGCGCCCGTCTTGAAGAGCTCCATGGCCAGGTTGAGCGCCGTCTGCCCACCCAAAGTGGGGAGCAGGGCATCGGGGCGCTCGGCCTCGATGATCGAGAGCAGCACCTCCAGAGTCAGCGGCTCGATGTAGGTGGCATCGGCAAACTCCGGGTCGGTCATGATGGTGGCGGGGTTGGAGTTGGCCAGGATCACCCTGATCCCCTCCTCCTTGAGCACCCGGCACGCCTGCACCCCCGAGTAGTCGAACTCGCTGGCCTGGCCGATCACGATCGGGCCGGACCCGATGACGAGAACCGAACGCAAACTGCTATCCAAAGGCAATCTCGAGCCCCTTTCCTTCGAGCACCGCGAGCAGGCTGGCCGCCATGTAACCCCTCGCCTCGTGCGGCCCGGGGGAAGCCTCTGGGTGGTACTGAACGCTGAACGCCCGGAGCTCCGGGTAGCTCAACCCCTCGACCACCCCGTCGAAGAGGTTGCGGTGGGTGACCTGGAACCGGTTTCCCGACCCGGAGAGCGACTCCTCGTCGACGGCATAGTTGTGATTCTGGGCGGTTATGGCTACCCGGCTGCTCGACCCCAGCCTCACCGGGTGGTTCGAACCGTGGTGGCCGAAGGGAAGCTTGAAGGTGCGGGCACCGGCGACCTGGGCAAGCAGCTGGTGCCCCAGGCAGATCCCGGCGATCGGCAGCTCACCAAGGAGGCTGGCTAGCTCGCGAACCGCCCAGCCCATCGCCCCGGGATCCCCGGGACCGTTCGAGAGGAAGAGCGCCGAGGGCTCGAAGCTCCTGATCTCGGCGGCGGTGGTGGCGGCCGGAACCACCACCACCTCCCAAGGCCCCCTCAGAGTCTCCACCATCGTGTTCTTGACGCCGTAGTCGACCACCACCAGCGGGCCGTACTCCCCGATCGCGCCATCGAGCCGCGGGATCCGCCGCACCTCGTGCGTGGAGACCGCGCTGGCAAGGTCCTGCCCGTCGGTCCCCCGCGCCAGAGGGAGCAGCTCGCGAGCCTGGTCAAGATCGGCAGCGAGCACTCCCGGCAGGGCGCCCGCATCGCGGATCCGCTTGACCAGCCGCCGGGTGTCGAGGTCGACAAAGAGCGGGGCGTTACCCTCAAAGAGCCGGCTGGCCAGGCTCGCAGTAGCGGTGAAGTTGGAGACCGTGCTGGCGTAGTTGGGAGCGAGCACCGCGCTCAGCCAGATGCTCGCGCTCTGGTCGTCGTGCGGGTTGACCCCGTAGTTCCCCACGTACGCCGAGCTGAAGCAGACCATCTGCCCGAAGTAGGACGGATCCGTCATCACCTCCTGGTAGCCGGACATGGCGGTGTTGAAGACCACTTCGGCGGAGCGGGGTTCGACCTCGCCGCCACGCCCCGCCGGAACCACGAAGTTTCCCGAGAACTCCGCGCCGTCCGCCAGCGCCAACCAACCCGGAACCCGCTCAACCGGCCAGCTCATTCAAGCCCCCTATCCACCACGACCGCACCATCCCTTACCACGCCGGCAACGCTTCCGCAAAGATCCATACCTGGATACGGCGAGTTCTGGGAGCGGTACAGTCCGCTCACAATCTCGTCCGGCGTCCCATTCGGATCGAGAACCACCAGATCGCCGACCTCTCCAACCTGAAGGCCGCCCGGCTCGGCCAGCACCGCCGCCGGGCCGGAGGTGAGCGACCAGATCAACCTTCCCAGCAGATCTCCGCGGAAGCGGTCGAGCGGGAGCCGCCGCGATCCGCCCGCAAAGGCAGCCGGCAGCGGCGCCTCCGGAAGCGCCATCAGCGCCGTCCAAGCCGCAGAGAAGGCCTCCGCGATTCCGATCATGCCGAAGGCGGCCTGCGGCCAGGGAAGCTCCTTCCTGAAGGGTGGATGGGGGGCGTGATCCGTAGCCACCGCGTCGAAGTCACCCTGCGCGAGCGAGTTTACGAGAGCCATCCTGGTGGCGTTCGACCTCAGCGGCG
>JAJYHR010000159.1 GCA_021784675.1 Actinomycetes bacterium
ACCATCGCCAGCCGCCCCGGCCAGATCCGCGACTCCAGCTCTCGCAGCGACACCTCCGGCGGGTTGAACCAAGGGTTCAGGGCAGCCCGCAGCTTGGCCTCGACCGCGAAGCGCCCGGCGGGTTGGCTACCGGAGGACATAGCCGTCTCTCCCGCGGGCTGGAGCAGCCAAGACCGGAAGCGGGTGCCGGAAACCGCGGGTCCTCCGCGAGGCAAGAACCGACGGCGAACCCAGGATGCCATGGGCACGGAGCCCGCTGGCTGCGGATCGATTTCAGGAGAAGAGTCACGAGAGTCCATAGTTACCGTATCCATCGGCCCGATGGCCGCTTTGATTGAGCAAGGCGGCCGCCATGCCGCCGGCGAGCTGCCTTTCCAGAGGCCAAATCCACAGGAAACGGAAGGGCCGCGGCCGGTTGGCAGCCGGCCTCGCCATCGGTTCGAGCGTGGCCGCCTAACCACCCCCGACGGCGGTATCCGGAAGCCGCACTCGGCTGGAAAAGGTGCCCGAATGGCCGAGCTCCTGCGGTCCCGGGGATCGCCTTCCCGGTGGAGAGCTGGCAGCTTCTTCATAGGCGGCGGCAAGCCATCCGGTCCTGAAGGCGAGCGAGATCGCCTCGCGCTGGCTCTCCACGTTAAGCTTGGCCAGTATGGAGTGGATCTGAGATCGGATCGTCCCCACCTTGAGGTGAGACCTCTGCGCGATCCCCTTCGGCGACATGCCGCCAGCCAGCAGGACCAGCACCTCGCGCTCCCGCGGGGTTAGTGGCCCGAACGCCTCCAAAGCGCGCCTCGCTCCTGCCTCGCGCTCCTCCAGCTCCCGCAGGAGCTCCGTCCTCGCTACTGCTCCTGGCGGGTTGCCGGCCAGGCAACCCCTGATCGCCTCGATCAGCTCGATCAACGGAGCTTCCTTCGAAACGATGGCCATGGCCCCCGCCCTGGCCGCGCGGCCAAGGTGGAGCCGGTCGGTGACCCCCGAGACCACCACCACCCGGGCACCGGCAGCCGAAAACGAGCCGATCAGGTCGACACCGTCGATACCCGAAGCGCCGAGGACCAGATCGAGCAGGACTACGTCGGGGCGGAAGGCGGCGGCAAGCCCGATCAGGGAGGCCTCTGCAATCCCGGGATCGGTCCTCACCTCGAAACCGAGACTGGAGAGCACAGAGGCGAGGCTCGCCGCGACCAGCTCGTGATCCTCCACCACCAGCACCCTTGCCGGAACGTTACGGCAAGCCTTCCGGTCCCGCACTCCGGCGCCCAATTCATCCTTCACGGGGCAACCCCCTCTCCTCCGCCCTCAACGAGAGGTAGCGGCTCCGGTAGCCCTTGGCAGGGCGACCGCAAGACCATCTCCCCCTGCAAGCAGCCACATCTCGGCATCCTGCTCGCTGAGCGCCCGCACGCACGCCTCGAGCAGGAGTGGGGAAACCGGCCTGCCGGGTGCTGACAACTTCACGGGTGCGCCTTTCACGGAGGCGCGATAGCCCGCGGAACCCGCTACCGCCATAACCCCCCTGACCTCTAGGACCACCCTGCCCGCCGCCTCCACCGCGGACAGGAGCGCTCTCGGCGCCTCGGCGCCCGGCTCGTGCCAGTGGGCACCCGAGGTGAGCAGGGTGAGGACATCGAGCAGGAGTTCCCGCGGACCGAACACCACCTCCCCGGGGGGTATGTCCAACTTGATTTGAGCCACTAACCCCTGCTCCCTCATCCACCGATCGAGGGTCTCCCCCAGGTCGAAGGCGGTCCCCGAAGGGCCCTGGCGAGCCATAGCCCGCATCTGCCCGACCTCCCTCCGGATCAGCTCGTCCATGCGGCTCGCGTCCACCGCCGGCCGGAAGTATTTGGGTTTCTCGTTGACGAGCGACTCCAGCAGGAGGGAGACTCCGGCAACCGAGGATCGCAGGTCGTGGAGGTAGCGCTGCGAGCTCTCCCGCGACGCCTCCCGGGCGAGCTCCAGGCTCCTCCGGGCAGTCTCGGCCTCGCGCAGCTCCCGCTCCTTCACCTCCAGGATCGCGTCGAGGGCCGAAACCGACCCTATCAGCACCAGGAGCTGGCCCGCGGCCGCCAGCAGCGCTCCGAGCAGCTCGGCTGGAGAACCGGCCGGGACCGCCAGAAAATTGTAGTAGAACGCCGCGCCGATGAGGGCCAGCCCTGCTCCCGTCCACAGCCTCCTGGACCCCGCCACCAGCCTCCCCCGCCACCAGTACAGAGCCGCGAGCGCCAGCCACGGAAGGCCGGCAAGGTTGCGCGCAAGCGGCGACTCGCCGGCAAAGTTGCCGCCAAGGAAGACCGGGGAGATCCCGGCGGCATACGCGGGCCGGAGACCGGGAAAGAGAAGCAGGGCGAGTCCCACGGCTCCGAGGGTGGCGGCGATGCCGGCGAGCAGGTACGGCAGCGACAGCCGGGAATCGACCTGCGGCCAGATCGGCGCCACTGCGATCAAAACGATCCCCACCACCAGCATCGAGACCCCGGCGACCGTGGCGAGCTCGACCGATTGCGGGTAGATGCGGTGCAGCGCGGGCGGGACGCCAAAGGCCAGGGGAGAGAGAACAAAGGCGAGCGCAACCCCGGCGCCAAAGAGCATCGGCTCGACACGACCGCAGAGCCGCTTGGCGACCATGGCCGACACGGCGGAAAGCGCGGCAAGCAGCATGAAGGCGGTCTCGGCGATGTCAGCGAAGGTGTCGATCCTCGGCGGAGTTGCAACCTGCCGGATACCGGAGCCGAGCAGGCATAGGCCCAACGACACCGCCACCGCCACCGCCGCGGCCAGGACCACCCGCAACCGCATCCTCCGCGCGGAAGCCGGCGAGATCTCGCCTGAGCCTCGCCGGCGGCGGTCGAACCCCTTGTACCGCGCTCCGGGAGAGGCCGGGGTTAGCCAGATCCCCTCCTTGAAGAGCGCGAACGCGCGGCCGAGCTCACCGGTACCGAGCTTCACTTTCCTGCCCCGGGGCCGGGGAGGAGCCCCCTTTGCTGAGCGAGAGCCGCCGCATGCGCCGATTGTATCACAGCGCTACAGGCAGGTAACGTATACATTTTGGTATAGGCGGCACCTTGGCTTCAAGGGGCGAGCGCAAGACTCATGGCGATGGCAAGCTAGCCCTCGTGTGCTACCACAG
>JAJYHR010000011.1 GCA_021784675.1 Actinomycetes bacterium
ACGGCCATGCTCTTGCACGAACGGGCTGGCCAGGTGCCCGAGGCGATCTTCTTGCGCACGAGAGCAGGTGATTTGACCTATCGCGGAGCCGATAGCGCGGTACGGCGCCTGGCCAGTGGCTTGATCCGGAAGGGAGTAAGGCGGGGGAGTCCGGTTGCCCTGTTCATGAGAAACAGCGCCGACCATGTCTTGTGCTCCTTCGCGATCGCCGAAGCGGGCGCGGTCGCCGTGCCCCTCAATCCGGATATCCGAGGCGCCTCCCTGATCTACCCCCTAGACCTGACTTCGACTGCCACGGCCATCGTCGACGAAGATCTGCTCTCGCCACTCCTCGATGCGGTGGGTTCGCTGCCGGAGCTGCGCCAGATCGTGGTGCGTGGTCGCCTTCCAGAGTCTGCGCCCGGTACCGTCGCGCTTTCCAGGCTTGCGGACCTTCCCACCGGCGATTGCTGGGTGCCCGCAGAGCCGCCCGGTGACCTTGATCCAGCCATGATGCTCTTCACCTCGGGCACGACGGGCCCGTCCAAGGCCTGCGTGCTCTCCCACCGCTACCTCCTTCGGCAGGGTAAGTGGCATGCGAAGTATCTCGGGCTGGGCTCCCAAGACGTGTTGTATTGCCCGTTCCCGCTGTTCCACATCGATGCTGCGACCCTGACGGTTGTGGCAGCCCTCTGCGTTGGGGCTACCGCTGCCGTAGGCGAGCGCTTCAGCGCGACGAACTTCTGGGAAGAGGTCATCAGCTTCGACGCTACGGTGTTCAACTTCATGGGGGCGACGCTGACGATCCTCTGGAAGCTACCCCCCAGTGAACTCGACCGGGCCCACCGGGTGCGCCTCGCCTGGGGAGTGCCGATGCCGGAGTGGTACGAGGGATTCACCGAACGCTTTGGGATCCGCCTCTACGAGGTCTACGGACTGACCGATGCCGGCGTCGTGGTTTACGATCCGCTGGGAGTGCCGCACCGTTCCGGAGCCTGCGGGCGGGTTATCGACGAATACGAGGTGGCCATCGGCAACGAGCATGGCGACCTCCTTTCCGCTGGGCAAGCGGGCGAGATCCTCATCCGGCCTCGCGAAACGGGCACGATCATGAATGGGTACTATGCAATGCCCGCTGAAACGCTGCAAGCCTTCTCGGGGCTGTGGTTCCACACCGGGGACATCGGTTGGCTTGACGCTGACAGCTACCTATACTTCCTCGGGCGCAACAAGGACATGATCCGCCGCCGGGGCGAAAACATCTCAGCCTTCGAGGTGGAGGAGTCGATTACTGCGCATCCGGACGTTCTCGAGGTCGCAGCCTTCGGCGTACCAAGCGAGCTGAGCGAGGAGGAGGTCATGGCTTGCGTGGTCGCCAGGCCTGGCTCTTCGCTGACCTGTGAAGGGTTGATCTGCTTTTGTGCAGGTTCCATGCCCCGGCACATGGTTCCCCGGTTTGTCGAGTTCTTTGATGAGCTGCCGAAGACTCCCACGCTCAAGGTCGAGAAGTTCAAGCTGCGCGCCCGGGGAGTTACCGCCGCCACCTTTGATCGCGAAGCGCACCAGCATCTCGCTGCTAACAAGGGGAATTCACTGTGACTGACTCGAACGCCCGACCGCCTCAAGAACCCGTAGACTACCGCCTCAAGGGAGCGGTGGCATCGGTTATGCTCAACCGCCCGTCAAGCCTGAACGCTATCACCGATGAGCTCACAGCTGAGTTGGTGGCGGCACTGGATCGCGCCGCTCGCGACGGAGCCCGCATCGTTCTCCTGACCGGTGCCGGGAGGGCGTTCTGCGCCGGTCATGACCTCAGAACAGACGAGGATCACCAACACGGCTCAGCTGGGTACGCCGATAGCCTCCAAGATGTCACCAGGCGGATTAGATCGATGCCGGCAATCGTGATCTCCGCCGTCCAGGGTTACGCCCTGGGCGGAGGATTCGAGTTTGTCCTCACATCCGACCTGGTCATTGCCGCTCGCGACGCGGTCTTCGGGTTCCCCGAGGTGGGCGTGGGTCTCAGCGTCACCGGAGGTGTAACCAAGCTGCTCACGTACTACGTTGGGCCTTTGAGGGCCAAGCAGCTGCTGCTCACGGGCGAGCGACTCGGCAGCGATGAGGCCAAGAATCTGGGGCTCGTGAACTGGGTAGTCGAGCGTGATGAACTGAGGAGCCAAGCGACCAGCATCGTCAAGCAACTTCTCGACCGGCCAGCGCTCAGCGTGACCCTGGCCAAGCGAGCAATTGACGCCGGGCTCGACAACAGCCTCGAGTCCCAGCTGGAACTGGAGACCTCCCATCTCGTGATCGCCGAGCAGTCCCCGGAAGCAGCACGAGGCCGAGCCGCGTTCCGCTCGTCGCATTCCTTATGACCAGGTGCCCTGAGCGCTGTATCGGAGACGGATTGCCAAAAGGCCCTCCTTCCGATCGACCGCCCGGTTGCGCAGCTTCCGAGGTCGGCGACCTCGGAGTATGTAAGCCGGCTGGCTGGCTTGTGCCGCTCTCGACCGCAGGGCGATGACCCCGGGGGACGCAGCAGAGATGCTCGGGACGAGCACCGAGGAGATCCGCCAGCTTCTTGCCCCTCAGGGTGCGGCCGACGACGAGCGTCGGGTGCAGCAGGACCTCGAGGACGCTGCCTTTGGGAATCGCGAGCGGTGAACGAGGGCGTACGTGCTGGTCGACGCCTCTGTCGCCCGTATTTGCTGTCGTCGGTTGGACCCGACGTCTGCTTTGGCTATCCGGCGGGACCATTCTGGTTGCCGACGGCGTGCATGGCGTCTCCCCGGACGACCCGAGCGAGCTACGGGGGGTCCTTAGGGCGCTCCAGCGCCAGGCCGACGGCGCGGGGCGTGGTTCGGGTCGAGCCAGCCGGGCACTTTCGGCTGTCCATGGCCTCGATGAGCTGCTAGCGCTTGACGCCGGCGAGCTGACGGTCTTCACGCCCGACGGCGACGAGGTGGAGTTGGCTGTTCGTCTCCAGTCCCGGCGACCGGAAGATCGTGCGTGGCGTCGCTCACTCGATGCCGGAGAATCCGCGTCTATCGCAATCGCGGCGTCCAGGTCGCTTCCATTTGCCAGCGATGACGAGGACGCCCTCACCCTCTGGAAGCACCTGTCGGATGCACCTGGATAGAGAACCCGCGACCTGCTCCGCAAGCTTGTGACCGACGGCGTGGTCGGCGAGCAAGAGGGTCGGGATGTCTACCAGGTTCTCCAGGCCGACGATCTGCACAACCTGGGAGGTCCGCCCTGGTAGCTGCAGCGCGCGAAAACCTCTCTCCCCGCCGACCTTGAGCGAGGCATCTGCCATCATTGCACCAGGGCGAGACGGGAGCATGCTTGGCTAAGCGCTACTTGCTGGGTTTACCCTTCTGGCGCGGCGCCTGGATGGGTCACCCCCTCGGTAGGCGCCACCGGCTGCTCCAGCTGAGCGTCTGGCGGGTACGCCTTATGCCCGGTGCACGATGATCGCGCAGATGGCGTCCTCCGGGCACTCGGCGGGATCAACGGTCTCTGCCCGCGCAGCCAGATCCTGCAGCTCCCGCCTGGTCGCCTGGAGCTCGGCAATGCGCCGGTCGATCTGCAACAGGTGCCGGGTCAGGAGCTCGCGAACGTGCAGGCAGGGCGCCCGGCCCTCCGAGCGGATCGCGAACACCTGGCCCATCTCCCGGAGCGTCAACCCGGCCGCTTGGGCGTGCTGGATGAATCGAAGGCGCTGCAGGGTGCCGTCGCCGTAGGATCTGTACCCGTTGACCTCCCGGTCTGGCGGCGGTAGCAGCCCGATCTCCTCGTAGTAGCGGATCGTCTTTGTTGAAAAGCCACTCGACTCGGCAAGCTCCCCTATCCTCATCGATCCCTCCTTGACATTCCAGCACACTGGAAGGTGTACCTTCATGTTAGGAGGAGCCGCCGTGAACGTTACCGTGCTGCACATCGAGGATTGTCCGAACGTGAAGCCGCTGTTGGCCGAGTTGGAAACGCTGCTTGGGGGTGTGCCGGGCGTGGTGCTCTCTGTCGTCTGCGTCCTTACGGAAGCCGAGGGAAGCCGCCTCGGCTTCCGTGGCTCTCCGACCGTACTCGTCGACGGGCGCGACCCGTTTCCCGCGCCGCCCGGTTCGCCTCGGCTGTCTTGCCGGCTATACCGGGACGCTGCGGGGCGGGTGCTCGGCTATCCAGCGCGAGAGGAGCTTGCCGCGGCGCTCCGGATAGAGCCCTAGCCCGCACTTCCCCCAACGTCGCGGCGGCCGGACATCTCCCCAGCTCACGGTCTGGCACAGACCGAAACTACATGGCAACCGCGGTCATAGCGCGTCGCGTTTTCTCCGTTTCAGCAACGTGAGCCGCTTGGGGGCTCGCTGGTGCGGCCGGTGCTCGGTCTCGTCAGATCGGAACCTCCTGTCCGGGGACGCGGGCCAACAGCAGGTCGGCGAGTCCCGCGGCCGCGAAGGCTTCGCGGAGGGAGCGCCAGCTTTGGGTGAAGTGCGCCCAGCCGTCGGTATGAACGGCCAGCACCTTGGGGTGCCCGAGGATGCCCGCCGCCTCGATTGCGGCCTCGTTGCTCAAGGTGATGTAGCCCTCAACCGACGGGCTCTTTGCTCCACCGGCGAACAGCACCGCGACGTCAAGTCGGGGGAAGTGGGTGGCGATCTCGCCGACGAGGCGAAGCGAGGCGTTGTCACCACTGACGTAGATGCTTGGCGCTCCCTCGGCGCTCAGCACGAAGCCGGTGACCGGCCCGAGCACCGCGTCGGCTCCTTCTGTGCCATGGAGAGCTGGAACCGCGGTCACGGTGACCCCTCGGACCTGGTGAGCGGACCAGGGATCGAGGCCCAGCGCCGTGCCTCCAAGCCGCCCGGCTCCCTCACGGGTGGTGATGGTGAGTGGTGCCCGCTCCAGGAAGCTGCGCCCCCCGCGGTCGAGGTTGTCGGGGTGCTGGTCGTGTGAGAGGAGAACGGCGTCGACCGTTCCCACCTGCTCGGGAGTCCAGGTCGAACCGGTGATCTTTACCAGCTCCCTTGATCCGATCGGGTAGGCGCCCGCCGGATCGAAGGTGGGGTCGACGAGGAACCGGGAGTTTGCCAGTTCGATGACGACGGTTGGGCCGTCAAGCGGGGTCAGCGAGTTCATCTACCGCAGCGTAGGGCAGCCAGGCGATCGGGATGGATGGCTGGTTAGCCAATCTTAGATAGAATCGAGCCAGAACTTTCAGGCTTTACCGGAGGGTGCGCTGGCGAAACGATGCGGGAATGTGGTGGCGGTGGTCGTCAGCGACGGGGCTCCGTTGTTCGAGACGTCGGTCCCGCTCAGCGTTTTCGGGGTCGATCGCAGCGATACCGGCGGCCCGCGTTACCAGGTAGTCGCGGTCACTGCCGACTCGGGCGCCATCCAAACGACTGGAGGACTGCAGCTCTCAGGACTGCAGCCCCTGAAGGCCGCCCGCCGGGCGGGGATCGTCATCGTCCCGAGCTGGCGTGACCTGGAAGATCCGCCGCCGCCTCCACTGCTGGAGGAGTTGCGTCTGGCTTATCGCGAAGGTGCGACTGTCGTTGGCCTCTGCCTGGGGGCCTTCGTGCTTGCGGCGGCCGGCCTCCTCGACCACCGCCGCGCCACCACTCACTGGCACTGGGCGCTGCTTTTCGCACAGCTGTATCCGCTGGTGGAGCTGGATGCAGCCGCCCTCTACGTCGACGAAGGTCAGATCATCACCTCGGCCGGTACCGCGGCCGGGCTTGACGCCTGCCTTCACCTGCTCCGGCGCGAGCACGGCGCGGCTGCTGCGGCCGCGGTGGCACGGCGCATGGTGGCCGCTCCCCACCGTGCGGGGGGCCAGGCCCAGTTTGCTCCCACCATCGAGATCGGGAGCCGTGGGAGCTCGGGCGACGGCGAGATCGGAGAGCTCCTTTACTGGATGACTGGTCACCTGGGCCAGCAGATCAGCGTCGCGGCGATGGCCAGGCGCCTCAACACCAGCCGGCGTACGTTCGACCGGGCTTTCCGCGGAGCGACCGGCGCGTCCCCTCTCCAGTGGCTCCTGCGCGAGCGGGTGATGGCGGCGCAGCAGCTGCTCGAGACCTCCGATCTCAGCGTGGAGGCGATCGCCTTCGCCGTTGGGTTTGGTGGGTTCCTCTCCCTGCGCACCCACTTCAAGCGGCTCGTCGGGGTCACGCCTCAAGGCTATAGGCAGGCCTTCGGCCAGGCGGGTTCCCCGCCCGCCGGCCGCAGCTGACCGGGAAACCACCAGCCGGGGCGGCACGTTGCCGCCCCGGCTCCGGTCTACCTGGCGTGGCCAGGCTGTGGCGCGGGAATCGGGCGGGCGCTGCCGGCTGACGCTCGTAGCTGGCCAAGCCCCTCGGCTCGATCGCCTTCGCCGGTGGGCTACGTTGGACGGAAGTCGAGAGCACGCTACCGCCCCGAGTCACCGGCCTTCGGATCCAGGCTCGCGTGGTGGGTGTGCAGGGGGATTGGGATCAGGCCTGGCGGGCCACGTGGAGGGCGGAAGTGACCTGGGTGGCGGGAACGAATGTGCCCACCACGTTCGAGTTCCAGGAATGCTCGGATGGGATGAAGGTACCGCCGCAGGTGATGATGTAGAGGTGATTGGGACCGTTGCTTTGAAACAGGGCCGGCCCTTCGGTCTTCATCTGGACGTCAGTGTAGGTGTTGAGCTCCACTGCAACGTACCGGATTGCCTGCCCCGACTTGCCATACACGGTCACGGACATCCCCGGCTTCAGGTACCAGATCTTCTGTGCGGGCCCGTTGCCGAAGCCGACCCAGTCCACGTGGCCGGCGAGGATGGTAGAGCCGGAAGGCGCGCCGGCTTGCGCGCCGTCCTTCCACCATCCCCATCCCTGCGCGATCGGCGGGATCGTGAGGACGCCCCCGGGGTCTGGCTCCGGCTGAATCGGAATCCGGCTGAGGCCGAGGGCGGGAAGGGACGCCGACACTGGAACGAACGGCTGGACCTTCGGGGCCGTGATCACCGGCTGCGTGTGCGGAAAAGTGGTGCTTTCAAAGCTCCGCTTGGGGGATCGGGTGGGAAGGTGATGGGCGTTGGCGAGCTGGAACGCGCCGACGCCGACGATCACAAGGCCGGTGCCGAGCACGCCCCAACCCAAAGTCTTAGCTTGCACGATCATCTCCCGAAGTGGCGACAGAAGTAGCGCACTGTGACATTGCTACCCAATTGATATCCAGCCTATCGCCAAAGTGGCGGGGCTTTCGCCCAAATTGCCGCAATTGCCAACGGGAGACTTTGGTCGGCTCTTGGTGAAACCTTACGGCGGCGTCGCCGGAGGTGGACCGGGCGACGCCGCCCTGCCTCCCCGGCGAAGCCGCCGGTGGTGGTGCGCTACGAGACGATCGCGTAGAGCTTGGCTATCGAGATGGTGCCGTTCCATCCTTCGGGGTTGTTCACCTGCAGCCCCTCCTGAGCGGTTGGTTCCGATCCGGTCGACATCTGGACGAGGTTCCAGCCGTGGGCGAGCCACACCGGTGTTCCGAACTCCAGGCTCCAGCTAGAGGTGAAGCCGTAGGGAGTCACGGAGATCATTCCGCTGGGACCCGGATAGTAGAGGTGCACGAAGGTCTGCGTGGTCCCGACCGGCAGGCACGGCTGGGTCGCTATCCGGAAGGCCGGGTAACCGGCGCCGGTGAGGGCCGCCTGCAGCTTCCAGCCGCCGCTGCTAACGGCCACCGGACCCCACGCAGCAGCCGCATTGCATGCAGGGTCGGTAGCTCCCAGAGTGGCCAGCGAGCCGGGGCTGCCCGCGAGCGGGACCACGCTGGATATCGAGACCGAAGGGGGGAGGGTGACCGAGAGCGTGGTGGGATCGAACTGGTGTATGCCCGGAGAGACGGGGAGGACGAACTCCCCAGGCGACAGCACCGATTGGGTCTTGGTTATGGTGGAGCCGTTGCTGGTGAGAGTGGCGGTTGCGGTCGCGCCGCTGGCGATGCCTGCCGGAACGTTCATGCGCACCAGGATCCCTGAAGCCGGTCCCAGGGAGCCGGTGTAGGTCGTGTTGGCCGAGGCGCTGGCGGTGCTCTGCTGCTGGAGGTTGATGCCGGTAGCTCCGGGCGGCAGGTCCGCCGCCACCTCTCCCTTGGAGAGCGCCAGGTTCTCGGCCTGCACCTGGCAGCCACCGTCGAAGCAGGCTCCGCTCTCGTTGCTGATCAGTGAGGGGAAGCCGCAGCCGCTGGTCCACCAGCCCCACGCGGTGTAGCCGATGCCGTTGGTAGTGAGGAAGTTCAGGATCTGCTGCTCCGTTCCCGAAGGGTAGGGAGTCTGGCAGCCCAGCACGCCGAACTCGGTGGCTACGACTGGGAAGAGCTGTGTGGTGGAGCCGAGCTGCGCACTCCAGGTGCTCGGGGTTGTCGGGTTGCTCTGGTTCACGTACAGGTGGTAGACGTAGGCGACGTTTGAGCCGGTCAGGGCGTACTGCGGGACCTGGGCAAGGTTGGAGGCGAAGTCGATCCCGTCGGCGAGGACCACGTTCTCAGCGCCTGCACCCCGGACGGCCGCGAGCAGCTGCTGCATCCCCACCGCCCGGTAGCTGAGCCCGGTGGAGCTGCAGGCGATGTCGCCTCCGTTCCTCCAGATTGACCACGGTACTCCGTGCGGCTCGTTGTAGAGCTCGAAGATCACGTTGGGGTCGGTGCGGTAGGCGCTCGCCACCTGCTTCCAGAAGGTCGCGCTCCCGGCGTCGGGCGCGCACTCCGGGCCGTTCTTCGGGGTGGTGGTGTTGATGGGTCCACCGGTATGGAGGTCGATGATCGGGATCATGCCCTGCTGCTCCACAAGACTTACTACCTTGGCCACGGTCGAGCTGTAGCTGGGGCAGTAGCTCGACGATGAGGAGAGCCAGAAGTTCTCGTTCACCGGTATCCGGACCGCATTCACGCCCCACTGGGTGGCCATGATCTGGAACTCGGCGGGGTTGACTCCGTTCTGGCTGGCGTTGGCCCATTGCCCGGTGCAGGACCAGTCGAGGGACGGCCAATCCACGCCATGAAGGTAGACCGGAGCTCCGGTGGAGTCGACGATCGTGCTCCCGACAACCGAGAAGGGCCCGTGAACGGTGCCGGGGGCATCTGGCGGGAATAGTGCCGTGGATGTTTTCTGCAGAACTGTTGCGGGTCTGGCACCGCCGGTTTGCAGAGCGAGAAGAGCTAGCAACGTGGCAAGAACCACCACGGACAGTCGTTTCATAAGCTTGCGGGGGCTTACCGTGGATCGAAAATGTTTTTTCATGAGGGAGTTATCGACCGTGGCGATCCCAAACTAAATCGCTGTCCGTGGTTAAATACATGCGAAGGGTAGGAAAGTGCCACTGATGTTAGCCGAGTATTGGGAGCGAGTCTTGCGAAGCGATCAGTAGCGATGCCCGGTGCAGCGCTGGCAAACATCGAAAATTGTCTCTAAAAACCGCTTACGAGCTGGTAAAAACAAGGGGACGGCTCGTAATGCTACGGGAAGTGGAATCAACCATCACAATTTGTTTGCATGGAAGTGACTTTTGGTCGCTTGACAGCAAATTCAGCGTACTATTCTATGAAATGGTGGTCGTAGAGGTCGCTAGAGGTAGTTGTAAACGACACGTTGGGTGGTGATACCGTGCATGGGGTAGATTACATATTTCTGCTATGCGTGGTACTGACGACTGGCGCCGCAGTGCAGGGCGTGGTCTTTAATAGCTTCAGGTGGCACGCACCCCGGAACGCCGCGGACATATCCTTCAGGGAGCCGGCTCCGGTCGGGACCCGGCTCCCGTCGATGGCGATCCTGGTACCGGCGCGTCACGAGGAGCAGGTGCTGACGGAGACGCTACTCAAGCTCTGCCAGCAGGGGTACCCGGAGTTGAAGGTGGTGGCGATCATTGGCCACGACGACCCGGAGACCCTCGTCGCCGCCGAGGCTGCTGCCTACCTATACCCGGAGACGGTGAGCATCGTCATCGACCATTCCTGGCCGAAGAGCAAGCCAAAGGCGCTCGCCTCGGCACTTCCGGTTGTCGAAGCCGATATCGTCGGGGTGATCGACGCCGAAGACGACGTTGCCGCTGGCCTGTGCCGTCGAGTTGCCGGCGAGTTTCTCGCCGATCCGGCGATCGACGTGGTTCAAGGCGGAGTCCATCTTGTCAACCTGAACGGGCCGTGGTTCGCGATCCGCAACGCAGTGGAGTACGTGCTCTGGTACTCGAGCAGGCTTCCCTACCAGGCACGCCTCGGATTCATCCCCATCGGCGGGAACACCTGCTTCTTCCGATGGTCAGCTGTCCTGGCGGTCGGTGGTTGGGACCGGGAAGCTCTGGCTGAGGATGCCGATATCGGGGTCCGCCTGGCCGCTGCCGGAGCCAAGGTGGCTGTCCGGTATGACGAGGGTCTTGCCACGCGCGAGGAGTGCCCGACCTCTACGTCAGGGCTGGTGAAGCAGCGCGTCCGTTGGTACCAAGGGTTCATCCAGATCATCCGAAAGCGAGAGTGGCGGTCCCTCTCTCGACGGCACCAGCTGCTGGCCATGGTGACCCTTGCCGCACCGCTGCTGCAGTTCCTGAGCGCCTTGATGCTCCCTGGAGTGCTTCTCTTTGTCGGCCTGACTCGGTCCCTCTCCGTGGACCTGGTCCTTGCGGCGTTCGTGCCCCTCTTTGTAGAGCTGGTAGCCCTGGTTCTCGAGGTAGACGCGCTTATCCGGCTCCGGCGGGCCGAGGGCGGTGGGAAGGTTCGTGTCCGTGACGTGTTCTGGCTGGTGGTTAGCATCATCCCTTACCAGCTGATGATGGGCCTGGCGTTGATAACTGCTGCGGTCAGGGAGATCCGGGGCAACCACAGCTGGGCAAAGACAGATCACGTGGGTTCGCACCGGAAGCACAGCGAGCAGGTTATCGACCTTCGCGGGCTCGAGAGGAAGAAGGTTGCCGCGTCGGCTGAGGCGAACGAGAAGGCGTATCCATGACGTTGCTCGAGGCGCCGGTCGCGGAGGCGCCTCCCGCTAGAAGGTCGCCACCGGGCAGCGCTTGGATCGGCCGGACCGTCCTCACGTTCGTGGTGGCCGGCCTCACCTTCGTCCACGCCTTCAACATCTTCAACAACCCGTCCCCCACCGACGAGGAGGGAACCTACACCGCCCAGGCCTGGGCGCTGATCCATCTGGACAAGCTGGCGCCCTACACCTATTGGTACGATCATCCGCCACTGGGCTGGATGCTGGTCGCGGCGTGGAGATTTATCACCAGCCCCCTCCTGCCGACGGGCCCAACGGCGGTCGCCACCGACCGGGAGTTCATGCTGCTGGTCTTCGCGGCTACCGCGGTGACTCTGGTTCTCCTTGCTCGCCGGCTGGACTTCTCGTGGCTTGGTGCCGGAGTAGCGGTGGTGGTCTTTGGCTTATCACCATTGGAGGTCTACCTGCAGCGCCTGGTAGAGCTGGACAATATCGCCGTCTTCTTCCTGGTGCTTGCGCTGTTCTTTGCTGCCGACCGGGAGCGGCGGCTGTGGAGCGCAGTGCTCTCGGCGCTCGCTATCGGCGCTGCCGTGCTCTCTGTCGAGACCGCCATACTTTACGCTCCGGTAGTGCTCTTCCTCCTCTGGAGGAGGTGGAGCAGGGAGACCAGGGCGGTTACGGTGTCGATGTTCCTGGTGGTTGCCGTCTCTGCCGGCTTCCTCTACATCCTCTACGCCATCAGCAAGAACGAGTTCATCCCTGGTCCCGGCCACGTGAGTCTCCTCGGGGCCGCCTACTGGCAGCTGGTGCAGCGGGTTCCAAGCGGCCACATCTACGTTGCCGGTACCGTGGCCAACCAACTGCTTCACCAGTGGCTGGCCTTCGATCCGATCATTTTGGTCATGATCGTGGCGGGAGCGGTGCTGGGATGGCTTTCGAGGACGACCTGGCCCTTTGCGCTGGCACTGGTGATCGGGGTCTTGATGTCGCTACGCAACGGTTACCTGCCGGTGACCTACCCGGTGGAGCTTTTCCCCTTCGTCGGCCTAGTCTTTGGCGCCGTCGCCGACAGCCTGGTCAGGGTGTGGCGGCCCCGCTCGGTGCTGCGGATCGGTTCGGCCGCGCTGGTTGTGGTGGCGACCGCGGCGCTCTCGGCCGTCTGGCTGCGGGGTAGCGCTGCGAAGCTCTTTCCCAGCATCGACCAGCCTGCGCTCTCGGCAGAGCACTGGATGGCCAATCACGGTAACCGCCAACTTCCGGTCCTGGTCGGGGATTCGATGTGGGTAGATCTGGTCCATGAGGGTTGGAAGATCAACCGCGTGGTCTGGTTTTACAAGATCAACACCGATCCGCAGGTGGAGAAGCGGTTCCCGGCAGGCTGGCGGGACATGGGCTACGTCATCGTTACGCCGGGCATGCGAGCCTCGGTTGGCTCCATCCCCTTCCTTCCTACCATGATCGCGCACTCAAAGCTGCTGGTCTCGTTCGGAGCCGGCGGAGCTGCGGTGGCGATCTACCGCGTTCACGGCTGACACCCTCGCCCGCTTGAAGGCGGTGGATCCTGCCCGTTTCGCGTCACGCGGGTCCTTGGCGGCATCCTGCTTGCCAGACCCCTCCTGACCTTGTGCCCCCTCTTCGGGCCTTCAGCTCCTCCGTCTGGGGGCGTGGACGTTCCCGGCGGCGCCGATGCCCCGGTGATGCGAGCCGCCACAGGCTCACCACGTAGAGGCGCAAAGGCCCAGCGGCTTGGGTTTGGCCTTGACGCAACGGGCCGAGCGCACCGGCGAGGCCGGCCCGGTTTTCCCCCTCGCTTTTCCGATTCGGCAGCTCCTTGAACTTTGTGTTGGAGGTGAACCGGATTGCCCTGCGCCGGTTTTTGCCGGATCACCGACTCCGGGGCGGCGCGCCCTCTGGTTCTGGCGCTTTCCCGCCACCGGCCAGGGGGTGTCTTGGTCGGCCACCGCGAGATCGGCGAGCGTGCAAGGCATCGCTGAACTCCACTTGCGCACATCCGAGCGCTCGCGCAAGCAACGGTTGCTGACCGAGTGCGGGGTAGGGGTGGGAGTTGCGCCGGAGCCGCCCGGTGTGATCGGTTGCGTTCAGGACGCCTCCACCAGCCGCCTGAAGGCCGGTGCGCCGGCATCCGGTCCCGGTGGCAAACCGACTGTGCCCGGTTAGTATAGGTGGTTGCAAGGCGCCCCCTTAGCTCAGTAGGTAGAGCACAGCCATGGTAAGGCTGGTGTCGTCGGTTCGATTCCGACAGGGGGCTCCGCGTGGCGGCGTAGCTCAGCTGGTTAGAGCACACGGCTCATAATCGTGGGGTCGTCGGTTCGAGTCCGACCGCCGCTACCGTGAAAACGGCTCCTTCGGGAGCGCGAGTGCTGAAGGGACTCCGTCCTGCCGGGCCAAGGCGGGGGCAAGGAGCGTTTAAGGCGCTCTAGACTGGCTCGGTTGGCGTGCAGATCCCAGGTTTGCTGACCCAGGTTTCAGGAGGGCGTGACGAGATGGCTAAAAACGAGAAGCGAGTCAAGGTCACGTTAGCTTGCGAGGACTGCAAGCGGCGTAACTACATCACCACCAAGAACAAGCAGAACGACCGGGAGCGGATCGAGATGCGCAAGTACTGCCAGTGGGAGCGGAGGCATACCATGCACAAGGAGACCCGGTAGCTTGCCTTCTTCGAAGGCTCGAGCAATTGCCGAGGAGCTAAAGCCAAGTTTCGAAGAGATCCTGCGGCGCACTTACTCGGCGAGCTCCCGGTTGGCGACGCGCATCGTCGGGGACGCCGAAGGGGCGGCCGACGTGCTCCAGGACGCCTACCTGAACGTCTTCCGATCTTTTGAACGGTTCCGCGGAGAGTCGAAGTACGAGACCTGGGTCTACCGGATAGTGGTGAACGCCGCAATGGGTCACCTCAAGCGGTTGAACCGGCAGCGCACCCGCGAGGTTCACGTCGATATCATGAAGCGGGAGCCAGAGGACGTCGCCGCTTCGTCCGCCGTAGAGGATCTGGCCATCTCCGTAGACCTGGTCAAGCTGCTGGCTTCCCTCGGCGAAGGAGATCGCTCGCTCCTGGTGATGAGGTATGCCTTGGGGTACAGCGTCAGGCAGATCTCCGAGGAGTGCGGGACCAGCGAGTCGAATGTGAAGGTGCGGCTCTATCGAGCGCGCAAGCGGTTAGCCGATCTTGCAGGGTTGGAGCTGGCCGGGCACTCCTCGCTCCTCTAGGGCGACCTGGCGGCGCGGCCCCGGGGGCAAGCGGCCGGCCCCGGTATAGGCTGTAACCAGTCATAGGGCAGTAGCTCAATTGGTAGAGCACCGGTCTCCAAAACCGGTGGTTGGGGGTTCGAGTCCCTCCTGCCCTGCGCGAATCGGTGGGCGCTTGGGCGGGAAGCGGTCCCAGGTAGTTGCGTACATCCAGCCGCCGGATCGCACTGGCGCCTTTGATGGCTCTTCAGCTTCTGGCGGGGTCTGAGGCTCTCGGATCGTCGGCCAGGCTCTTGGCCGCGGTTGGTTGGCCCATGCCGGGACGCTCGACGACCGCGGCTTGCCCAATCAAATCTTCTTGCCCATACGGGCTCTTCCGCTTCTGGCGGGGTGGGGTGCGCAATTTGCGGCGCCTGATACCCGTCCGGGAAGCTGAAGCCGGCCCGCCTGGCGCGATGCGCGGCCATCGCGCGCCGTGGACGAACGTACGGGGAAAGAGAAGCCCACCTGGGGAAGCCGAAAGCCAAGAGCACCGGTGGCACCGTGTAGACAGCGGACTTCTGGTGACCCAGGTTTAGCGGTTAGGAATGACCCATCTGGGACCTAATTATAGAGGGTTGGGTTGTTCTGTATGCTCTCCCTTCTGTCGTGTAAGTGCCACCTCGAGATGAGCGTCGGTACCCTGCTTTCTCCGATCCTTCAAACGGTAGCTGTCCCCTTTGGCATTGACCACCACGCAGTGATGTAGGTGTCGATCGAGGATCGCGGTAGCGAGCACGCTGTCTCCCATGAGCT
>JAJYHR010000191.1 GCA_021784675.1 Actinomycetes bacterium
GTAGACGGTGTTGAGCAGCCTTTTTGGCGCTCCACTTTCGGCTGCCGGGCGGGCTCTGGTCTCCGTCGCCGCGGCGGCGGCCGGCTCCTTTCTCACCCGCACCACGGTGGAGCTGGCCTCCTGGCTGCTGGGAGAGATCGCCCGGATCCTGCTCGCTCCGGGCGATTTGAACCTTGGCGCCGCCTTCTTTACCCGCGCCTACACGGGCGCCGCCGAGTTGGCGGCGGCCCTTGCGCTCCCCACCCTCCTCCTTGCGGTGATCTCGACGCTGCGAAGGGGATCGGTGGCCAACCTGGCCGAGACCCTCCTCAGGGTCCCGGTGGCGTTTCTCGGAATCGGGGCGGCTCCGGCCATCGTGACGCTCCTTGCCCGCCTGATCGACGCCGCAGCCGGTGACGGCCTGGCCGGGATCTCCGCGCTCCCGAAGCTGGCTGGAATGCTCCAGGACGGCGTGGGCAACCCGCTGTACGGTCCGGTGGTCGGGACTTTTCTTGCCGGGATCGCCCTGGTCGGGGCGGCGCTGATCTACGTCGAGCTGATCGGGCGGGATGCCGCCATCTACCTTGCTCTGGTAATGCTTCCCTTCACGGCGCTGGGCGTCATCTGGCCGGCCCTGGGGCACTGGTTCACGCGGACCGTCAAGCTGATCGCCGGCCTGCTGCTGGTCAAGCTGGTGCTGGCGGCCGCGATCGGGCTGGGCGCTGGCGCGATCACCGGCGCGGCGGCTGGTGGGACCGCCGAAGCTGCCGCGGGAGCTGCGCTGATCATCGCCGGCGCGTTCGCGCCACCGGTGGTCCTCAGGGTGGTTGGCTTCTCCGAGCTGGCCCTCGCGGAGGTGGCGGGATCGATCACCAGGGTGGCTGCCTCCCGAACCGCGAGCGGCGCGCAGCGGGCGGTCTCGGGGGCGATGGCGCTTCCGGAGTGGATGGAGGTCTCCCGCCTCTCCTCGCAACCGGCCAGGCTCCCTTGGTACGCCGGGTATCCGCCACCGTCGGAGCTGGTCGAGCGCGCTAAGAGCGATCCGTGGATGGACGAGTTCCTGCACGGAAGGCGGAGATCGAAGTGAGCGGCCGCGTCTTGCTGGGGACCCCCGCCCAGGGGAGCAGGATTCTCGGCATTCCTCTCCGCCGCGCATCGGCCGGCTCCGCCGTCATCGTTGGCATCCTCGCGAGCTGGATGAGTGCGGGCGCGATCGGCCTCGCGCTCGCACTCATCCTGGCCGCAGCCGGGGGGCTCCTCCTCCTTTTCCTGCGGCGCTCCGAGATCTACCCGGAGGCGAGGTTGCGGCTGGCGGCAAGGCGCCACCGGGGCGGCTTCGCGCACGATGGGGAGCACCTGATCGCCACCGGCACCGGGCGCGCGGTGCTCGCCTTCCAGCTGGGGCTCGCCACCCCAAGGCTCTTTGGCCGGATCGGCGGGGACGAGAGCGCCGACTGGGTCCGGTTGGTTACCGTCGCCTCCCAGCTGGCGGCCGGCTTCCCCGGGGGAGCCCGGGTGGTGCTGTCGACCACCGCCATTCCGTCGATGCTCCGCTCTCCTTCCACCCCCTCCTCCGTGCCAACGTACGAGGTGGTTTCGCGGGTGACGGTCTCTCCGCGTTCCCGGCTCGGCGATCTGGAGCGGCGGAGGCTCGCGACCTGCGCCGAGCAGCTCTCCGCGCTCTCATCGGAGCTGAGCACGGTCAGGCTGGCGCGCTTGGAGGGGGAGCCGGCCCTTCTGTCGAGCTCGATGGGGATCCTCCTCTCCTCGCCTGGCCCGCAGGTAGGCGAGCGGGAGGATTTTCTGGAGCTTGGCGGGTCGATGGCGGCGGTCATGGTGGCTAGGGGCTGGGGCGAGGTCTCGCCTCCGGCAGGCCTCCTCGCTCCCCTCTTCATTCCCGCCCCACCCGCGAGGCTGGTCGCGGTGGTGCTGGACCCGCTCCCCGCGAGGAGGGCGCTCCGCACCGTCGGGAGGCACCGGGCGGAGCAGGAGGCGGACTCCCGACTGCTCAGGCGGCACGGCTATCTCGAGCGGCTGGAGGAGAGCGCCCGCACCTCGGCCGCGGTCCAGCAGGAGGAGAGGCTACTCGCCGGCTACTCCCTCGCGCGTTTCCAGCTCGTGGTCGCGGTGCTTGCCCCCAACCGCGCGAGCCTGCGGAGGGGAGTTAGGGAGATGAGGGAGCTGGGTTCCAGGTGCGGCTTGGAGCTGGCGGTGGCGCTCGGGTTCCAGCGCGAGTGGTTCGAGCTCGCGGTTGCGGGGGTCGAGGGATGGAGCTAGCCTGGCAGGCCACCACGGACGCGCTGGCCCAGATACCCATCCCCACCGCGAGCCCGGTCACCGGGGGAAGCCGGAACCCGCTGGGGGTGCTCGCCACCGGCGGGGCCTTCTGCTTCGATCCGTTCGACCTGTACGCGAGGGAGCTGATCACCAACCCGAACCTGCTCGTGCTCGGCGACGTCGGTCGTGGCAAGAGCGCCATGGTGAAGACGCTGCTCCACCGCGGTCTCCGCGATGGCCAGTCTCTCGCGGTCATCGACCCCAAGGGCGAGTACCGGGAGCTGGGAGGGGCGGTGCGGGCGGCCCGCCTCTCTCCGGGAGAGGCGGGAGGGATCGACCCGTTTGCCGGGTATGGCTCGAGCGCGCCGGAACTCGCCACCGCAGTGCTCGCCCTCATTTCGCTGGTGGTGAGGAGGGATCCTACCGAGGTTGAGAAGGCGGTGGCGTCGGCGATCGCGCGCCACCTGGCGGCGGGGCGCAAACCCCCCAGCATCCGGCAGCTCCTTTACCTCTGCGAGCGGCCCAGCCTGATCGCGGCGATGGTTCCGGCGGTGTTGAGGGAGGAGGCGGAGCGGCTGATGGCGGCCACGGGCATGGACCTCGAGCGGGTGGTCTCCGGAGATCTGGCTGGCCTCTTCTCCCTGGATGGCCGGGTGGAGCCGATGGCGGAGCGGATCGTGATCGACCTCGGGGCCGCCGGAAGCGGGGAGCTCGGTGCTCTGGCTACCGCCGCCATCCTCCGCAGCCGGATCGCCGATCTGGCGCGGGGGCGGATCGGTCCCGGCTACGTGGTCCTGGACGAAGCCTGGTCGGTGCTGCGCGA
>JAJYHR010000051.1 GCA_021784675.1 Actinomycetes bacterium
AACCTGACCGGATACCCGTGATCGGGTTCGAGGGGCTCCCCCCCGTACTCGAGCGCCAGCATGGCGCGGGGATCGCTCGCCACCTCGGAAAGCGGCACGTTGGTAGAGAACCCGTACTCCGCCCACACGATCAGGTGGGTAGCGGAAGGAAGCGGCTTGACCAGCTCGAAGATCCTGGCCATCGGAACTCCGCTCCAACTGGTATCGAACTTCGACCATTTGGTGACACAGTGGATATCGGTGGTCCGCTCCTCGACTCCAAGCCCGCGGAGCTCGCGGAAGCCTAGCCTCGCCGGAGCTTCCACCTCCCCGGAGATCGCCAGGTCCCAGGCGTCGAGATCCTGGTAGTGCGGAACCTCCCCGGCGTGGAGGACCGGGAACCGGTCGGTCATGTACTGGCCTGGCGGAAGCCGGGAAGGGTTGATCCCGCGCCGCTCCATCTCCACCCGGTTCCGGTCGAAAAAACCCACCTCTACCCCCTCGGAACCTTTCCGGTTACTCCGCCTTCAACACCAAGGGCGGCCGGGATCTTCCGGTGCGCCGCAGCAAAGACCGGCCGAGCGAGCGGCGCCGCCTCCACCAGCAACGAGCGCTGGGGCCGGTCGGCGAGAAAACGGTCGAGGAGAGCCGCTCCCTTCATCGCCTCCCCCCGGCCGTAGAAGAGGGCGAGACCGAGAAAAAGTTGCGCGTGCGCGTCTCCCGGCCCGTACCGCGCCGCCCTGGCCATCAGCGCTATGGCGGCCGCCCTGCTCCCGCCCGCGGTGGATGCGTTGAACTCCAGCCAGCCCTTGTAGGCGAGGGCGGAGGAGTTGTGCGGCTGCTGGGAGAGCACCCGGTTGAACTCCTGGAGCGCCGGCTTCACCGCACCAAGGCTCGCAAGCGTCTCGGCGGCGGCGAGCTCGCTGCCGACCGCCGGCCCGCCCGCAGGCAAGAGCGCAAGCGTCGCCAGCCCCCCCAGGCCAACCAGCACCAGCGCCCCGCCGGCAAAAGCAAACGACCTGGACACCTTGGGCACCCTTCGCGTCTTGAGGCCGGTCTTTCTCTCCGGCGCGCGGCGCCTCCGCGATCTGCCTTCCGGGCCTCTCTCTCGCCCGAGGCTCCGGTACACCTCGTAGCCGATCCCGGCAGCCACCAGCGCCGGCAGGGTCCACAGATACAGGCCGACGCCGCTCGCCGGGGGAGACATGAGGATGGTATCGCCGTAGCTGGCTACCAGCGCATCGATGATCTCCTGGTTGGACTGGCCGGCGGCGACTTCCCGCCGGATGAAGGCGGCTATCGAGTAGGCGGAGGCGGTCTTGGCGTTGTACACCGAGAGGTTGCCGCAGGATGGGCACCGCACCTCCCGTTCCAGCCCGGCCACCCGGGCCCGCGGAGCAGAGGAGCTGGCGCCTCCCAAGATCGCTCCGGCCAGCGACACCAGAGCCACGGCCGCAAGGGCGATCCAGGCCACCGCCAGCCGCCTGCCTCTCGTCCCCAACATCAGTACCCCCTGCTCCTGGCCAGCTGGACCAGGTCACTGACCACGGACAGCGAGGTAGCACCCACGATCTTGGCGATCACCACCCCGTTGGGCGCGATCAGGAAGCTCTCCGGCGGAGCCGACACCCCCCACCTGACCGACTGCTGTCCGGAGGGGTCCTCGATCACCGGGTAGGCCGCACCGTAGCGAGCCAGGAACGAGCGGGCCGAAGCAGCCTGGTCGTCGTAGTCGACCCCGAGAACCGCCACCGTCCCCGAGCGGGCCAGCTTCACCAGCTGGGGCATCTCTGCGGCGCAGCTGCTGCACCAGGAGGCGAAGTAGTTCACCAGCACGAACCGGCCCCGCAACGAAGCGAGCGAGACCGACCCGGTTCCCGAGAGGCTCGGGCCGCTGAGAGCAGGAGCCTGCCGGTATAGCAAGGGCGACGGAATGGTCTGCTCGGCCGCCGGCCTGCTGGTCGCGCCGATCGCCGAGAACGCCGCTACGCTCGCGATCAGCAGCCCGCCCGCGATCCACCACCGCCTGATCACCGGCTGCTCCTAGCGGCCAGCACCGGAGCGCTCGGAGTTCCCTCCCGCGGGCCCCGGCGCCGGCCGGTGGCCGCGAGCGCGAGCAGCCCCCCGCCGACCATAACCGCGGCTCCGATCCAGAGCCAGGCGATGAGCGGCTGGACCACCACCCCCAGGGTGATCACCCCCGCCGCGGCCCGCGGTGGGTTGTTGATGGTCAGGTAGACGTCCCGCACCAGGCTTACGTCCACCGCCGGGGTGCCGACTGCGGTGGCGTAGCTGCCGAACTGGCTGATCGCCGGGTAGTAGGGTCCCTGGCCGTTGACCATCACGGAAGCCTCAAAGGAAGTTCTGGCCGGCGTGACCACCGTCCTTACCCCCAGGTAGGTGAGGTGCTGGCCGAAGACGGAGGTGCTCTCCCCGGGCCGGAGCTTCACCGACCCCTGGTGCCCGAAGGTGGTGGCCGATGCCATCCCCACCGCCACGATTGCCACGCCGATGTGAACGACCAGGCCCGCTCCGGTGCGGGAGAGGAGCGCCGCCGCCCTCTTGCCGCCGGGCCGGGCGAGCACGGAGCGGGCGAGCAAAGTGGCGCTGGAGACGATGACGAAGGTGGCGAGGGCGTAGGCCCCGAGGGTGGCGAGGGCACGCACTCCGGCAAGCACCGAAACCGCCAGTACCGCCACGGCCGCTACCGCCGGCGTAAGCAACCGCTCCCCCAGGAACGTTGGCGGGGTGCCCTTCCACCGGAGCCAAGGCCCTACGGCCATCAGAGCCAGGATCAAGAGCCCGATCGGGATCACGAACCGGTCGAAGAAGGGGGCGCCGACGGTTACCGATTGGTGCTCCAGGTACTGGACGAGCAGGGGGAAGACCGTGCCCGCCAGGATGATCACCGCCATGAGCGTGAGCAGGCCGTTGTTGAGCAGAAGTCCGGCCGCCCGCGAGGACGCCGCCACTCGGCGCTCCCCCAGGAGCAGCTCCGCCCGGAAGAGGGCTACCCCCACCGAAGCGAAGACGGCGATGGCAAAGAGGACGATGAGGGCCGTTCCCAGGCTGG
>JAJYHR010000133.1 GCA_021784675.1 Actinomycetes bacterium
AACGTGACCCTCGCCAACGGCGACCAGAAGCCCCTCTGGATCGTGGAATCCGCTCCGCTTGGCTAGCTCAACCAGCCCCGCCTGGGACAGGTGCGAGTTCACCGGGAGGTTCTCGCGCCGGAACGCCTTCGCGAGCTCATCGCGGCCAGCCTCTACGTACTCCTCCCTCCGCTCGCGGGTAAACCACTGCCGGATCTTCGACCGGGCGCGCGGCGTGACGACAATATTCACCCAGTCACGGGAGGGGCCGGCCTGCGGCGACCGGGAGGAGACTATCTCCACGGTGTCCCCGGAGCGCAGGGTCGAGTCGAGCGGCACCAGCCGACCGTTGAGCTTGGCGCCGATGCACCGGTGGCCAACCTCGGTGTGGATGGCGTAGGCGAAGTCGAGGGGGGTTGCGCCCAGTGGAAGCGTGATCACCTTGCCCTTCGGCGTGAAGACGTACACCTCGTCCATATCGAGATCGAGCTTCAGGTGCTCCAGGAACTCATGAGGATCGGTCGACTCCTCCTGCAGGTCGATGATCCGCTCGATCCAGGCCAGCTCCGCAGAGGAGGAGCCCTCCTTGTAACCCCAGTGGGCCGCTATCCCGTACTCGGCGCGAACGTGCATCTCCCTGGTACGCACCTGGACCTCGAGGGGATTGCCCTTCTCAAGCAGAACGGTGGTGTGCAGCGACTGGTAGAGGTTGAACTTGGGAGCGTTTACGTAGTCCTTGAAGCGGCCCGGAATCGGCGCCCACAGAGAATGGACCACACCGAGGGCGGCCCAGCAATCCTTCTCGCTCAAGGTGATGATCCGGACCCCGATGATGTCGTAGATGGAGTTGAAGTCCTTCCCCTTGATCATCATCTTCTCGTAGATGCTCCAGAGGTGCTTCGGGCGCCCAGAGACCTCCGCTTCGATCCCCACCTGCGCGAGCTTTGCGGTGAGCTCCGTGGCGACTCCAACCAGGTAACTCTCCCGCTCCGGAGAGCGGGTGACCACCATCTGCTCGATCTCCGCGAACCGCCGCGGGTGAAGGGTTGCGAACGACAGATCCTCGAGCTGCCACTTGATCTCTTCTATCCCCAGGCGATGGGCCAGCGGAGCGTAGATGTCCATGGTCTCTTGAGCGATGCGGCGCTGCTTCTCCACCGGCAGGGCCGCTATGGTGCGCATGTTGTGCAGGCGGTCGGCCAGCTTGATCACCAGCACCCGGGTGTCCTTGGCCATCGCTACCAGCATCTTCCGCATGGTGGCAGCCTGCTGAGCCTCCTTGGACTCGAAACTCAGCCGGTCCAGCTTGGTAACCCCATCGACAACGGCGGCCACCTCGCTGCCGAACCGCCTCTCGATCTCCTCGAGCGTCGTGCGGGTGTCCTCTACGGTATCGTGCAGCAGGGCGCCGGCGATAGTGATCGCGTCCGCACCAAGCGAAGCAACCACCTCGGCCACGCCGGCCGGATGGGTGATATACAGCTCGCCGGACCGCCTCCGCTGGTTACCGTGGGCGATCGCCGCGAAGGCGCGCGCCTCGCTGACCAGCTCGCTGTCGCTCTCTCCGCGCGAGATATCGGTCAGCATCGGTGCACTCTCTCGCTAGACTCTCCCCGGCAACCTCATTAGGTTGCCAGCTCTCCCTCGACCTTGCCATGCCGCCGGGCCAGCCTCCTCCTGACTGTTCGGTAGCCCTGCTCCCGCTCCTTGAGCGCCGCCAGCAGAGGCGAGGCGATGAAGAGCGAAGAGTACGCCCCGCTGGTCAGGCCAACCACCAGCGCGAGACCAAAGTTCTTCAGGGTGGTCGCCCCGAGCAGGTAGGCCCCAACCACCAGGATAGACAGAATCGGGATAACCGCGACTATGGAGGTGTTAAGCGAGCGCGCCAGCACCTGGTTCACCGACCGGTCCACGCCCGCGCTGTAGGACATCGAGCCGCTATCTACCAGCCCGTGCACGTTCTCCTTTATCCGGTCAAAGACCACGATGGTGTCGTAGAGCGAGTAGCCAAGGATAGTCAACACCGCGATCACGGTGGAGGGTGTGACCTGAAAGCCGCTAATGGCGTAAACCCCCACCGTGACCAGCAGGTCGTGGACGACTGCTACAAACGCCGCGACTGCCATCTTCCACTCGAAGCGGATCGATATGTAGAGCGTTATCCCGATGAAGAAGGCGATCAACGCCTTCAAAGAGGCGTCGGTGATCTGCCCTCCCCAGGTCGGGCCGACGAACTGTACCGCAACTACGGAAGGATTGACTCGTGCCGCCCTCCCCAGGTCGGCTGCGACCCGGTTCTCGATTCCTGCGCGCTGGCTGGTGGGCGGAAGCTCCGCCTCGACCTCTATGGTCCGGCTGCTTCCCCTGCCGAGCGAGACCGCGGTCACACCGGTAGCGCCACCGGCGCTGGCGGCGGCGCGAGCGCTCCCTGTCGTAAGCGTCGCCGACGGGACCTGCCAGGATACCCCGCCCTTGAACTCGATACCCAGGTTGAGCCCCCGCACCCCCAGGAAGAGCATGCCGACGACGATAACCACCAGGGAAAGAGCGAAGAAGTAGCGAGCTCGGCCGACGAACGAGAAGTGGGTCTGGCCAGCCCCGAGCCGCCGCCACCAGCTGGCCTCGCTCGCCGCAACTACCTTGCCTGTATCCGCCACCTAAACCCCCTTGGCTGCTACGCTGCCTGGCTTGATAATCCGCGGCTTGTCCGACCGATCGGCAACCACGCGCACCCCGGGCACCCCCAACCATCTGACGTGCTGCGGTTTGATAACGGCGCCGATCCAGAGCACCAGCGGCCGGGTGAAAAGCCACGCAGAGGCGACATCGAGCAGCGTCGAGAGTCCGAGAAAGAAGGCAAACCCACGCACCGGCCCGACGCTGAAGTAGTAGAGAAGGGCAGCGCCGATGAAGGAGACCAGATCGGCGGCCACGATGGTCCGGAACGCCTTCTTGAAGCCGGCATCGACCGAGGTTCGAAGGGTTCGGCCAGCTCGCGCCTCATCTTTGAGCCGCTCGAAGAAGACGATATAGGAGTCAACGATAACCCCGATAGAGACGATAATCCCGGTAACCCCGGAGAGGTCGAGCGTGAGCCCGATGGTGTGCCCCAGGTACGCGACGATCGCCCACAGGGCGGCCGCGGTGACCGCCAGCCCACCGACCACGACCAGACCGAGCAGCCGGTAGTAGAAGGTGGTGTAGAGGAGGACCAGGATAAGCCCACCTATCCCAGCGATCAGGCCAGCTCGCAAGGCGGAGGAGCCCAGGGTAGGCGATATGGTCTGGACGGTCTGCTGGGCGAGCTGGACAGGCAGGGCGCCGTACTTCAGGACCAGAGCCAGATCGCTCGCCTGGCTCTGGGTGTAGCTCCCGGTAATCTGGCCCTGGCCACCAAAGGAGGTGGAGTTGATCGTCGGCGCAGTCTGGACCACACCGTCGAGCACTACCGCCAGCTTCTGCTGGTAGTAGGTTCGAGCGATCTGGTCAAAGATAGGAGCCGCTTTCGAGGTGAGCGTGAAGTTCACCGCCCAGGTCCCACCGGCGCTCTGGGTGTTGGGCGCGGCGTAGACCGTTTTAATGGCGTTCCCGTTCAGGAGAGCCGGGCCGACGACGTACCGCGCTACCACCTTCGATCCCGACATCTGCGGCAACAGCGCGGCACGCTGCCCGCGCGCCGCGGTCGGGGAGGTCGTCGGCTGGTAGGCGTAAAGGAGGTTGTTCGCAGTGGTAGAGGTGGGGCAGGAGGGAGCGAGCTGGGCCGCACCGAGATGAACGCTCTTTGGTGGCTTTTGGTATAGCGGCGCGATGCAGAGCACTGGCCGGAACTGCAGGATCGCGGTCTGGCCGATGACACTGAGCGCCTTTCGCGGATCCTTGATGCCCGGAAGGTCGACCACGATGTCCGAACCCTGCTGTCCGATCGACGGCTCCGCTACCCCGAGCGCGTCGACACGGTTCCTGATGATGGAGATCGTCTGGTTGAGCGTGGCCTGCGATACCGCCCGCGTGGGCTTGTACACCACCGAGGCGCCGCCCTGCAGATCCAGCCCGAGAACCGGATGGTAACCCCTGCCAACCACCAGGGCAAAAGCTGCGACGGCTACCACCGCGCTGATAAGCACGGATTGGACCCACCGCCCCTTCCTCATCGTCGATACCCTTTCTCTAACCTCGCCCTGCCGGGATGCGATACTCCAACAGCCAGGCTAACACGATCGCCCGGACGCTTACGCAAGCTTCTTAACCCGCTAGCACGAAGCCAACCGCGGTGCCGCCAAACGCTCAGTCCCCGCTTCCCTTCGCTTCCGGCGACCACACCTCCTCTATCCTGCGAAGAAAGATGCCCATGGTCTTGGATTCTATGGCGGCTCTCGCCTGTCTGATCAGGCCCATCTGGAACGCCAGGTTGTGCATTCCCAGGTAAAAGCCGAGGCTAACCGGATCCGCGTGGGCAAGGTGGTTCAGGAAGTCCCGGGAGACCCGCTGGCAGACCGGGCAGCCACAGCTCTCGTCCAGCGGGCGGCCGTCGGCCGCAAAGCGAGGAGCCTTGATCTTCATCTTGCCGCTGGCGGTAAGCGCCACCCCATGCCTTCCGATACGGGTAGGCGACACGCAGTCGAACATATCGACGCCGAGGCCGATAGCGTGGCTCAACAGGTAGGGATCGCCCACCCCCATCAGGTAGCGGGGACGGTCGGACGGCAGAATCGCGCAGGCCGCCCCCACCGCCTCCAACGTTGCCACCGGCGTCTCCCCGACCGCCAGGCCGCCGATCGCGTAGCCGTCGAAGCCGATCTCGGCGATCTCGAGTGCGCTCGACCTCCTCAACGCCAGATCGACACCCCCCTGCACGATCCCGAACTGAAGCTGGCCATCGGGCTCCTTCGCCCGCTTGGCCCGTTCCGCCCATCGCACGCTGAGGGCGGTATTCGCCGCCACCACCGGCTGCGGCGCAGGAAGTTGGGTGCAGACGTCGAGTACCATGGCGACGTCGGCTCCGATCAGCCGCTGCGCCTCTACCGCCCCCTCCGGGGTGAGGTCGACCCAGCTCCCGTCGTAAACATTCCGGAACCTGGCCCCAGACTCGTTGAAGCGCGCCCCAAGCGACATCACCTGGAAGCCCCCAGAGTCGGTCAGTGTCCCCTTGGGAAAGCCATGAAAGCGCGCGAGACCCCCCTGTTTGGCAACCCGCTCCGGCCCCGGCCGGAGCAGTAGGTGGTAGGTGTTCGACAGCAGCACCTCGAAACCAAGGTCGGCGACCGACCATGCGGGCACCAGCCGCACGGTAGCGCGGGTGGCCACCGGCATGAACAGCGGCGTCGTCACCGCCCCAGACCGAAGATGCAGGCGGCCCAGCCGGGCCTTGCCATCGCGGTGCAAGATACTGAACTCCCCCGTCACGGGCGGCCGACCGGAACCAGCATGCAGTCCCCGAAGGAGAGGAAACGGTAGTCATGGTCGATCGCATGGCGGTAGAGCTCCCGCCATCTGCCGCCGATCGCCGCAGCCACCAGCGCGAGCAGTGTAGACCTCGGAACGTGGAAGTTGGTAAGGAGCAGATCCACCACCCGAAAGTCAAAGCCCGGACGGATGAACAGCGCCGACTCACCCATCAGCTCCCCGGTGAGGGCGACGGTCTCGAGCGTCCTGACCACGGTGGTTCCGATGGCGACAACCCGCTCGGCACCAACTACAGCCTCCCACGTCTCCCGGCTCACCTCGTAGCGTTCCGAATGCATCTCGTGGTCATCAAGCCGCTCAACCTTCACCGGCGCGAACGTGCCCATCCCCACCTGCAGGTCGATCGCTACCACCCTCACGCCGGCCTGCTGCAGCCCCTCCAGCACCGGCCGGTCCAGATGGAGCCCCGCCGTTGGCGCCGCAACCGACCCCGGTCTGCGGGCGTAGATGGTCTGGTACCGCTCCATCGGGACCGACACCCCTTTCAGGTAGGGAGGAAGCGGCACCTCCCCAGCGGCCGCAAGAGCCTCCTCGTCCAGCACCTCCACCAGCCGGGCCGCCGAGTTGGACGGATCTCCCACGACATCCATCACTCTGAGCGCGGCTGCCTCCCCGATGAATAGCTCCTCGCCCGGCTTCAGCCGCCTACCCGGTTTAAGCAACGCCTCCATCCCGTTCTCGCTCCGGCCAAGAAGAAGGACCTCGACCCGGCCCCCGCTGCCGCGTGTCAGGTGGATGCGAGCCGGAACCACCCGGGTGTCGTTGACCACCACCAGGTCTCCAGGGCGGAGCCAGCGAGCAAGGTCGGCAACGGTGGAGTCGGCGATCGAGGTTCCGAGGTCGACCAGGAGGCGCGCGGAGCTCCGCGGCTCCGCAGGCACCCTCGCGATCCGTTCCTGTGGGAGTCCGTAGTCGTAAGCGGCGGTTAGCCCACTCTCCTCGTACTGGTTCGACATGCGGGTGACAGCATAACCGTTGCAGCCGAGTGTGTTCTAGTGACGCACTCATGCCGCACCTCTTCCGAGGTTCTTCGCCTGACAGTCGTCAGGTTCGGTTCTCGCCTCACCGCGACGGGCTTTCCCTTGCGGGGAGGTCTTACAGTCACTCCTCCGGCCGCGGGTCACCCCACCGGTCCAAGCCTGCGTCTGTGCCGCCATCGCTGGCGGCCCGAGTATCCACAGGGGCCCTGCCCTCAACTAGGACAGAACTGGCTTGTGTCTCCGGCCAGTCACGGAGGTTTTTTGCAGTGTTGATGTCCCGGTCCACCAGTTCGCCGGTCAGCCCACATACAAGCTGTTTGGCGATCCGGGTGGGTGCGATCAGCCGGCAACCACAACCGTGGTGGATCTGGCTGAAGTCGAACCACCGATCCGCCCTGGTGATGTCCGCTCCGGATCGCTCGCCCTTGTAGCCGATCATCCGGGCCCTCTGTGCCAACCTTGAGTGAGGCAGATCGAGCTAGCGATTCATTGAGCCGAGGGCGGGAAGAGGAGTGAGGAAAGCAGATAACAGCATGGCAAAGACTGACCGGGTTGTCATCGGCGGAGTGGATACCCACACGGACATCCACGTTGCGGCAGTGGATGACGAGGTGAGCCGAGCCACCTGCCGATCCAGATCTGTCCGATGACCGCGGGACGACACCGTGCGTAGACCGCCGCTTCTGGTGGTTCCTACCGAGACCGCACCGTCGATGTTCACCAGGATCAGCTTCCCGTCCCAGTACCACCGATAGGCGCTGAGCTTGTTCACCTCCACTCGATCCGCCGACTCCGATAGGTTCACCCACGCATACTAGCACATCCGTTCGCACACGACAACGAACTCAACTAGCGCCAGTTGGCTGCCCTCGACAGGCTAGTTGTTAGTCACGAAATGGAGCGTCGCGGCGCTTCCCTCCCCTCCCCAGCGTTGAGTGACCGCCTTGGCACGGGTGTAGAAGCGGAACCCCTCTTCGCCATGAACGTGCAGATCGCCAAAGAGCGAGTTCTTGAAGCCGCCAAAGGAGTGGTACGCAACCGGAACCGGGATGGGCACGTTGACCCCGACCATGCCGGAGTCGATGGTGCGGACGAAACGCCGCGCGGCACCCCCGCTCTCAGTGAAGATCGCCGCTCCGTTCGCGTAGGGATTACGATTAACCAGCTCGATGGCTTCACCCAGGTCTCGCGCGCGCATGACCAACAGGACCGGGCCGAAGATCTCCTGCCTGTACGCCTCCATCTCCACGGTAACTCCGTCGATCAAGGTCGGGCCGAAGAAAAAGCCCGGCCCACCCGCCATCGCGTGCTTCCGCCCGTCTACGAGGATATTCGCCCCCTTCGCCTCAGCCTCCGCCACCAGCGAACCCACGCGCTCGCGGTGTGCCGCAGTAATCAGCGGGCCCATCTCCGCCCTCGGATCGAGCGCCGAGCCTACCCGCACACCCTCCATCTTGGCCGCAATGGCATCAAGATGCTTCTCGCCCTGCTCACCGACGATCACCATCACTGAGATCGCCATGCACCTCTCTCCCGAGCTGCCAAAGGCCGCCGCCACCGCCGAGTCGGAGACCAGCTCCGGATCGGCATCCGGAAGCACGACCATATGGTTCTTGGCCCCGCCGAGTGCCTGGACCCGCTTGCCCGCCTGCGTTCCGCGTTCGTAGATACTCCGAGCCACCGCCGTCGATCCGACGAAGGAAACCGCCTTGATCTTCGGGTGGCCCAGGATCTCCGCCACCGCCTCCTGGTCTCCCTGCACCACGTTGAAGAGGCCGGGAGGGCCTCCCGCCTCGACGAAGAGCTCCGCGAGCAGTACCGCCGCAGAGGGCACCTTCTCCGACGGCTTCAGCACGAAACCGTTGCCGGCAGCAAGGGCGATCGGAGCCATCCAGAGCGGGACCATCGCCGGGAAGTTGAAGGGGGTGATGCCAGCGACTACCCCCAGCGGGAAGCGGAGTGTGTACGCATCCACCCCACGCGAAACCGACTCCGAGAACTGCCCCTTCAGCACTTGCGGAAGGGAGCAGGCGAACTCGACCACCTCCACCCCGCGGGCAAACTCGCCGGCCGCATCGCCGGCCACCTTCCCATGCTCTTCGCCGACGGCGGCCACGATCCGATCCGAGTTCCTCTGGAGCAGGTCCCGGTAGGCAAACATGACCCGCTGCCGCCGCGCTAGCGACTCTTCCCCCCAGCCCGCCTGCGCTGCCTCCGCGGCGTCCACCGCAGCCCCGACGGTATCCCCGTCAGCAAACGCAACCTGGCGTACCTCCTCCCCTAGCGCCGGGTTGAAGACGGGACCTCGCCGATCACCCTCGACTACGCTGCGCCCGCCGATGTAATGTCCAACTAGATCCTTGGTCATGGCTACTCTCCTATCACCTTCGCGAATATCTCCAGACCCTCGGCAATCTCCGCTTCGTTCACGGTCAGCGGGGGCGCGATCCGCAACACATTGCCGGAGAGCCCGCCCTTTCCGATCAGCAGGCCGGCCGCCTTCGCCTCCTCCAGAGCTCTGGTCGCCCGCTGCGGACTGGGCACGACCCCACCGGGTTCGACGAACTCGACGCCGATCATGAGGCCCTTGCCGCGCACCTCACCTACGGCCTCGTTCCCAAGCGCGATCTGCTCGAGACCAGCCATCAGCTTGCCGCCCATCCTCCGCGCATTCTCTTGAAGGCCGCCGTTGACGATCAGATCGAAGGTGGCGAGACCCGCCCTCGCCGCAACCGGACCCCCGCCAAAGGTGGAGATGGAGTTCGCTCCCAAGCAGTCGATTATCTCGGAGCGACCGATCACTCCGGCGAGGGCCATTCCGTTCGCCACACCCTTGGCAAAGGTGATCAGATCAGGCTGGACTCCCTGGGCCTGGTAGCCCCAGAACCCCTCGCCGGTGCGGCCGAACCCGGTCTGCACCTCGTCGGCGATGAAGAGAATCCCGCGGTTGACCAGGGACTTCTGGAGAACTCCGAAGTACCCGTCCGGAGGAAGGGTGAACCCGCCAACCCCCTGTATCGGCTCCGCGATCATCGCTGCCGGCCGGCCGGTGGTGGTCGTCATCAGGACGTCCTCGAGATCCAATATCCCGCGAGCCAGGTACTCTTCGTCGCCAAGGTTGGCGAGCGGGCCGCGAATCCTGGAACCACCCTGAACCCAGGAGACGCTCAGCGGAGAGTAGGAGGTTGGGGACCACGCCGAGTTCCCGGTTACCCCGATCTCGGTAAAGGAGCGCCCGTGGTAGCTGTTCTTGACCGCTATGACCTGGTTGGTGCCTTTAAACGAGGTGGCAAGCAGGAGGGCGGCGTCGTTAGCCTCGGTGCCCGAAGTGGTAAAGAACACCTTGGCATCCGGGATCCCCGAGATCGCGGCGAGTTTCTCGGCGAGTTCCACCATCGGCTCGATCAGGTAGAGAGTTGAGGAGTGAATCACCTTTCCCGCCTGGTCGGAGATGGCCGCGACCACCTCTGGGACGGCGTGGCCCACGCTGGTGGTCAGTATCCCGCCAAAGAAGTCGAGGTAGCGCTTTCCGGCGGCGTCGTAGACGTAGCGCCCTTCCCCGCTGACGATCTCAATCGGCTCCTCGTAGTACAGGGACAACCACGACGGCATTACCGAACGATGGCGATCGAGAAGTTCGCTACCCACCTTCACCTCCAGCTCGCGACGGCCCATCGCTTCCCGATGGGAGCACGCCCAAGCATAACATCGATTTTGTCTGCCACACAGCCGCATATGTAACATACATAACTTTGCTATACTGAGCAGCATGCTTTGAAAAGGGGGCGTGGTCGATGGAGAGCGAATTGGAAGACCTCGAGACCATAGCCGAGTTGGTTGCCGCGAGAACATACGCGCCCGGTATGCGCGGCGTAGCCAAGGCGGTTGCCGATTTGATCGCAGAGGGAAAGCTGGTCCCGGGGACCCGGATGCCATCGATTCGCAGGCTCGCCGAGGAGCTGGACATCTCCCCCACTACGGTGGCTGCCGCCTGGTCCCACCTCGCAAGCCTGGGTAGCATCGAATCCTACGGCCGCAAGGGAACCTACGTATCCGCCCGCAACCTGCCGAGCCGCCCGCGGAGACGATGGCACTACTCCGACGACAGCTCCAGCTACCACTTCGACCTGTCCACCGGGGTCCCAGACCCCGAGCTCCTGCCAGATCCCCGTTCCGCACTCAACACGATCGACCTGGGAAAGACGGCGTCCTACCTCGACCCACCCGTCCTTTCCGAGCTCACCGAAGAGATCTTCTCGCTGCTGCCGGGAAGCTTCGGCCGTTTCGACCTTGGCCTCACCGTCGTCGACGGCGCCCTCGACGCCATCGGGCGGGTTCTCGATCTCCTACCCAAGCGCCCAGGCGCTGTCGCCATAGAGGAGCCGTGCTTCCCGGCACTTTACGACCTGATCGAGTCGAAGGGTTATGCGGTCCACCCCGTTCCCCTGGACGACCACGGTCTCATGCCGGGAGCGCTCGAGTCCACTCTTAGCAGCCAGCGGATCCGCGCACTGATCTGCCAGCCGCGAGCCCAGAACCCGACCGGTGTCTCGACCACCGCCGAGCGCCGGGATCAGATCGCGGCGGTCCTCGCCGGCCATCCCGAGGTGTATGTGATCGAAGACGACCACTCCGCCCTGGTCTCCGAGTCCCCGCTCGCCTCCTTGGTCGAGAAGATCCCCGAGCGCACCGCCTACGTATTGAGCTTCTCCAAATCGCATGGCCCGGACCTCCGACTCGCCGCCATCGTCGCCGACACCGCGGCAATAGCCGACCTCGAGAGCGCGAGGACCCTCGGCCCCTCCTGGTCCTCGAAGATCTTGCAGGCGATTCTGCTGGCCATGCTCCGATCCGCCACCACCGGCCCCTTCGTAGCCGAAGCCGCCAGGACCTACGGAGAGCGGAGGCTGGAGGTGAGCACCGCTCTCGGGCTGCAGGGCGTACGGGGCGACGGGATCAACCTCTGGGTGGCCTGGACAGACCTCTCGCTGCTGATCCACCTGGCTCACGAGAAAATCCGCGTGGTTCCGGGAAGCCACTTCTACCTGGCGGGGTCCTCCAGCGCCCCCACCTTTCGGCTCACGCTCGGCGATCCGTGGAATCCTTTCGACGTGGTGATGGCCGCGCTGTCGGAGTCGATGTCACGGTCGCTCGCTGCAGGCCCGTACCGGTAACGCCAGGCTAGATACCCTTCAGCGCCCGCAGCGCCCCCTCGATCCGGGACACCTCTTCGATCAGGGCGAAGCGCACCCATCCTTCGCCATTCTGGCCGAAGGCTGCGCCGGGCGAGACCACAACGCCGGTGGTGGTGGCGAGATGGTAGGCAAAGTCGGCAGAGCCCATCTCGAACCGGGAGGGAATCCGGGTCCACACGAACATGGTCCCCTCCGGGGTCGCCGTTGGCCAACCCTCCGAGTTCAAGCCTCCGACCAGAGCATCCCGCCTGCGCCGGTACTCGTCGTTGAGCGTGCCCACGTAGGAACCACCGCGAACCAGCGCTGCTGTTGCCGCAAGCTGAATCGGCTTGAAGCTTCCGTAGTCGATATACGACTTCAACCTGACCAGGGCGGCAACCACATCGGGGTTCCCGGCCAGCGCCCCGATCCTCCAACCCGCCATCGAGAACGACTTGGTCAGCGTGACTGCCTCTACGGCCACGTCCTTTGCACCAGGCACTTGCAGGATCGACGGCGGCTGCTCGCCAAAGTAGGTGTCGGAGTAGGCGAAATCATGGACGATGAAGACCCCGGCCGAGCGCGCCCAAGCGACCAACTCCTCCATGAACTCGAGACCCACGGTGAGCGTCGTCGGGTTGTGCGGGAAGGAGACTATCAGTACCCTTGGCTTCACCGGGCAGGACCGGTAGGCCTCGTCCAGCGACCGCAGGAAACCCGCGCCGCCGTCATCGGTGGAGAAGATCGGTACCCGGATGGTCTCGGCTCCGGCGAGCTTTGGGGCGAAGGAGTGAATCGGGTACGAGGGGTCGGGAGCAAGCGCACTGTCGCCAGCGGAAAGCAGGAGCCACATCAGATGGGTAAGCCCCTCCTTGGCTCCCATGGTCGCCACCACCTCGCGCTCCGGGTCTAGCGAAACACCCCACTGGCTGAGATAGCGCTCCGAGAACGCCGAGCGCAGGTCGGGAATCCCCCTGGAGACGGAGTACCGGTGGGAGGCCGGATCTAGGGCCGCAGACCGCAATTCGTTCACCGCGAGCGGAGGGGAGGGGAGGTCCGGATTTCCGAACCCAAAGTCGAACACCTCCATCCCCAGAGCTGCCGCCTCTGCCTTGCTCCTCTCCACGATTGCGAAGCTATACGGCGGCAGATCGGCAATTCGGCGCAGTTCCATCGGCCCAGTTTAGTCCCTCTAGCAGGGATAACTGGTCCGCAACGTCTTGCCTGAGTGGTCGACTGATTCCGCAGAGAATGCGCGCTTGCGGGTCTCGATCAAATCGCTCCATCGCCGTTGTAATTCCGGATCCGTTGAGATCTTGGCGCCCTCACCCAGAAGCAGGGCCGCCACATCCCCAATCAGCCCACCCTTAGCCGCCGAGTGGCCGGAGGGAGTCTCACCCCCCGGCTCTCACAGATTCCGGACGTGACAGTCTCCCGTCATCCGGCTCGTGTCATCTAGCTGGCAATGCCGTGCGCGTCTGTGACCAGTGGGCAAAGAGTGTTGGTGAGTGTCGTTTGACCCCACGCAGCCACCTCAGTGTCCGCCGAAGACTGGTGCGCAGTCGTTTGTACTTCTGTCGGGCCCAACGAATGAGATATTCGTCGATTTGTCGAAGAGACCGGACCAACCGGGACGGATAGAAGCGCCCATAATAATTGATCCATCCTCGCACTATCGGATTGACAAAAGTTGCGAGTTCCTCAAGCTCCATATCACTGTGGAGATGAAGACGCCATCGTTTGATCTGGTGGCGTATCTCCTTGGCGGCGGTGTCGCTGATCGCCGGCAGGAAGCCGACGAAGAACTGACCCCTGCGATTCTTGGCTAACCGGGGACGGAAGCGGTACCCAAGGAAGTCAAACTGCTCGTGCTCATAGGAGCCTTTGCGGTTTGCATCCTTGCAGTACACGATTGCCGTCTTATCTGGATTAAGCTCCAGACCCAGCTCAGCCAGTCTCTTGCCAAGGGCCACCAGGATCTCTTTGGCCTCTTGCTCTGTGGCACAGTGAATGACTCCATCGTCCGCATAGCGTTCGAAGGGACAATCCGGGAAGTTCCGGGCCATCCAGACATCGAATGCATAGTGGAGAAAGAGGTTTGCCAACAGGGGTGAGATCGCAGATCCCTGAGCGGTTCCTCGATCACGTTGCACGGTGGCGCCGTCCTCCTTTTCGAGTGGAGCTTTGAGCCACCGCTCGACATAGAGAAGGATCCAGCGCTCCTTGGTGTGCTTTGCTAGTGCCTTGAGCATGAGGTCGTGATCGATGCTGTCAAAGAAGGCTCGGATGTCGAGGTCGATCATTCCCGGTAGGGACCGCCCTTATGGGCGGCCCCCCGGACAGATCCCAGCGAGCGGAACTACCGCACTGGGCTCCTGCCTTGGGTGCGAGCGTCGAACCGAACGTTCGGCCAGGGATGCGTGATCCGGGCTGCAGGGAGCCACTTCGCTTCGAGTCGGCTCATCCGCTCCCAGGTCAGTCGATGGCGCTGGCTCCGGCGCCGAAGCGCATTGAACCAGTGCCGTGTGACCTGTTTGCGGAACGCCGCTACCGCAGCGATGTTGCCTGGCACTGCGTAGTAGGCGATATGTCCACGCACCACACTGCCAAGCCATTCTCCCTGCTCGGGGATGGACCAATATCGGCGTCGCCGAAGCAAGTCTTTCACCTCACTCAGCTTGGCCGCTACCCGTTTCGCGATCGTCTTGCGCCGCAGCGCGAACCGTCCCTCCCTCGTCTTTGCGCATATGTGCGTGAAGCCGAGAAAGGTGAACGTTTCGGGCCTCCCGAGACGGCGCCGTCTGCGGTTCTCGGCGGCGAAGCGCCCGAACTCAATCAGACGGGTTTTCTCGGCGTGCAGTTCCAGGCTGAACTTGGCGAAACGCTCCGCCAGGTCCTCGTAGAACTGCTTGGCATCTGAACGATACTGGAATCCGACAACAATGTCATCAGCAAAGCGCACGATGATCATGTCACCGTGGGCGTGCCTTAGCCTCCACTGTCGGGCCCACCGGTCAAAGACGTAGTGGAGGTAGACGTTTGCGAGCAGCGGGGATGCGCTCCC
>JAJYHR010000134.1 GCA_021784675.1 Actinomycetes bacterium
GTGGGTATCCCGGACCGTCGAGATCACCCCTCTCGGCTTGTTGAGAAGGAGGTAGACCAGCGCCTCGGCGGTTCCCACCGGCGCGCCGTCGACGGCTATCCGGTCCGACTCCGGGTCCGCCCGCGCGCCCAGCCCCGCGACCGCGCCGTTGATCTCGACCCTCCCCTCGCGGATCAGATCCTCGCACAGCCGCCTCGAGCCGTACCCCGCCTTGGCCAGGATCTTCTGGAGCCTCACGCCCTCCGTAGCCGGTCCTCGAATCCCTCTATTGCCGCCGCAGGCGGCACAAACTGGGAGAGCTCGGGAAGCTCCTCAAGGCTGCCAAGACCGAAGCGCTCCAGGAAGGCCGGTGTCGTCGAGTACATCACCGGAACTCCCGGCCGCCCTTGCTCGCGGTCGCCGGCGATCAGCCCACGGAGCGCAAGCCCCCGGACCACGGCATCGGAGTTGACGCCCCTCACCTCGGAGATCTGCGCCCGCGAGACCGGCTGCATGTAGGCCACCACCGCCAGCGCCTCCAAGGAGGCCGCCTTAAGCCGGCCGTCACCGTCCCCGGCGAGCAGCCTGCCCACCACGGCCGCCAGATCGGGCGCGGTGCGCAGCTCGTAGCCGCCGGCGATGAAGGCGAGCACCATCCCCCGCCTCCCCGGCGCGTACTCGGCCGCGAGCACCGCAAGTGCGGACTCCACCTCCTCCTCGGAGATATCGAGCACCGCGGCGAGCGTGGAGACCGGAAGCGGACCCTCCCCCACGCCCAGCAGGGCCTCGATCGCCCGCAATGGAAAACCGCCTGTTTCAGCCACAGATGCGCAGTCTAACGGCGGCGGAGGCGCCGGTCGCAAGGGCACAGCCCGCCTAGGAGACCGCCTTCAACACCTCCTCGACCAGCCCTAGCCGGGCGGGGTCGGTGACTTCGATCACTATCTCGTGCCCCCTCTGGTCAAGCTCGACCGCTCCGAAGGCGTGCGCCTCCAGGAGGAGGACAAAGCTGGCGATCAGCTCTGGCAGCGGCCTCCCTCCGACCACCTCTCGGAAGGTCGCCGAGCCGGCCTCCGCCAGCCTCCGGAGGAACCAGCGGCTGAGCTGGTTGATGTCGATCGCGTCGGCTCCGGTGACCGTCACCAGCTCCACTCGCTCCCGCACCCTGGCGATTGCGCCCGCCAGTGCCGGACCCAGCGCCTCCACGTCCATCGGCTCCGAGGAGATCTCCACCTCCCCGCGGAGGTGGACGGGGAGCGCGAGAGAGGCGGTCTTAAGCCTCCGGGCGAGCTCGCCGGCCGCGCCGGCGAAGACGCTCAGTGTCACCAGATCGAGGAGCGCCCCCTCCCGCCGGGCGTCGATCGGAGGTTCGATCCCCTCCTCCACCTCCTCCTCGAGCACGGCGGAGAGGCGGTAGCGGATCAGCCAGGCGGCGGCGAGAGCCTCCAGGGAGAGGTCGTCGATCTCGCTGGCCTGGGCCAGCCCCTGGTGGATCTGCTCTGCCAGCTCCAGCTCCAGCGGGTCGAGCCTTCCCGCCCTCACCTCCTCCAGCAAGCCGGCAAGGAGTAGGCTCACCACTTGAAGACCATCAGCCGGTGCGGCCCGATGCCAGGAACCTCGAAGATCCCGCCCACCCCGGCAAAGCCGGCGCGCTCGTAGAAGGGGATGGCGCGCTCGCGCGCGTTGAGCCAGATCAGATGCCCGAAACCGCGCTCCATCGCGCGCTCCTGGAGCGCAGCGAGCACCAGGGAGCCGACGCCCGCCGCCCGGAAGCCGGCGAGCACCGCCATCCCCCGGATCCGCTGCGCCTCCTCACCCTGGTAATCGGCGCGGTAGAGGCTCCCGCACCCCACCACCTGGCCGTCTACGTCCGCGCGGAGGTGGAGGGCCCACTCCCCGCCATCCTCGGGGTAGCGGGCCGCCGAAACCGGCCGTCCGGGCCGGAGCACCGCGGCCCGGACGGCGATGATATCGTCGACCGACGCCGCCTCCGTCACCTCGACCTTCACGAGGATCTCCCTTCCGCGATCGACCGGGCCAGCAGGGAGACCGGGTGGAGGACCTCGACTCCATCGAGCACCCTGGCCAGCTGGATGCTGCACCCCGGGTTCCCGCTCACCACGATGGAGGCTCCGGTCTTAACTACGGCGTCCCGCTTCCGGACGCCGATATCTCCGGCAAGCCCCACCTCCTCCAGGGCGAAGAGCCCACCGGAGCCGCAGCAGCCGAGACCGCCGCTCTCCACCATCTCGACCCCCGGTATCCCTTTTAGCAGCGCTCGCGGCTCGGCCCGGACTCCCTGGGCCCAGGCGAGGTGGCACGCCTCGTGGTAGGCAACCTTGGCTACAAGGCGCCCCCTCGCGGCCACCGGCTCTAAAGCGGCAAGGTACTCGGAGATATCCTTCACCCTCTGCGCGAGATCCTTTGCCCGCTCGTCGTAGTCCGGATCATCTTCCAGCAGCTCGGGATAGCGCTTCATCTCCGCTCCGCATCCGGCCGCGGTCACGAGCACGGCGTCGAACTCCCCGGAACCGAAGACGTCGATCATCTTCCGCGCGAATCGGCGAGCCTGCTCGACGTCGCCCGCGTGCGCCGAGAGTGCCCCGCAGCAGCCTTGACCCTCGGGGAGCGAGACCGATATCCCCTCCTGCTCCAGCACGTAGGCAGCGTCCTGGGTCACCCCCGGGAGGTAGGCGGCGGCCACGCACCCGCCCACCAGCGCGACCCGGCCCCGCATCTCCCCGGCGGCTGATCCGGACAGCTCGCCGCTCGGCGCAGCCCTCCCCAGGCTCGCGGCCGCCTTGCCCTGGAGCATCATCGCCGCCAGCCTGGCGCCGAATGGACCCATACGGCCGAGCAGCCCGACCGCGAGACCGGAGGAGAACACCGTCGCCAGCCGCTTGGTCGCCCGGGTTCGCTCCGGGTACGGCAGCAGCTTGAGCAGCGCCGCCCGCCACAGCCGGTCGAAAAGAGGCCGATCCTGATTGACTACCCGCCTGGCGATGGCGAGCATCTCGTCGTAGCGGACGCCGGACGGGCAGGCAGGAACGCAGGC
>JAJYHR010000160.1 GCA_021784675.1 Actinomycetes bacterium
CGCCGATCAGGACCTCGCCGCCGCCCTCGAAGAGGGAGCGGGGCACCCCGTCGGCGTACCCCGCCGGAAAGGTGGCGACCATCCCGGCATCCGGATTCCGCAGCCGGTGTCCGTAGGAGACCCCCTCTCCCGCTCCGACCGGGAGGACCTGCACCACCCGGGAGTGCAGGCTGAGCGCAGGCTGCAACGCGAGGGGTAGCTCCCCCTCCCCCGGCGAGTAACCGTAGATGGAGATCCCCGGCCTTACCTGGTCAAACCGGGCCTCCGGGTAGAACAGCGCCCCCGCGGACGCGGAGAGGTGGAAGCGCGCCTTCCCTACCCGCCCATCGGGGATGGCGAGCAGCCGGTCGCGGCACGCCGAGAAGCGCTCGATCTGCTCCTGGGTGGCCAGCCTTCCCTCTTCGCCATCGGCGGCTCGGGAGAGGTGGGAGTAGACGCCGCTGATGGCAACGCCGCTGGCCAGGCTGGTTGCGGCCAGCCAGGCGGCCTCCGCGGCGGAGAGGCCGAGCCGGTGCATCCCAGTGTCGCACTCGATCTCGATCTCAGTCCCCCCGGCCCTCCGAAAGGCGGCAAGCGCCGCCTCGCCGGCGATGGTCGGGGTGATGCCCAGCCGGGCGCTCTCCCCGGCGAGTTCGGCGTCGAGGCCGCCAAAGGCCAGGATCGGAGCGGTGATGCCGGCCTCGCGGAGCTGGGCTCCTTCCTCCAGCGTGGCCACGCAGATCCCATCCACCCTCGACTCGATGCGGCGGGCTACCTCGACCGCACCGTGCCCGTAGGCGTCTGCCTTCAGCACCGCCGCCACTCGCGCCGGAGCGGCCTGCGAGCGGAGCGCTTCGATGTTCCTCTCGATGGCGCCAAGATCGACCTCGATCCAGGTGGGACGGCTCCGTGACGAGATCAACTCCCGATCTCCGCCCCCGGATGGCGCGGCACCGCAACCGCCGAGCCGACCAGGTTCGAGATCGCCGAGGCCAGATCGGCCACCCCGACCAGCCGAGAGCCGGAGCCGGCGCCGGCAATGCCATGGATCTCAGCCGCTACCCAGGCGGCCTCGAAGGCGCCCATCCCCTGCGCGAGCAGGCCGCCGGTGAGCCCGGCCAGGACGTCTCCGGTGCCCGCCATCGCCAGCCTGGCGCTCCCGCTGGCTGCGATCACCACCCGCCCGTCCGGGGAGGCGACGACCGTCGGGGAGCCCTTGAGCAGGATGACGCACCCGGTATCGGCGCTTGCCGCCAGCGCCGCCCCGATCGGGTCGGTCCCCGGATCGCCAAAAAGCTTCGAGAACTCTCCGCAGTGTGGGGTTATCACCGTGGCGGCGGAGCGGTTGCGGGTGATCTTGGCGAGCCGGTAGCCGTCACCAAATCCGGTAAGGCCATCGGCGTCCAGCACTACCGGTGCGCCGCTTCCGGCCACGATCCGGCGGACGAAGTTGACCGCCTGGAGCGACGTGCCGGCACCCGGCCCGACTACCAGAGCCTTGAAGCGCTGAGAGGCCTTCACCACCGGCTCCGCGTAGAAGCTCTCGACCAGCTTGACCACTACCTCCGGGCGCTGCTCGAGCCCCGGGCTCTCGCCGGGCTCGAGGCGGGTGTAGAGGTGGACCATCCCGGCTCCGGCGGCGTACGCCCCCATCGAGGAGAAGAGCGGCGCGCCCCGCATCCCGATCGATCCGCCGACCACCATCACCGTACTCGACCACTTGTGCGACTCCCGCGCCGGGACCGGCAAGCTGGCCAGCGCGCTTTCGGGATCCGCAAGCTGCCACCGCACCTCCTCCGGACAGAGGTCGGGAAGGACCCGGATCAAGCTCCCGCAGTACTCGGGTCCCTCGTTGATCAGGTGCCCGGGCTTCAGGGTTCCCACGGCCACTGTAACCGTTGCCCGGAGCGCCCCGCCGCCGGCTGCGCAAAGGCCGCTGTCCGCATCGAGGCCAGAGGGGATATCCACCGCCAGCACCGGAACCCCCTCCGGAAGCTCGGGGGGCTGGAAGGCTCTCGCGAGGCCGGTGCCGAAGAGGGCGTCGACCACCAGGTCGAAGCCGGGGCGCTGCGGAAGGCCAGCCAGCTCCGCCGGCGAAAACGTCTCCACCCGCACGCCACGCGCCGCGAGGTACCGGCCCGCCGCCGCGCCGTCGCGGCCGTTGTTTCCCGGCCCCTGGAGGATAGCTACCCGCTTGCCGTAGGCCCTGCCGAGGAGTCCTAGGGCGGCTCTCGCCACCGCGAAGCCGACTCGCTCGATGGTGGCGTCGACCAACCTCGCCTCGGCAAGGCCACGGTCAAACTCCTGAACCTCCCTCGCCGTTACGATCGGGTGCACCGCCTACCTCCTTCGGCCTCCCAGCCTACCCACGGGCAAGCTCGCGCGCTTGAGCCACGACCACCGCCACAGCGACGATCCTCGAGTGGGAGAGCGAGAGCGAATGCGACAACCACCCGCGCTCCCGGGCAAGCCCCGCTGCCCTCCCGGAGAGCTCCAGCCGGGGGGCGCCGCTCGCCTCCCTGGCAACGGAGATATCGTGGAAGCCAACGCTGCCAAGGCCAACCCCGAGCGCCTTCATCGCCGCCTCCTTGGCGGCAAAACGAGCAGCCAGGCTCGCCACCGAGCGCCCAGCCGCCTCCCGTTCGGCCTCGGTGAAGAGCCGCTCGCGCAGCGATGGGGTACGCCGGAGCGAGAGCCCGAAGCGGTCGATGTCGACGACGTCGACCCCGGTATCCACCCGCACCGTCAAGGCACCGCAGGGCCGGCGGCCTCTGCCACTTCGATAAAGCGTCGCGCCGGCGTCGACAGGCTCTCCTTCGGATTGCAGATGATCCTGAACCTCCTCGAGATTGGGGGAATCTCCCGGATCTCGACCGCGATCAGCTCCTTCGCCGCGAGCTCGCGCGAGACCGCCAGCGAGGAGAGGAAGCCGCCGCCGACACCCTGCATGATCGCTTCCTTCACCGCCTCGCCACCCGCCAGCTCGATTGCCAGCCTCGGCGCCAGCTTCCCCCGCTCAAGCGCCTCCTCGCTGGTTCGCCGGACACCCGATCCTGCCTCCCTCAGCACCAGAGGGAGCCGGGAGACCTCACCCCACCCCAGGACCTGGTGAGGGAGGGCGCCAAGAAGCTCGGGGCGAACCACATACAGCAGCTCGTCACCTCCCACCCCGATCTCCACCAGGTCGTTGATCAGGTTCTCCGAGGGAGACTCGATGACGCCGACCTCGATCTCGCCGCTCCGGACCAGATCGGCAACCTCGGAGGAGTTGAGCGAGCGCGTCTTCAGCTCGACGCCCGGATAGCGCTGCCGGTACCGGACCAGCCACCGCGGGAGCACGTAGGCGGAGACCGTGTTGGAGGCGGCAAGCAGCAGGATGCCGTCATTACCTTTTGAAACCGACTCTACGTAATCGAGGACTCCGCGATAGGCCCTGAGGATCTCCCGAGAGCGCCGTGCCAGGTCCTGCCCGGCGATGGAAAGGTCGACGCCGTGGCCGCTGCGGGAGTGAAGCCGCTGCCCTACCGCCTCGGAGAGGTGCTTGAGTTGCTGAGATACCCCTGGCTGCGAGATCGCGAGTTCGCGAGCGGCGTCGGAAAGGTTACGTGTCTCCGCCACCACCGCGAGGGTGATCAGATAGTTGGGATCGATCTTGCGCTGTTCCGGTGTAATCATAACGCGTCTTATTGTACTTCAAAGTTTTATTACTATTGACATAATCCGAAACTCTCTAGCCAATAATAGATAACAACTAACGTACGCGCAACTCGAGGAGGTTATGGGAATGGCGTATCGAGAGCTTCGAAACCCGCAAGCGACACGCCGGCTGCCATCTTTTGGTTTTGAGTACTTTGCAGTGGTGATGGGGACCGGCATCGTGGCGGTCCTGCTCCCGGATCTCTCGGCATCACTGGTGCCGGTGGCGAAGGTCCTGTGGATCTTCACCGCATCCACCCTTGCCGCCCTGTTCGTCGGCGGCGGGATCTGGTTCGCGGCCCGGCCCGAGCGGCTCTCCGCCATCCTCGACAACAAGGCCCGGCTGATGTTCATCGGCTGCGTGCCGATGGCGATCTCCTCGACCGCCAACGGGGTTGTGCATCTCGAGCCCACCCTCTTCGGAACCTCAACAAGCGAGGTAATGATGTGGGTTCTTATAACCAACATCATGATATCGATCGGTAGCGGGATCTACGCCCCCTACCGCCTCTTCGCCCACCACATCGCCACCCTGGAGGAGCTCGACCCCACCTGGCTCCTCCCCATCGTCCCTGCTGAGGTCGCCTCCTTCCAGGTGGCCGTGCTCGCCCCCCACCTTCCCCACGGGGTGGCCGTCAACCTGATCTGGGCCGGCTACTTCCTGTGGGCGATGTCGGTCCCGCTCGCCCTCTCCCTGATCGCGGTGATCCTCCTCCGCCTGAGCGTCCATCGCCTCTTCGCCCCCCACCTCGCCACCTCCACCTGGCTGATTCTCGGACCCCTTGGGACCGGCGCCGCCTCGATCCTGGCGCTCGGGGTCGACCTCCACAAGCTCGACCCGTCTGCTACCACCTCCGCGCTGATCGGGGCGGGCCTGGTCGGCGCCATCACCCTCTTCGCCTACGGGCTCTGGTGGCTGGCGGTGGCCGGTATCCTCTCGATCAACTACCTGCGGCGCGGCGAGTACCCCTTCACCATGGGCTGGTGGGGCTTCACCTTCCCCCTTGGCGTGCTCTCGAGCGCCTCCTGGGAGCTCGCCACCACCACCGGCGCAGGATTCGTTGCCATCATTGCCCACGCGCTCACCCTGCTGCTGGTCGGGCTTTGGGCGGTGGTGGCCAGCACCACCCTCCTTGCCCTCCGGCCGCACCTCTCCCGGGCGCGGGACCTGGAGCCGAGCCTCGCCGACTAGGGGAGGCTCGCGGTGGCCAGCCCTAATGAGAGACTGGAAGCTCCGTCTCCTATGGGGCTGGCTTTCCACCGAGCCGCTGGCTGGTGAGCGCTCGTCGAACCCGGACCTCGAGCCCTAGGCTGTCGCCATGCCCAACGATACCCTGCGGATAGGACTGCTCGGCACCGAGCTTGCCCCGCTCCAAGCCGGCGCCGGCGGCCTGGAGAACCTGGTAGTTGGCTGGGGCCGCGAGCTTGCCAAGGTCCACCGCGTGCGGCTGCTCTCCTTTGCCGCCGCCTCCGACCCCTTCGTGGAGACGCGGACCGTCACCCTCGCCTCCCTGCGGCGGGAGACCGCCGACCTCGACGTCGTGGTGACCAACAACCGTCTCGGCCCGGCCGCGCTGATGGCGGCGCCGGCGGTTACCGTCTTCCACAACACCAGCGACGCCTGGGACACCACGACGCCTCCCCTGAAGGCCAGCCCGGTGCTCGCCGCGGTGTCGCGCTTCCTCGCCGGCCACGCCAGCCGGACTCTCGGGCTTCCGGTCGGCAGCGTGCAGCCCTTCATCGATCCCGCCTTCCTCGAGCCCGGGACGGAGCAGCGCGGCGAGCACCTGCTCTTCCCCAACCGCACCCTGCGGAAAAAGGGGGTGCCCGAACTCCTGGCGGCGCTCGACATCGCCACCTCCGTCACCGTCAGCTTCGTCGCCAACATCTCTCCCTGGACCGTGCCGACCGAGGAGCATACCCAGCTGCTCACCGCCATCGAAGCGCATCCGAGAGCCCGGCTGATCCCCCGCTTCGAACGGCCGGCGGCGCTCGCCGCGGCCATGCGGAGCGCGCGGGCGGTGCTCGCTCCCTCGGTGGTCGAAGAGGGATTTGGCCTGGTTCCCACGGAGTCCCTCGCCACCGGCACCCCCACCCTGGTCAGCTCGCGGGGCGGCTTGGCCGAGCTGCTCCCGCTGGGAGCGGTCGAGGTGGATCCCAAGAGCCCGGAGAGCCTGGCCCGCGCCATGATCGACCCGGCACCGCCGCCGCCGGGAACGCCCAGAGCCATCGCCGCCGGATTCTCCAGGAGCGCGTCGGCGGCGGCTCTCGAGCACCTGCTTCGCCAGGCCGCCCGCTAGCGGCGACCCTACTCTACAGTGACGGTCTTCGCCAGGTTCCGCGGCCGGTCGAGGTTGAGGCCCCGCGACCGCGCTATCGCTCCCGCCATCACCTGAAGCGGGATCACCGTCACCAGCGGGGACCAGATCGGCCGGACCTCGGGGACGAACAGGGCGGTCTCGGCGAGCGTTGCCGCCTCCGGATCCCCGTCAAAGGCGACCACGATCACCCGGGCACCCCTCGCCCGAACCTCCTCGATGTTGGCCAGCACCTTCTCACGCAACCGGTCCCTGGGGACCAGCGCCACCACCACCGCCTCCGAGTCGAGCATGGCAATCGGGCCGTGCTTCAGCTCTCCGGCAGGGTAGGCCTCGGCAGCCAGGTAGGAGAGCTCCTTGAGCTTGAGCGCGCCCTCCAGGGCCACCGGGTACTGCAGGTTCCTCCCGATAAAGAAGAAACGGTCAGACCCGACGAATGGGGCCAGGCTCTCCTCATACCCCGCCTGCCTCGCCAGGGCCGCCTCGATAGCGGACGCGACGTCCCGCAACGAGCTCCGCGCCTCGCGAGCCTCCTCCGGGTACATGTGGCCCTTGAGCTCCCCAAGGTAGATGGCAAAGAGGGCCAGCGCTCCCACCTGGGAGACGTGGGTTTTAGTCGAGGCGACCGAGACCTCGGGGCCGGCGCGGGTGTAGAGGACGGCGTCTGCTAGCCGGCTCAGCTGCGATCCGATCACGTTGGTGACCGCCAGGGTCTTGGCTCCGGCCGCCGCCGCCCCCTTGACCGCGGTGATGGTGTCGAGCGACTCCCCCGACTGGGATACCCCAACCACCAGGTGGTCGTCGTCGAGAATCGGGTCCCGGTACCGGTACTCGGAGGCCACATCGACCTCGACCGGGATCTTGGCAAAGTGCTCGATCAGGAACCTGCCGACCAGCCCGGCGTGGTAGCTGGTCCCGCAGCCGACGACGGTGACCTTTCGGAGCCGCTTGAGCTCGTACGGATCGACCTTGAGCTCGTCGACCACCGCTCCCCCGTCCTCATCGATCAGCGAGCTGACGGTGTCGGAGAAGGCCTCCCCCTCCTGGGCCAGCTCCATCTCGTAGAAGCTCTGGTAGCCGACAAGCTCCACGTCCTGCGAGGCCCAGTCAATCGCCAGCGGGACCAGGACGGAGGTGCCCGCCGCCCCCTTTGCCGGCTCGCCGATGGCGATCACCCGATCCTCCGGCATCTCGTAAAACGAAGTGGCGACGTCGAGGACCGCCGGAGCGTCGGAGGCGAAAAAGGAGCGCCCGTCGCCCGCGGCCACCAGCAGCGGAGAGGTTCTCCTGATTCCGAAGATGGTCAGCGGGAGCTGGGCAAAGGCAACCACCAGCGCCATATGCCCCAGAAGGCGCGAGAAGACTGAGGCGACCGCCTCCGCCGGCTCCATCCCCGCCGCCAGCCCATCCTCGATCAGGTGCGCGATCACCTCGGAGTCGGTCTCCGACTTGAGCTCGTGCCCGAGCGCCAGGACCTCCCCCCTCAACTCGCGGAAGTTGTCGACGATCCCGTTGTGGACCAGGACCACCCGGCCGGTGCAGTCGGTGTGGGGGTGGGCGTTCCCCAACGTTGGAGCGCCGTGGGTGGCCCACCGGGTGTGCCCGACTACCAGGTTGGCTCCCGGCGCGAGCCGCGAGAGCCGGCCCTTGAGCTCGTCGAGTGAGTGGCGGCCGGTGGCTGCCCGGATCACCTCTACGCCCTCCGCGCCAACCAGCGCCATCCCGGCCGAGTCGTATCCGCGGTACTCGAGCCGCTTCAGGCCGTCAAAGACCTCCGCCGCCTGGATCGAGGGCCCCACGCCACCGACGATGCCACACATCCGACCTCCCTTTAGGGCTAGATCCGGCCGGCCGCCTTCAGAACGGCGCCGACCAAACGGTCGGCCGCGGTCTCGGCCTCCGCAACTGACCGCGCCTCGACCATAATCCTAACCAAGGGCTCGGTGCCACTCGCCCGGAGCACCACCCGCCCCTGGTCGCCCAGCTGCGCCTCAACCTCCTCTACCAACCCTGAGACCTCCGGCGCGGCGGCAACCGTCGCGCAACTCGCCGTGGGGACCTGCCGGTGGATCTGCGGGTACTTCGGCCCCAGCCGATCGAGGAGGGCGTCAAAGTTCCCTTTGCCGCCGGCGATGATGTGCAGGAGCAGCAGCGCCGTGAGCAGGCCGTCCCCGGTGGGGCTGAGGCTGGGAACGATGATATGGCCGCTCTGCTCTCCACCCAGTCCGAAACCGGTCTCCTCAAGACCGATGGCGACCTGGCGGTCGCCGACCCGCGTGCGCACCACCTCGAAACCGTGGCTAACCATCGCCTTCTCCAACCCCAGGTTGGACATCACCGTAACCACTATCCCCGGACCTGCAAGACCTCCCCGCCGATGCAGATCGAGGGCGAGAAGCGCCATGATGTCGTCCCCGTCGACCACTCTCCCGCTGGGAGAAACCGCGATCAGCCGGTCGGCGTCGCCGTCGAAGGCAAGGCCGACATCGGCTCCGCTCGCAACCACCGCCTCCACCAGCCGCTCCGGGTGGAGCGCGCCGACGCCGTCGTTGATGTTGTGCCCGTCCGGACCGTTGCCGATAGCAAGAGCCACCTCGGCGCCGAGCGACTCGATGAGACCATCGGCAAGGCCGGCCGCAGCCCCATTGGCCGCATCGTAGGCCACCAGAAGGGTTCGCTCGAGTGGCCCGCGCAGCGAGAGCAGCCACGCGACGTACTCGCCGCTGAAGTCGCGCGGCTCGTAACCGCCAAGCTTCCCGTAGCGCTTCCCCCGGCCGGAGACGAGAGCGTTGAGAGTCCCCTCGATCTTCCGCTCCATCCGCTCGGAAAGCTTCCCGCCGGACGCCGTAAAGACCTTGATCCCGTTGTCGTAGTAGGGGTTGTGAGAGGCCGAGACGACCACCGTGGGAGCTTCCACTTTGCGGGCTACCCAGCTGAGGGCTCCGGTGGGCATGATCCCACAGTCGATCACATCGACGCCCGACGCCGCAAGCCCCAAGCCCACCGCCTGCGCCAGCCAGAAGCCGGACTCCCGGGTATCGCGGCCGATCGCGACCCGGTCACACTCCATCTCCTCCGCGACGGCGACGCCAAACCAGTAGCCCACATCCATGGTGAGCTCCTGGTTGGCCCGCCCGCGGATGCCGTCGGTTCCGAAGCGGAGCATTTACCGCTTCGAGTACTGCGGAGCCTTGCGAGCCTTCTTCAATCCGTACTTCTTGGACTCTTTCTCGCGAGCATCACGGGTGAGCATGCCTGCCTGCTTCAGGAGCGGACGCAGCTCCGGCTGCAGCTCGATGAGGGCGCGAGCAAGCGCCATCCGGAGCGCGCCGGCCTGCCCGCTCGTGCCTCCGCCATCGATGTTGGCGTAGACGTCGTAAGCCTGCTCGACATCGGCGGTCCGAAGCGGCTCGGTAGCGAAAGCCCTCAGCGACATGGAGGGCACGTACTTGGCAAGCTCGCAGCCGTTGACGACCACGGTACCACTGCCTGGAACGAGCCGGACTCGCGCTACCGCGCGCTTGCGCCTCCCCGTGGACTGCTTCAAAGATACTGCCATCAATTCTCCCTCGATCGAGTTAACTGGCGCTACCGGACCCGGTCCGCTTGCTGCGGATGTCGAGCGGTTTGGGCATCTGTGCCTCGTGCGGATGCTCGGGGCCTGCATAGACCTTCAGCTTTCGGTACATCTGCCTGCCAAGCCTGCCCTTTGGCAGCATCCCCTTGATGGCAAGCTCGACCACCCGCTCCGGGCGCCGCTCCATGATATCGCGGAAGCCTATCTGCCTGAGCCCCCCCGGATAGCCGGAGTGGCGGTAGTAGACCTTCGAGTCCGCCTTCGAGGCCGAAAGCACGGCCCTCGCCGCGTTCACCACGATCACGTGGTCGCCGCAGTCGAGGTTCGGCGTAAAGATGGGCTTGTGCTTGCCGCGCAGGATCCGGGCTACCTCGGTGGCAACCCGCCCGACGACCAGATCGGCGGCGTCGACGACGAACCACTCCCTCGCCAGATCCGCCCCTTTGGGTACATACGTCTTCATCGCTTCAGGTCCTTAGTTAAATCGGTCACTAGCCGACACAAGGCTAACATTCTACAGCGATGCCAAGCTCGTCCGGCTGGAAGCCGGCCCACTCCGCCTCGAATCCGGCCTTGCGGTAGGAGTCGAACACCCAACGCCAGTCGCCGCCATACCCCACCCGCCAGAGGTAGAGACCTTCGGCAGGCGCCACCGTGGCCAGCCCCGCGCGGTCGAGTCCGGCCAGCCGGCTACCGAAGTCAGCCAGGCCGAGTCGGCCGGTCGCGACCGCCACCGCGTTTCCCACCAGCCTCCGGACCAGCTGCTGGCAGAAGGAGACGCCGACCACGACAACATCCACGAACCCTTCGGAAACCACCACGTCGCTCCCGAGCAGCTCCCGCTCGAAGCCGCCGGCGGAACCCGCCTTGCACAGAGCCGAGAAGTCCCGGCGACCCGACGCGGCCGCCAGCGCGGCTTGCAGCAGCCCAACATCGATCCCGGTCCCGGCGAGCCACGCCCGCCGGGCATACACAGGGTCGTCGGCGGCAAGCCGGATCCGGTAAAGGTACTGCCGGAAGCGCGCGGAGAAGCGGGCGTGGAACCCATCCTCCACCGGGAGGATGCCCCTCACCGCAAGGCCGTCGCCGGCCAGCTTTGCGATCCGGCCCCCGATGGTCGGGTTAAGCCGCTCTTCGCAGCTCAGGACCTGGGCGCGCGCGTGAACGCCAGCGTCGGTCCGGCCGGCGATCGCCAGCTCGATAGGGCGTTGGCAGACAATCGACAGCGCCTCCCCGATCTGGCCGGCGACCGTCCTCAACCCAGGTTGACGCGCCACCCCATGAAAGGCGGTCCCGTCGTAGCTGACCACGAGGGCGGAAGCCATCGCTGGGCTAGACCAGCTCGATGACCACCATGGGAGCGCCGTCGCCGTGCCTCGGACCCTGCTTGAGGATCCGGGTGTAGCCACCCTGCCGGTTCTGGTAGCGCGGTCCAACGTCGCTGAAGAGCTTGTAGGTGGCGTCCTCGTCCCGCAGGAAGGAGATCACCTGACGCTTGTTGTGAAGGTCACCCTTCTTGGCCTTGGTGACCAGCTTCTCCACCACCGGGCGGAGCGCCCTGGCTTTGGCGTCGGTGGTGGTGATCGACTCGGCAGCGATCAACGATGCCGCCAGGTTGGCGAGCATCGCGCGCTGGTGGGAGGCGTCCTTTCCAAGGCGCTTCCCCCGCTTCGGACGTCCGGGTACCATCAGTCTTTACTCCTCAAGAACAGGCCTCTCTTGGCCAACTTCTCAGCCACCTCGTCAAGCGACTTCTGTCCAAAGTTGGTGATCGAAAGCAGGTCATCCGGGGTCCGATCGATGAGGTCCCCGATGGAGTTGATCTGCGCCCGCTTCAGGCAGTTGCGGGGGCGCTCGGTGAGGTCAAGCTCCTCGATCGGCAGGTCGAAGTCGGGAGAGCGCTCCTCGATCCCCTCCTCGTCGGCGAGCACCAGCTGCGGTACGTCGGTAGCGAGCTCCGACACCAGCTGGAAGAGCCCGGTTAGCGTGCCCGCCGCCGACGCGAGGGCGTCCCGGGGCGAAACCGAGCCGTCGGTCTCGACATCAAAGACGATCTCGTCGAAGTCGGTGGCCTGCCCGACCCGGACCGGCGTGACCGTGTAGCTCACGTTCCTCACCGGCGAGAAAATGGCGTCGATCGGAATGATTCCGATGGTGTTGGTCCGCTTGTTCTTCTCCGCGGAGACGTAGCCGCGGCCCTGCTCGACCACCGCATCAACGGCGAGCCTGCCCTGCTCGGAGAGCGAGGCGATCTGCAGATCCGGGTTGATGATCTCGACGTCGGAGGAGAGCATGAAGTCCCCGGCCCGGACCACCGCCGGTCCGCGGACATCCAGCCGGATGGTCACCGGCTCGGCGGAGTACGACCTGAGCACGATATCCTTCAGGTTGAGGATGATGTCGATGACATCCTCCTTGACCCCGGGGATGGTCGAGAACTCGTGCAAGGCGTCGTCGAACCTCACCTGGCTGATCGCCGCTCCCGGGACCGAGGAGATCAGCACCCTTCGCAGCGCATTCCCCACAGAATGGCCGAAACCAGGCTCGAGAGGGCCGATGGAGAAGCGCTGCCGGTTGCCCGACTCCTCCTCCAAGATCTCGACCTTTGGCCTTTGAATGATAAGCATCCCTAGATCCTTTTTCCTTGTTCTGGGCTCGCCGCCCGGCTACTTCGAATACAGCTCGACGATCAGCTGTTCCCGAACGTCGGTGTCGATCTGCTCCCGCAGCGGTGGGTTGAGAACGCGAACCCCGGCGCCACCCTCGATCCGCTCCAGCCAGGCTGGAACCTCGTGGTTGACGACCTCCCGGTTGAACTCGATGATGGCGAGCTCGCGTGAGGACTGCTTGAGTGCCACCGTGCTTCCCGACTTCACTGTGAAGCTGGGGATGTCGACGCGCTTGCCGTCCACCAGGAGGTGGCCGTGCTTGACCAGCTGCCTCGCCTGCGCGCGGGAAGCGGCTATGCCAGCGCGGTAGACCACGTTGTCAAGCCTCAACTCCAGAAGCTGGAGCAGCCGCTCACCGGTGAGACCCTGCTGCTTGGCCGCCACCCGGTAGGTGCGGGAGAACTGCTTGCCGAGCACGCCGTAGGTGCGCCGGGCCTTCTGCTTCTCCCTGAGCTGCTGTGAGTACTCCGAGGGCTGCCGTTGCCGGTCGCGGCCATGCTCGCCCGGGGGGAACCGCCCGATGGTAATCGGGCACTTGGCGCTCATGCACTTCGGCCCCTTCAGGAAGAGCTTGGTCCGCTCCCGCCTGCACAGCCTGCATACCGGACCGGTATAGCGCGCCACTAGACCCTTCTCCTCTTCTTTGGCCTGCACCCGTTGTGCGGGATCGGCGTGACGTCCCTGATCGACCTGATCTCGATGCCGGCGCTGGAGAGCGCCTTGTGGGCGGTCTCCCGGCCCGAACCGGGACCCTTGAGCTCCACATCGACCTCGCGGACGCCGTGCTCCATGGCCCGGCGCGCGCAGGTCTCGCCGGCCACCTGCGCGGCAAACGGCGTGGACTTCCGCGATCCCTTGAACCCCACGTTCCCAGACGAAGCCCAGGCGATCACGTTGCCGGAGGCGTCGGTGATGGTAACGATGGTGTTGTTAAACGAGGAGTGGATGTGCGCAACTCCCCGAGCTATATTCTTTCTCTCTCTTTTCCGGGGTCTTCTGCCCCCCGGCCGTGGCTTCGCCATGTTCTCCTTCCGACCAGCACCGCGGCGCGCGGCCTGCCTAGCGCTTTACCTTCTTCTTCCCGGCCACCGTCTTGCGCGGTCCCTTGCGGGTCCGGGCGTTAGTGTGCGTCCGCTGGCCCCGGACCGGGAGGCCCCGCCGGTGCCGTACGCCCACGTAGCAGCCGATCTGAACCTTGCGTTTGATGTTCTGATCGACCTCGCGCCGGAGATCGCCCTCGACCTTGAGGTTCTGGTCGATGTAGGAGCGGAGCCTGAGCACCTCGTCTTCGGTAAGATCGCGGACCCGGGTATCCGGGTTGACACCGCTCGCCTCCACGATCTCCTTCGCCTTGGTCACGCCGATCCCGAAGATGTAGGTAAGGGCAACCTCTACCCGCTTCTCGCGGGGAATATCTACTCCCGCAATACGAGCCATGCCTAGCCCTGCCGCTGCTTGTGCCGGGGGTTCTCGCAGATGACCAGAACCCGCCGCTCCCTGCGGATGATCTTACACTTCTCGCAGATCGGCTTGACGCTTGGTCTCACCTTCATGATCGCTCCTTAGCCTCTCCCAATGCCGCCGGTCAACCCAGCGCTTACTTGTACCGGTAGGTGATCCGACCCCGGGTCAGATCGTACGGGGTGAACTCGACCTGAACCTTGTCCCCGGGAAGGATCCGGATGCGGTGCATCCGCATCTTTCCGGAGCTGTGGGCCAACACCTTGAGCCCGTTCTCCAACTCAACCCGAAACATCGCGTTCGGCAACGGTTCAACAACCGTACCCTCGAGGACAATGGTGTCCTCCTTACCCTTTGCCAGCTGTTCCTCCTAATGAGATCTGCACCGCTCGGCCCTCCACGAAGCCGTCTCCGTCATTAAAGCGCGCAGAGGTCATATTATGGCACGATAGGCTGCCATAGCAGTATAGCTGGCCAGGCACCTGCCGCTCCCTACTTGGTGAAGATCTCAGGGCCGTCCTCCGTAATAGCGATGGTGTGCTCGAAGTGCGCCGCCCAGGTCCCATCGGCGGTGACGACGCTCCACCCGTCGGAGAGCACCACCGTATCCTCGCCCCCCAAGGTCAGCATCGGCTCGACCGCGTAGACCTCGCTGGCCCGGAGCACCGGACCCGGCCGTCCGGGCCAGAAGTTAGGGACGTTGGGAGCCTCGTGCATCTCGGTGCCGATACCGTGCCCTACGTAATCCCGGATCACCCCGAGCCCCGCCCGTTTGGCGACCGTCTCGACCGCCCTTCCGATGTCGTGGAGATGATTGCCGGCGACCATCTGGTCGATGCCCGCAAACAGCGACTCCTCGGTAACCTCCATCAAACGACTGGCAGTCCGAGAGACCTCGCCCACTCCCACCGTGATCGCCGCGTCGCCGTGGTAGCCCTCCACGATGGCACCGGCATCGATGGAGACGATGTCCCCCTCCTCCAGCCGGACACTCCGGGCAGGAATGCCATGGACGATGGTGCTGTTCTTGGAGGTGCAGATCACCGCCGGGAAACCATTGTACCCGAGAAAGTTGGAACGCGCGCCAAAGCGCTCGATCACCTCCCTCGCCACCCGGTCCAGCTCGAAGGTGGTGATCCCCGGGCGGATCGCCTCCCGGGTAGCCTCGAGCATGGCCGCCACCACCTTGCCGGCCTTCCGCATCGACTCGAGCTCCTTAGGAGTCCTGACCACCGAATACCTGCCCTTCTATACCGCGGCCGCGCAGAGCGGCGAGGATCCGCTCCATCACCTCATCCAGGGATCCGATGCCGTCGACTACTTCGAGGAGCCCAAGCCGCCGGTAGTACTCGGTTAGCGGGCGGGTCATCTCCTCGTAGAGCTCGAGCCGCCGCGAGATCGCCTCCTCGGTATCGTCAGGGCGCTGGACGATTTCGCCACCGCACACGTCGCAGATACCCTCCACCCTTGGAAACACTTCGACCGAGTAGTTCGCACCGCACACGGCGCAGACCCGCCGCGAGAAGAGCCGAGCCTTCACCACCTCTAGCGGAACGTCCAGATCGACCACCGCCAGCAGCCCGCCTGGCGCCAAGATCTCCTGCAAAGCACCGGCCTGCGCAACCGTACGCGGGAAGCCGTCAAGAATGAAGCCGCGGACCCGCGTGTCGTTCTCACCGAGCCGCTCGGAGACTACACCCGTAATCACCTCGTCGCTCACCAGCTCGCCACGCTCCATGAACTCGCTGGCCTTCTGGCCAAACGGGGTATTCGCGCGCACCGCCGCCCTGAGCATATCTCCGGTGGAGATGTGGGGAATGGCGAAGTGATGGGACAGCCGGACGCACTGCGTTCCCTTGCCGGCCCCTTGCCGGCCCAGCATCGCCAGCCGAATTGGGTGCGGCCCGTCCATCTACTTCAAGAATCCCCGATAGTTTCTCATCGTCAGCTGGGAGTTCACCTGCTTGACCGTCTCCAGCGCGACCCCCACCGCGATCAGGATGGTGGTCCCGGCGTAGGGGTATGAGGTAATATGCCACGCTGCCAGCAGTATCGACGGGATCACCGCGACCGCCGCCAAAAAGAGGGCGCCCGGCAGCGTGATCCGGTTGAGAATCTGGGTCAGGTATCGCTGCGTCGGCGGCCCCGGCCGGACGGTGGGGATATAGCCGTTCTGCTTCCGGATCACCTCCGACTGCTGGTACGGATCGAAGGCGACCGTCACGTAGAAGAAGGTGAAGACGATGATCAGGAGCGCGTAGCTAAGGATATAGAAGCCGCTAGTGGCGTTGAGAAGGTGGTTGTTGACGAAGGTGCGCAGCGGCGTCCACGGAATGATGTTGGAGAGCAACACCGGAAAGTAGAGAATCGAGGAGGCGAAGATGATCGGGATCACGCCCGCCTGGTTTACCTTGAGCGGGATGTAGGTGTTCCCCCCCTCGTACATCCGCCGTCCCACGACCCGCCGGGCAAAGACGACCGGAATCCGCCGCTGCCCCTGCTCGACAAAGACGATCGCCACCAGGAGCGCCACCACAACGAGCACGATAACCACGAACTTGGCGGTGCCCGCCTGGTCCAGGATCAGCCGCCCGCCGGTAGGAATCGAGGAGACCACGTTGGCAAAGATCAGGATCGACATCCCCTGCCCGATCCCGCGCTCGGTGATCAGCTCGCCCATCCACATCACCAGGCCGGTGCCCGCGGTGAGCGTGATGATGATGAACGCCACCCTCCCGATCGTGAACTGGGGGATGAGGTTCAGCGACGATCCGTTGGTAAGAAAGATACCGAGGCCGGAGTGGAATACGAAGACCAGCCCGGTCGCCTGGAGCAGCGCGAGCCCAATCGTCAGGTACCTGGTGGTCTGGGTGATCTTGCGCTCGCCGGCCCCACCCTGATCCCGCCACTGCGACAGCTTGGGAATGACGCCGGTCAACAGCTGGATGATGATGGAGGAGGTGATGTAGGGCATCACTCCCAGCCCAAAGAGGGCCGCCCTGGAGAGTGCCCCTCCCGAGAAGAGGTTGAGGAAGCCGAAGACACCCTGTCCCTGGGACTGCTGGATCAGCAGGTGGATCTGCGAATAGCTGATCCCAGGCACCGGGATATTCGACCCCAGCTGGTAAAGGCCGACCATGAGCAACGTGAAAAGGACCTTATTCCTAAGGTCCTTGACACGGAATACGTTGAGAAAATTCTCTAGCAATGGATCTCCGGATCGCAGTGGTTAGCGGTTCATCAAAGCATTTCCGCTTGCCGCCGGGCGTCCCGACTTGAACGGTAGCTCGATCTCTTCAGCCGTCCCGCCAACTGATTCTATCCTATCGCGGGCCGATTTTGAAAACCGGTGCGCCTTCACCGTGACCGCCGCATCGAGGTCGCCGTTGGCAAGCACCTTGACCAGCGAACCCTTGCGAACTACTCCAGCGGCCAGCAGCGCCTCGACATCGACCACGGCAGTGCCGGCAGCCGCCAGCCGCGCGAGGTCGTCGAGACCGACCACCGAGTACTCGACCCGGAAGGGATTGGAGAACCCCTTCAACTTCGGGATCCGCTGGGTCAGGGGAAGCTGGCCACCCTCGAAACCGACCGGGATGGTGTCGCGAGCACCCTGGCCCTTGGTCCCGCGGCCGGCGGTCTTCCCGCCCTTGCCTCCGATTCCTCGCCCTACCCGCCGCTTCGGATGCTTGGCGCCCGGGGCCGGCTTCAGATCGTGAAGATAGATCACGACTCCTCCTCGACATCTACAGCTTCAACCGCCACCAGGTGCGAAACCCGGGCGATCATTCCGCGAACCGACGGGGAGTCGGCCAAGACCCGCTCGCGACCGATCCGGCCGAGCCCGAGCGCGCGCAGCGTCCCCCGGTGCACCGGCTTCGATCCGATCTGGGAGCGGACCTGCTTCACCCTGAGCGCGCTACTCACCGTGCGACTCCTTCCGCTGGCTGCGCTCGCGGTACGCCGCGAGCATCCCCTTCGGGGCCACCTGATCCGCGTACTTGCCGCGGGCCGCCGCGACATCGTCGGGGCTCATCAGCTTGGAGAGCCCATCCATGGTGGCGTGGGCGACGTTGATCCCGTTCGACGAGCCCAGCGACTTGGCGAGCACATCGGTGATCCCCGCCATCTCCAGGATTATCCGCGCGGCACCGCCGGCGATCACACCGGTGCCCGGGGCCGCCGGCTTCAGCAGCACCCGCCCGGCTCCCGCCTCGCCGATAACGGGGTGGGTGATGGTCGTCCCGGCCAGCGGCACCTTGACCGCTTTGCGCCGGGCCTCCTCCACCCCCTTCTGGACGGCGATGCTCGCCTCCTTGGCCTTTCCATAACCGATCCCCACCCGGCCGTCACGGTCGCCGACGACCATGAGCGCAGTAAAGGAGAACCTTCGCCCACCCTTCACCACCTTGGAGACCCGGTTGACCTTGATGGTCCGATCTTCGAACTGGCTTTCGGCCACTAAAACTCCAATCCCGACTCGCGGGCCGCGTCGGCGAGCGCCGCAACCCGACCGTGATACTGGAAACCACCGCGATCGAAGACGACCTCGCGAACTCCGGCCGAGATCGCCCGTTCGGCGACCAAGCGCCCCACGCCCGCGGCCGCCTCGCAGTTCGAGGTGGCGCTACCTCTCAGCCCCGCCTCGATAGTCGACGCCGACGCCACGGTAACGCCCTTCGAGTCGTCGATCACCTGGGCGATAACGTGCCGGTTCGACCGGTAGACGGCAAGCCTCGGCCTGGCCGCAGTGCCCGACACCTTGGTGCGAACCCGGGAGTGCCTCCTCGCGATCGCGCTCATCCGCTTCTTACCTGCCATTTGCGACCTACTTCCCGGCCTTTCCGACCTTGCGGCGCACCCGCTCGCCCTCGTACCTGACGCCCTTGCCCTTGTACGGCTCCGGCTTGCGGATCTTCCTGATGTTGGCGGCCACCTGGCCCACCAGCTCCTTGTCGATACCCTTCACCACGATCCGCGTGGGAGTTGGAGTCTCGAAGCCGATGCCCGCCGGCGCCTCCACGATGACCTGGTGCGAGAAGCCGAGCGACAGCTCGAGCTGGCTCGGGGACTTCGCCTGCGCCCGGTAGCCCACGCCCACGATGTCCAGGTTCTTGGTGAAGCCTCCGGTGACCCCGGCCACCATGTTCGCCACCAGCGTGCGCGACAGCCCGTGCATCGCCCGCGCCGTCCTCGAGTCGTCCCTGCGCTCGATCTGGAGGGAGCCATCGCCGGCCACCACGCTAACCTCCAAAGGGAGCACCCGGTTGAGGACACCCATCGGGCCCTCGACCCTGATGGCGCTGCCATCGAGCGCGACCTTCACGTTGTCCGGCACCGCTACCGGCTGCTTACCTATACGCGACACTCGAACCTCCTCTACCACACATGGCAGATAACCTCGCCGCCGACGCCCTGCCTGCGCGCGTCCCGGTCGGTCATGAGACCCTTGGACGTGGAAAGCACGGCGATGCCCATGCCCCCCAGCACCCGCTGGACCGAAGCCGCCTGGGTGTAGACCCGCAGCCCCGGCTTGGAGACCCGCTTGATCCCGTTGATCGCGGCCCGGTTGCGCCGGTCGCCAACGTAGCGCATCTTCACTTCGAGAACGGATCCCGGCCGGGGATCGGCCGAAACAACCCGGTAGTCGTCGATGTAACCCTCCTGCTTGAGGATCTCGGCGATCGCCTCCTTGATCTTCGAACCGGGCATCCTGACGGTATCGTGGCGCACCTTGCTCGCGTTGCGAAGCCGGGTGAGCATATCGGCGATAGGATCGGTCATACTCATGTGGCCTCCTACCAGCTTGCCTTGGTAACGCCGGGGACCTCGCCCTGATGGACCATCATCCTCAGGCAGATACGGCACAACCCGAACTTCCTATAGACAGCGTGCGGTCTACCGCACCGCTGGCACCTGGTGTAGGCCCGCACCCGGTACTTGGGAACCCGCTGCTGCTTCGCCCTCAGAGCCTTGGTGGCCATCTAGAGACCTTCCTTTCGAAACGGAAAGCCGAACGCAGCTAGCAGGGCTCTCCCCTGGTCGTCGCTCGTTGCGCTCGTAACGATCGTTATATCCATGCCCCGAGTGGCGTCGATCTTGTCGTAATCGATCTCCGCGAAGATGAGCTGCTCGTTGACACCGAAGCTGTAGTTGCCCTTCCCATCGAAGGAGCGCGGGTTCAGCCCACGGAAGTCGCGGATCCGCGGGATGGCGACGGCGATCAGCCTGTCCAGGAACTCCCACATCCGATCCCCGCGCAGGGTGACCATCGCTCCGATCGCCATCCCCTCCCGCAGCTTGAAGGCGGCGATCGACTTACGCGCCCGCCGGACCATCGGCTTCTGACCGGTTATCGCCTCCAGGTCGCGGAGAGCCCCCTCGAGCAGTGACTGCTGCTGCGTAGCCCGCCCAACACCCATGTTCACGACGATCTTCACCAAGCCAGGAACCTGGTGGACGTTGGCGAGACCAAGCTCCTCGAGGAGCCCGCCCTTGACCTCCTGCTCGTACTTGAGCTTCAGTCTTGGCTTCTCAGGGGCCACGGTGCTCACAGATCACCTCCGCACTTCTTGCAGACCCGGACCCGCTTGCCGAAATCGTCGGCTCGAACCCCAATCCGGGTAGGACCACACTTCTTGCAGATGACCGCCACGTTCGACGCGTCCACCGGCATCAGCTTGTCCACTATGCCGCCGGGGGTCGAGTTGTCTCGGGGCTTGGTATGCCGCTTAACCACGTTGACACCCTCGACGATCACCTTGCCCTTTCGCGGCAAGGAGATGCTGACGACCCCTTCGCGACCCTTGTCCTTGCCGGTAAGCACCCGAACCCGGTCACCGCTGCGCAGGCGCATCACAACACCTCCGGTGCAAGCGAGACGATCCTCATAAAGCGCTTCTCCCGAAGCTCGCGCCCGACCGGCCCGAAGATGCGGGTGCCCCGCGGCTGTAGCTGGTCGTTGATCAGCACCGCCGCGTTCTCGTCGAAACGGATGTAGCTACCGTCGGCACGCCTGGTCTCCTTGCGGGTCCTCACCACCACGCACTTGACCACGTCACCCTTCTTCACCGCTGCACCGGGCATCGCCTCCTTTACGGTAGCGACGAAAATATCGCCGATGCTGGCGTAGCGCCTGCGGCTCCCGCCGAGAACGCGGATGCAGAGAACCTCTTTGGCTCCCGAGTTGTCTGCCACCTTGAGGCGGCTCTCCTGCTGGATCATCTTGCCCGCTCCACTACCCTCACCAGCCTCCAGCGCTTCAGCTTCGAAAGCGGGCGAGTCTCCACCACCTCGACTGTGTCGCCAACCCGGGCGTCACCGGCGGCGTCGTGGGCGTAAAGCCGCTTCCGCCGCGAGATCGTCCGCTGGTACCGGGCGTGCCGGACCCGCTGGTTCACGACCACCACGATGGTGCTGTCCATAGAGGTCGATACCACGACCCCCTCCCGAACCTTGCGCTGCGGTCGCGCCTTGATCTCCTCGTCCATCACTGAACCCTCGCTCCCTCGCGGCGCATCTCGCCGATTACGGTCTCGATCCTTGCGATCTCCCGCTTCAACGCCTTGAACCGCGCCGTCTCCGTACCCTGCCCGCTAGCGATCGCGAAGCGAAGCTTGAACAGATCGCTCTTGGTCTCCTTGAGCTTCTCGGTCAGCTCCGGAATTCGCAGCTCCCTCAGCTCTCCAGCACTCGTCATCGAGCACCTCCAACGGCAGCCTCCAGGCCCTCCTTGACCACGAACCGGGCTTTGATCGGAAGCTTCTGGATCGCCCTCTCCATCGCGGCTCGCCCGAGCTCCTCGCTGACGCCGTCCAGCTCGAAAAGAATTTTGCCCGGCTTGACGACCGCGACCCATAGCTCTGGGTTGCCCTTCCCGGACCCCATCCGGGTCTCGGCCGGCTTCTTGGTCACCGGCTTGTCCGGGAAGACCCGGATCCAGACCTTGCCACCGCGGCGCACGTGGCGGGTCATGGCGACACGGGCCGCCTCGATCTGCCGAGCGCTGATCCACCCCGGCTCCAGGGCCTGGATGCCATAACGGCCGAACGATACCTCGACGCCACCCTTGGCAACGCCGTCGCGCCGGCCGCGGTGAGTCTTCCGATGCTTCACTTTGCGGGGCATGAGCACGGCTAATCCACCTCCTTCTTGAAGTGAGGCGCCTCGCGCCCCTCCTCCTTGGTGCGGCGCTCGATCTCCTCCTCCTCGGCAAGCAGGCGCTCCAGCTCCTCCGGAACCGGCTCGGTCACGACCTGATCCACGACCTCCGGAACCTCCTGCACCTCAGGAGCAACAACATCGTCGACGGGCTGCCGCCTCCGGCCTCCGCCTGCGGTGATGATCCGCTTCGGCCGCGGTTCGGAGACCGGCCGCGCACGGGTAGCAGCGGCCGCCACCATCTGATACGGGACCACATCGCCCTTGTAGATCCAGACCTTGACCCCAACAAGCCCCGAGTTGGTCCGGGCCTCGCGGATGCCAAAGTCGATATCGGCCCGGAGCGTGTGCCTCGGGACCCGACCCTCACGGTGGGTCTCCCGCCGAGCCATCTCGGCACCGCCGAGCCGGCCGGAGCACTGGACGGTAACTCCGCGCCCACCGTCCTTCATCACGATCTGGATCGATCGCTTCATCGCCCGGCGAAAACTCACCCGGCGGGCGATCTGGTCAGCGATGCTCTGGGCGACCAGCGTAGCGTCCAGCTCTGGCTGCCGGACCTCCTCGACGTTCAACTGGACCCGGGGGTACCCGGTCATCCGCTCCAGCACCTGCCGCAGCCGGTCGACCTCCGCACCCTTCTTCCCGATCACGATGCCCGGGCGGGCGGTATGGATGTCGACCTTGATCCGGTCGCGAGTCCGCTCGATGTCGATGCGCGAGACGGCAGCGGTGGCCAGCTCCCTCATCAGCCACGACCTTACCTGGTAGTCCTGAACCACCCACTTCTGGTAGTCCTTGTCCGCGTACCACCGCGACTTCCAATCGGTTACGACTCCCAAGCGGAACCCGTACGGGTGAACCTTCTGGCCCATCAGCTACTCGCCCTCCTCTTCGCCGGCCACAGCAGCTGCTTCCTCGCTGCTCTCCTCGGCGACAACCACCTCGGGCGCCTCCGCTACCGGAGCCTCCTCGACCTCAACCGCCTCGACCTCAACCGCCTCGACCTCAACCGCCTCCTCCGGAGCGGCCAACGCGGCCGCCTCCGCTACCGGAGCCTCCTCCGGACGCCGCCTGGAAGAGGCGACCCGCCGAGACCTCTGGCCCGCCTGCTGCTTCGCCTGCTTGGCCGCGCTCCTCCGCTTCATCTCGTCATCCATCTCCGCCACCACCACGGTGATATGGCAGCTTCGCTTGCGGATCCGGGTGGCCCGGCCGCGGGCCCGGGGCCGAAATCGCTTGAGCGTCGAACCCTCGTCGGCGTAGGCGAGCGCCACGTAGACCTCGCTGGCCGACAGGCCGAAACGGGTAGCCGCATTGGCAACCGCGGATGCCAGCACCTTGCCGACCACCTCTGCCGCCTCCCGGTTGACCAGCGCGAGCGCGACGACCGCCTCTTGAACTGGCTTGTTCCTGATCAGCTCGAGAACCTCTCGCGCCTTGGTGGCCGACATCCGGTAGTGCCTGAGAACGGCACGCGCCGACGCCTGCTCTTGCAACAGTGCCACTACCGCCTCCTCGCAGCCTTCTCCTGGCCGGCGTGGTACCTAAAGGTACGCGTAGGCGCAAACTCGCCCAGCTTGTGACCGACCATCGACTCGGTGACGTACACCGGCACGTGCTTCCGGCCGTCGTGGACCGCGATGGTGTGCCCGACCATATCGGGAATGATCGTCGACCGGCGTGACCATGTCTTGATCACCCGCTTCTCGTTCTTCGCGTTCAGATCGTCCACCTTCTTCAGCAGGTGGTCGTCGACGAACGGGCCCTTCTTCAAGCTCCTTGGCATACCTATCTCCTAGCCCTGCGACCGCGCCGGCGCCTGATGATCAACTTGTCGGACGGCCGGTGCTTGCGCCGGGTACGCCCTTCGGGCTTGCCCCACGGCGAGACCGGGTGCCTGCCTCCCGAGGTCTTGCCCTCGCCACCGCCGAGCGGGTGGTCGACCGGGTTCATCGCCACACCCCGGGTCTGCGGACGCACACCCTTCCAGCGGCTCCGGCCTGCCTTCCCGACCGAGATCAGCTCGAACTCGGAGTTGCCGACCTCGCCGACCGTGGCCCGCGAGTCCAGCGGAACCCTCCTCATCTCGGTAGAGGGGAGCCGCAACGTTGCGTAGGTGTCGTCCTTGCCGACGAGCTGGACGCTCATGCCGGCGCTCCTGGCGATCTTCCCTCCCTGGCCCGGCCGTAGCTCCACGTTGTGGATCACCGTTCCAACCGGGATCAGTCTCAACGGCAGCGCGTTACCAGCGGTGATGTCGGCCCCCGGACCCGACTGTACCTTGTCCCCCACCTGGAGCCCCTTGGGAGCCAGGATATAGCGCTTCTCACCATCGTGATAGTGCAGAAGCGCGATGCGGGCGTTACGGTTCGGGTCGTACTCGATCGCGGCAACGGTCGCCACGACCCCATCCTTTACCCGCTTGAAGTCGATGATCCGGTACTGGCGCTTGTGGCCACCACCCCGGTGCCGTGCGGTCTTGTGGCCCATGGCGTTCCGGCCCCCCGAAGAGGACTGGGGCGCCAGCAACGACTTCTCCGGCTTTGCCTTGGTGATCTCCGAAAAGCTGGATACCGACTGGAACCTCCGGCCGGCGCTTGTTGGCTTTCTCTTGCGTATCGCCATGCCACTCCCTACTTCTGCAAAAGCTCGATCTGGAAGCCATCGCGGAGCGTAACGTACGCCAGCTTCCGGTCGGACTCCCGGCTAACCAGGCCCGTCTTCCGGTTCCGCCGGCTCTTGCCCTTCCGCACCAGGGTGTTGACCTTGGCTACCTTGACGTCGAAAAGCCGCTCCACCGAGCGCTGGATATCTATCTTGGTGGCCCGCGCCTCTACCTCAAAGGTGTATACCCCGGAGTCCATGAGACCGTAGCTCTTCTCAGAGACCACCGGACGGCGAAGTACCGAGTACTCGTCAAGCACGCTCACTGCTGCCTCCCTCTGCGCCAGAGAGGCGCTCGACGGTCTTCAAAAAGCCGCTTTCGGTAAAGATCACCGCGTCCGAGGAGAGAACGGTAGAGGTGAGCAGGGCACCCGGACTCTGGATCCGCACCTGCGGCAGGTTCCGGAGACTCTTCATCGCCACCACATCGCCTTCGCCAGCGACCAGGGCCACCTTGGAGGCGTCAAACCCCGCCCCTCCAAGAACCGCGGCCCCTGCCTTGGCCGAGATCGCCGCAAGCGCACCGTCGCCGAGAATGTAGACCGCGCTGCCTTGTGCCCGATCGGAAAGCGCATCGCACAGGGCGCCGCGCACCATCTTCTTGGAGACCTTCTGCGAGTGGTCCCGCGGCTTGGGGCCGTGGACCACGCCGCCGCCCTTGTACTGGGGGGCGCGGATCGAACCCTGGCGAGCGTTTCCGGTGCCCTTCTGGCGGTAGGGCTTGGCACCGCCACCGGCGACCTCGGCGCGGGTCTTGGTCGAGTGGGTACCGCTGCGCGCGGCCGCCTGCTCAGCCACCACCACCTGGTGCAGCAGCGGAATACGGGGGTCGTGCCCAAAAACCGAAGCCGGGAGCTCCCGCTCGCCGACCACAGCTCCCTCGGCCCCGATGACCCTGGCTACCAGACCCTCCGTTGCGGCCACAGCTACTTCCCACCCTTCACGGTGTCGCGAATGATTACCTTGGCACCACGAGGGCCGGGCACGGCCCCCTTGACCAGAATCAGCTGACGCTCGGGCTCGGACCTGACCACCTCGAGGTTGAGCACCGTGGTACGCGTGCCGCCGTAACGTCCCGCCATCCTGGTGCCCTTGAAAACACGGGCCGGCGTCGCACAGGCTCCGATCGACCCCGGGGCGCGGTGCTTCTTGTGGTTGCCGTGACCGCCACCCTGCCCCTTGAAGTTGTGGCGCTTCATGCCACCGGAGAAGCCGTGCCCCTTCGAGACCCCAATCACATCGACTCGCTCGCCGCTCGCGATCGCCTGGGCGCCGATCTCATCCCCAATGCCGTAGCCGGACAGCTCGTCCAGCTTGAACTCCATGATCTCCCGCCCCGGCTCCACCCCGCGAGAGGTGAACTGGCCGAGGACCGGCTTGGTGAGCTTCGACGGCTGGACCGCGCCGACCGTCACCTGGAGCGCCTCGTAACCGTCGATCTCTACCGACTTCTTCCGCAGCACGCGCGCGGGTATCACCCGGATAACCGTGACCGGTACGACTCGCCCGCCTTCGACCCACACCTGGGTCATGCCAACCTTCTCGCCTACAACTGTCTTAGTAGCCATGGATCCTTCAATCTGGGAATACGCACGCTGGCGTGCCCAAAACCTCTATTTCTGATACGCCGGAGGGTCCCACGGAGGCACAACCGGACTAAGAAACGACCTACCAATACTAGCGGGCGCGACCCTGGGTCGCGCCACGCCTAGACGTTTTGGATCTTGATCTCGATATCGACTCCCGCCGGCAGCTCCAGCCGCTTCAGCGCGTCGACCGTCTTCACCGAGTGGTCGACGATATCGAGCAACCGCTTGTGCACCCGCATCTCGAAGTGCTCCCGCGAATCCTTGTACTTGTGCGGGGAGCGGATCACCGTGTAACGGTGGATGTCGGTCGGAAGCGGCACCGGACCCACTACCTTTCCCTGGGTGCGGGTCACCGTATCGACAATCCGCTTCGTCGATGTCTCGAGGATCTCGTGGTCGAACCCCTTGAGCCTTATCCTGATCTTCTGCTTGCTCTCACTCATCTCGCACCCTGAACTCCTCGCGGCCTGCAACATGGCTGTGGCCCCGGGATACTGCCCGGGGCCACGCTCGCGCCACCTACTTGATTATCTTGACAACCCGGCCCGCGCCAACGGTCCGGCCACCCTCACGAATGGCGAACCTGAGACCCTCGTCCATGGCCACTGGCTTGCCCAGCTCCACCGTCATCGCCACGTTGTCGCCCGGCATGACCATCTCGATACCCTCGGGAAGGGTGATGCTGCCGGTGACGTCGGTGGTCCTGAAGTAGAACTGCGGGCGGTAGTTATTGAAGAACGGCTTGTGCCGCCCGCCCTCTTCCTTGGAGAGCACGTAGACGTTGGCCTCGAAGGTGGTATGCGGGGTGATCGAGCCCGGCTTGCAGAGCACCTGACCGCGCTCGACATCAGTCTTCTTCGTACCGCGGAGGAGCACGCCGACGTTGTCACCGGCGAATCCCTCGTCGAGGAGCTTGTTGAACATCTCGACGCCGGTGGCGACGGTCTTCTGGGTCGGCCTCAACCCAACGATCTCGACCTCCTCGCCAACCTTGACCTTACCGGCCTCGACCTTGCCGGTAACCACGGTGCCACGGCCGGAGATGGTGAAGACGTCCTCTATCGGCATCAGGAAGGGCCGCTCGACCGGGCGGTCCGGCACGGGGATGTACTCATCAACCGCAGCCATCAGCTCGACGATCTTGTCCTCCCACGCCTTGTCGCCCTCGAGGGCCTTGAGCGCGGACACCCGCACGATCGGAGTGTCGTCACCCGGGAACTCGTACTCGCTCAATAGCTCGCGAACCTCAAGCTCCACCAGGTCGAGCAGCTCCTCGTCGTCGACCATGTCGGCCTTGTTGAGCGCGACCACGATGTAAGGGACACCAACCTGGCGCGCAAGCAGGACGTGCTCGCGCGTCTGCGGCATCGGTCCATCGGTGGCCGCAACGACCAGTATCGCACCATCGACCTGGGCGGCGCCGGTGATCATGTTCTTGATGTAGTCGGCGTGACCCGGCATGTCGACGTGCGCGTAGTGGCGGCGGTCCGTCTCGTACTCGACGTGCGAGATGGAGATGGTTATTCCGCGGGCCTTCTCCTCCGGCGCGTTGTCAATCTGGTCAAACGACTTGAACTTGACGTTCGGGTTGCGCTCCGACAGGACCTTGGTGATCGCCGCCGTCAGCGTGGTCTTTCCATGGTCGATATGGCCCATGGTCCCGATGTTCAAGTGGGGCTTGCTCCGCTCGAACTTTTGCTTTGCCATTTTGATGTGCTCCGTTGCTACTCAATGCGCCGAGCCGACGCAGTCATCTTCCACGATAGGTTTACGTAGTTTACTCGCCCCGAACCTTACGGATGATCTCTGCCGCGATCGAATCCGGGACTTCCTGGTAGGCGTGGAACTGCATAGTGTAGGTCGCACGCCCCTGGGTCTTTGAACGCAGGTCGGTGGCGTAACCAAACATCTCCGAAAGCGGCACCTGCGCCCGGATCACCTGGTTGTTGCCGACCTGCTCCATCCCCTCCACCCGGCCTCGCCGCGCAGAGAGATCGCCGATGACATCGCCCATGTAGTCGTCGGGTGTAACCACCTCGACCGCCATGATCGGCTCCAGCAGGACCGGATCCGCCTGGCGTGCCGCCTTCTTGATCGCGATCGAACCCGCGATCCTGAAGGCCATCTCGGAGGAGTCGACGTCGTGATAGGAGCCGAAGATCAGCGAGACCCGCAGGTCTACCACCGGGTACCCGGCGAGCACGCCGGAAACGAGCGCATCCTGGATGCCGGCATCGACCGCCGGGATGTACTCCTTCGGGATAACCCCACCGGTGATCTTGTCGACGAACTCGTAGCCGCCGCCGGGGCCGAGCGGCTCGACCTTGATCACCACGTGCCCGTACTGCCCGCGCCCACCGGTCTGCCGGATGTACCGCTCCTCCACCCGGTCGACCGGCTTGCGAATCGTCTCGCGATAGGCGACCTGCGGCTTGCCCACGTTGGCGTCGACCCTGAACTCGCGGAGCATCCGATCGACGAGCACCTCGAGGTGCAACTCGCCCATTCCGGAGATCACCGTCTGCCCGGTCTCCTGGTCTGTCCGCACCCGGAAGGTGGGATCCTCCTCGGAGAGCGCGTAGAGGGCACGGCTCATCTTCTCCTGGTCGGCCTTGGTCTTGGGCTCCACGGCGACGTGGATCACCGGCTCCGGGAACTCCAGGCTCTCGAGGATCACCTGCTTGCCGAGATCGCAGAGGGTGTCGCCGGTGGTGGTGTTCTTCAAGCCGACGGCGGCAACGATGTCGCCGGCGTGGACCGCATCGATATCCTCGCGGTGGTTGGCGTGCATAAGCAGCAGCCGCCCGATCCGCTCCTTCTTGTCCCTGGTCGAGTTGAGCACGGTCGCCCCCTTCTCGAGGGTGCCCGAGTAGACCCGGAAGTAGGTCAGCTTCCCGACGAAGGGGTCGGTCATGATCTTGAAGGCAAGCGCGGAGAACGGCGCCGACTCCGACGCCTCCCGCTCGACCACCTCGCGGCCGGACATGTCGGTGCCCGTTGCCGCCGAGATGTCCAGCGGCGACGGGAGGTACGCGACTACCGCGTCCAGCAGCGGCTGGACCCCCTTGTTCTTGAACGCGCTGCCGCAGAGCACGGGGACCACCTGGTTAGCGATAGTGGCCCTCCTGATCGAGGCGGTTAGGAAGCCGGGAGTGATCTCCTCCTCGCCGATGTAGAGCTCCATAAGCTCGTCGTCGTAGTTGGAGAGCACGTCAATCAGCTCGTGGTGGGCCTTCTCCGCCTCGGCGGCGAGCGGCGCCGGGATGGCATCCGTGTTGAAGCGGTCCCCCATCCCCTCCTCCCAGGTGATGGCCTCCATCTTCACCAGGTCGATGACGCCGACAAAGTTGTTCTCCACCCCGATCGGCAGTTGGATCACCAGCGGAACGGCGTCAAGCCGGTCGCTGATCATCCCGACGCACCGCTCGAAGTTGGCACCGACGCGATCCATCTTGTTGACGAAGCAGATCCGCGGAACCCCGTACTTGTTGCCCTGCCGCCAGACGGTCTCGGTCTGGGGCTCGACCCCCGCGACCGCGTCGAAGACGGCGACCGCCCCGTCGAGCACCCGCAGGCTCCGCTCCACCTCCACGGTGAAGTCGACGTGCCCGGGGGTGTCGATGATATTGATCCGGTAGTCCTTCCAGAACGCGGTGGTAGCAGCGGAGGTGATGGTGATGCCTCGCTCCTGCTCCTGCGGCATCCAGTCCATGGTCGCCGCACCCTCGTGAACCTCACCGATCTTGTAGTTCTTCCCGGTGTAGTAGAGGATCCGCTCGGTGGTAGTCGTCTTTCCGGCGTCGATATGCGCCATGATGCCGATGTTGCGAAGCCGCTCTAGCGACACTTCACGTGGTGGAGCCATTATCTCCCACTCCTTTTGATCTTCAGTGGCTCTGCCGGCTACCAGCGGTAGTGCATGAAGGCGCGGTTCGACTCGGCCATCTTGTGGGTATCGTCCCGCCGCTTGACCGAAGCCCCCACTCCGTTCGAGGCGTCGAGGACCTCGTTTGCGAGCCGCTCGACCATGGTCTTCTCCCGCCGGTTCTTGGCGTTGGTGACGATCCAGCGGATGGCCAGCGAGGTCTGCCGCCTCGGCTTGACCAGCACCGGGACCTGGTAGGTCGCCCCACCAACCCGGCGCGAGCGCACCTCGGTCTCCGGCTTGGTGTTGTCCACCGCGCGCTTTAGCACCACCAGCGGGTCGCCCCCCACCTTCTCGGCGATGATGTCGAGCGCCTTGTAGACGATGTGCTCAGAGACGGTCTTCTTCCCGTTGCGGAGGATCTTGTTGATCACCTGGGCGACCAGAACCGAATGGTACACCGGGTCGGCGACAAGCTGCCTTACCGGAACCGGGCCTTTCCTCGGCATTACTTCTCCCTCTTCGCGCCGTAGCGGCTGCGAGCCTGCTTGCGGTTCTTAACCCCGGCCGAGTCCAGCGAGCCGCGAACGATCTTGTAGCGGACGCCAGGCAGGTCCTTGACCCTGCCCCCGCGGACCAGCACGATGGAGTGCTCCTGAAGGTTATGACCGATGCCGGGGATGTACGCGGTCACCTCGGCTCCCGAGGTCAAGCGGACGCGGGCTACCTTCCGAAGGGCCGAGTTCGGCTTCTTCGGGGTGGTGGTGTAGACCCGGGTGCAGACGCCCCGCCGCTGCGGAGAGCCCTTGAGAGCCGGAGTCTTGGTCTTGGCTCTCTTGCTCTCGCGGCCCTTCCGCACCAGCTGCGCTATCGTAGGCACGGTCTTATTCTCATATCAAAAACAACCTCTCGTAACAGGAAGCAGAGCGGCCCTCCGGGCCGCCACGCAAATCGAGTGCCGGCCCGCCGTGGACCGGCACAAACCAACATTGTACCACCGCAGATGGGGCTGTCAGCCCTCTTCGATAAGATCGCTACCCGGGGTAAAGTCCTCGTCCGAGCTCCAGAAGGAGAGCCGGCGGTGGAACGGCGCCTTCACCTCCACCGAGCGGTACGTGCTCACGCCGGAACCGGCCGGTATCAGCTTGCCGAGGATGATGTTCTCCTTCAACCCGACCAGCGGATCCGAGCGCCCCTCGATGGCCGCCTCGGTCAACACCCTGGTGGTCTCCTGGAAGGAGGCCGCCGACAACCATGAGTCGGTAGCCAGCGACGCCTTGGTGATGCCCATCAGCTCCGGGCGACCCTCGGCTGGGTTGCGCCCCTCCGCGGCCAGCGCACGGTTGGCGTCGGCGTAGCTGCGGGTGTCGACGCGCTCTCCCGGCAGGAACGACGAGTCTCCCGGCTCGGCCACAAGGACGCGCCGGAGCATCTGCCGGACGATCAGCTCGATGTGCTTGTCGTGGATGGACACGCCCTGGTCGCGGTAGACCTTCTGGACCTCGTCCACCAGGTACTGTTGCGTCTCCCTGATCCCCTTGATCTCCAGGACCTGCTTTGGATCCTTTGGACCCTGGACCAGCGCGTCGCCGGCCTGGACCTCCTGGCCAGCCCCCACCTCGAGGTGAACCCGGGTCGGCAGCAGGTAGGACTCCTCGGTCCCGTCGTCGTGGACCACGGTAACCTTGCGCCCGTTCTCCTCCTCTTCGATCCGCACCACGCCCGAGCCGTGCGCCAGCACCGCCGCGCCCCGAGGCGTGCGCGCCTCGAAAAGCTCGACGACGCGGGGAAGCCCGTGGGTGATATCAGCACCGGCAATACCGCCCTGGTGGAAGGTACGCATGGTGAGCTGCGTTCCCGGCTCGCCAATCGACTGCGCCGCCACCACGCCGACCGCCTCGCCAAGCTCGATCAGGCCCTGCCCACCGAGCGACTGGCCGTAGCAGCTGGCGCAGACGCCATGCGCGGTCTCGCAGGTGAGCGGGGAGCGCACCCGGATCTGGGATACCGAGGCGTCCGAGGCGAACCTGCCGACCAGGACGTCGGTGAGGAGCGTCCCGCGCTCGATCACCTCGCCGCCCGAGAGCTTCACCGGATCGGCAAGCACGCGGCCATAGGCCCGGGTCTCCAGGTAGTGGCGCTGGCCGGCATCGTCATTCTCGAGATCGTCGATCCAGATACCGCGGGCGCTGACGCAATCGACCTCGCGGACGATCAACTCCTGCGCCACATCCACCAGCCGCCGGGTCAGGTAACCCGAGTCGGCGGTCCTGAGCGCGATGTCCGCCAGCCCCTTGCGGGCGCCGTGAGTGGACAGGAAGTACTCCAGAACCTGCAACCCCTCGCGGAAGGAGGACTTGATCGGCCGCGGGATCATCTCCCCTCGCGGGTTGGCGACCAACCCCTTCAGGCCGGAGATCTGCCGGATCTGCTGCGGGTTCCCTCGAGCTCCGGAGTCGATCATCATCCCGAGCGGGTTCATCGAATCGGCGCCAAGCATCTCCTCGATCGCCCGCCCGATCTCGGCGGTGGCAGAGGTCCAGATCTCGATCTCCTTCTGCTTCCGCTCGTCATCGGTGATGATTCCCCGTTTGAACTGAGACTCGGCCTTGTCGGCCTCCCGCTCGTAGCGTTCGAGGATCTCCGCCTTCCCCGAAGGGGTCCGGACGTCGTCGATGGAGATGGTGAGGCCCGACTGGGTAGCAAAGCGGAAGCCGAGATCCTTGACCGCGTCCAGAGTCACCTGGATGACGTTGCGCGGATAGCGGTTGGCGACCTCCTCCACGATCGCCCCGATCGGCACGTTGCGCTTGCCGACCACATCGTTGACGAAGCGGAACCCCTCCGGCATGGCACCGTTGAAGATCACCCGCCCGGCTGTGGTCCTGACCTCCCCGGCGGCGCCTTCATCATTGGACGGCAGCCGGAGCCTGATCGGCGCGTGCAGCCCCAGCTCTCCGGCATCGTATGCTCGCTGGACCTCGTAGGCGTGGCGAAACACCTTGCCGGCGCCCTTCTCCTCCTCACGGACGATGGTCAGGTAGTAGAGACCGAAGACCATGTCAAGGGAGGGAACCGTGATCGGCCGCCCCGTTGCCGGCGAGATGATGTTGTTCACCGAAAGCATGAGCACCCTGGCCTCGGCCTGCGCCTCCGCCGAGAGTGGCAGGTGAACAGCCATCTGGTCGCCATCGAAGTCGGCGTTGAAGGCGGTCGTGACCAGCGGGTGAAGCTGGATCGCCTTCCCCTCGACCAGGACCGGCTCGAAGGCCTGGATTCCCAGTCGGTGCAGCGTGGGAGCGCGGTTCAACAGGACCGGGTGCTCCTTGATCACCTCGTCGAGGACGCCCCATACCTGGGGCCTGCGCCGCTCGACCATGCGCTTGGCCGACTTGATGTTCTGGGCAAACTCCAGCTCCACCAGCCTGCGCATGACGAAAGGCTTGAAAAGCTCCAGCGCCATCAGCTTGGGCAGGCCGCACTGGTGGAGCTTGAGGGTCGGGCCACCGACGATCACCGAGCGGCCGGAGTAGTCGACGCGCTTGCCGAGCAGGTTCTGCCGGAACCGTCCCTGCTTTCCCTTCAGCATGTCGGAGAGGCTCTTCAGCGGCCGGTTCCCGGGACCGGACACCGGCCGGCCACGCCTTCCGTTGTCGAAGAGGGCGTCCACCGCCTCCTGGAGCATGCGCTTCTCGTTGTTGACGATGATCTCGGGAGCACCGAGATCGAGAAGCCGCTTGAGCCGGTTGTTCCGGTTGATGACCCGGCGGTAGAGGTCGTTCAGGTCGCTAGTGGCAAAGCGGCCACCATCGAGCTGGACCATCGGCCTGAGGTCCGGCGGGATCACCGGAACCAGCGACAGGATCATCGCCATCGGATCGTTGATCCGGTTGCCGTCGGCGTCGCGCCGGTTGAAGGAGGAGATGATCTTGAGCCGGCGGATCGCCTTCTGGCGCCGCTGGGTCGAGAGGGCTCGCCTCGTGTCGGAGGGCTCGATCATCTCGCGCAGCTTCACCTGCTCCACGTCGAAGTCGATTCGGGAGATGAGATCGGCTATCGCCTCCGCTCCCATCCCTCCTTCGAAGAACTCGCCATAGCGGGCCACGAGCTCCCTCCAGAGGATCTCGTCCTCGATGATCATCCGCGGGTGGATCTCCCGAAACTCATCGAAGGTCCGGCGGACCAGCTCGATCTGCTGGTTGTAGCGCTCGCGCGCCCCGGAGATCTCCCGCTCCAGCTGCCGTTGGCGAGCCCGGACGTCGGAGTCCTTCGCCCCCTCCTGCTCCAGCTCGACCAGCTCCGCTTCGAGCCGCTGGAAGCGGCCCTCGATATCGACGTCCCGCCGACCCTCGATCTCCTTGAGCTCGGAGATCATCTCGACCTCGAGGTTGGGAAGTTCTTCATGGCGGCGGTCCTCGTCGACGTAGGTCACCAGGTTGGCCGCGAAGTAGATCACCTTCTCCAGCTGCTTGGCCTTCAGCTCCTCCTTGGGGGTGGTCCCCATGAGAAGGTAGGCAAGCCATGATCGGGTGCCCCGGAGGTACCAGATGTGCACCACCGGCGCCGCCAGCTCGATGTGGCCCATCCGCTCGCGACGCACCTTCGAGCGGGTTACCTCGACGCCACAGCGCTCGCAGACGATGCCCTTGAACCGGACACGCTTGTACTTTCCGCAAGCGCATTCCCAGTCACGGGTAGGACCGAAGATCCGCTCGCAAAAAAGGCCGTCCCTCTCGGGCCGGAGCGTCCGGTAGTTGATCGTCTCCGGCTTCTTCACCTCGCCACGAGACCATCCGCGGATGTCCTCGGAGGTGGCAAGGCCGATCCGGATCTGATCGAAACGGCTTAAATCAAGCACCTAGAAACCTCTCTCCTCGTGTCGCACTTCTTCGTAATCGACGTTGCGCTCAGGCCTGCTCAGGCTGATGCCGAGCTCCTCGGTTGCCGAGTAGGCATCCTCGTCGAGCTCCCGCAGCTGGACCCGCTCGCCGCCGGGGGAGAGGACGTCCACGTTCAGGCAGAGCGACTGCATCTCCTTGATGAGCACCTTAAAGCTCTCCGGGATCCCGGCCTCGGGGATGTTCTCCCCCTTCACGATCGACTCGTAGACCCTCACCCGGCCGGAGACGTCGTCCGACTTGATCGTGAGCAGCTCCTGGAGGGCGTAGGCGGCGCCGTAGGCCTCTAGCGCCCACACCTCCATCTCTCCGAAGCGCTGCCCGCCGAACTGCGCCTTTCCACCGAGCGGCTGCTGCGTGATCATCGAGTAGGGGCCGGTGGAGCGGGCGTGGATCTTGTCGTCGACCATGTGTGCGAGCTTGAGCATGTAGACGTAGCCCACCACCACCGGGTTGTCGTAAACCTCTCCGGTCCTGCCGTTGAAGAGCTTCGCCTTGCCGTCCGGCGCCACCAGCCGGCGACCGTCATTGCTCTGCGGGTTCAGCACGGTAAGCAGCTCCTTGATGGTCGGGAGATCGCCCGACTTCTCGGTCTCGTCCCAGTGGGCGCCGTCGAAGGAGGGCGAAGCCACCCATTCGGCCGGCGACGTGACCGGGCGAGTCTTGTTGACCACCGCCGATGCGGATCCCTCTTCGACCTGCCTCCAGCCCCAACGGGCCGCGTAGCCGAGGTGCGCCTCAAGCACCTGGCCGACGTTCATCCGCGAGGGGACGCCCAACGGGTTGAGGATGATGTCAACCGGGGTGCCGTCCTCGAGGTAGGGCATGTCCTCCAGCGGAAGGATCTTCGAGATGACACCCTTGTTCCCGTGCCGCCCGGCGAGCTTGTCGCCCTCGGAGATCTTCCGATGCTGCGCCACGTAGACGCGGACCAGCTCGTTGACGCCCGGGGGCAGCTCGGCGGCGTCGTCGCGCGTGAATACCTTCACCTCGGTGACCTTGCCGTACTCCCCGTGGGGGACTCGCAGCGAGGTGTCGCGGACCTCCCGAGACTTCTCGCCGAAGATCGCCCGGAGCAGGCGCTCCTCCGGGGTGAGCTCGGTCTCGCCCTTCGGGGTGACCTTCCCGACCAGGATGTCACCGGGGCCAACCTCGGCCCCGATCCGGATGATACCCCGCTCGTCGAGGTCGGCAAGCGCCTCCTCGGACAGGTTGGGGATGTCACGAGTGATCTCCTCGGCACCGAGCTTGGTGTCCCGGGCGTCGGTCTCGAACTCCTCGATATGGATTGAGGAAAGGACGTCGTCGCGGACCAGGCGCTCGGAGACGATGATCGCGTCCTCGAAGTTGTAGCCCTCCCAGGGCATGAAAGCGACAAGCAGGTTCTTGCCGAGAGCAAGCTCGCCGTTGTGGGTTGCGGGACCGTCGGCGAGGATGTCCGCCGCCTCCACCCGCTCACCGGCAGCGACCCGCGGACGCTGATTCCAGCAGGTGTTCTGGTTCGACCGCTCGAACTTGGTCAGGCGGTAGGTCCGGCTCCCTAGCGGCCTTCCCGATGCGTCGGCCGCACCCCGATCGTACTCGACCGTGAGCATGTTCCCGTTGACCTCGGTTACCAGGCCCGGACCCTCCGCCACCAGCACGTCTCCGGCATCGAGCCCGGCGCGGGCCTCCACGCCGGTTCCGACGAAGGGAGCCTCCGGGATCATCAGCGGAACCGCCTGCTTCTGCATGTTCGCGCCCATCAGAGCGCGGTTGGCATCGTCGTGCTCGACGAAGGGAATCAGCGACGTCGACACCGAGACCACCTGGGAGGTGGAGACGTCCATCAGGTCCACCTCCTCCGGCGAGACCACCTCGACCTCAGAGGTGGATCCGTAGGAGACCTCGGTGGCGCCGACTTTGATAACCGCGCCTTGGGGTCCCCGCCGTACCAGCACCCGGGGCTCGATGAACCGCCCCTCCGGATCCAGACGGGCGTTCGCCTGCGCGATTACGTGGTCCTCCTCCTCGTCGGCCGTGAGGTAGACGATCTCGTCGGTGACCCGGCCCTCGCGGACCCGCCGGTACGGGGTCTCGATAAAGCCAAACCGGTTGAGCTGGGCATAACTCGCCAGCGCTCCGATGAGGCCGATGTTCGGCCCCTCCGGCGTCTCGATCGGGCACATCCTTCCGTAGTGAGAGGAGTGGACGTCACGCACCTCGAACCCAGCCCGCTCGCGGGAGAGGCCACCGGGGCCGAGGGCGGAGAGCCGCCGCTTGTGGGCCAGCCCGGAGAGCGGGTTGTTCTGGTCCATGAACTGCGAGAGCTGGCTGGTGGAGAAGAACTCCTTCACCGCCGCCACCACCGGCCGGATGTTGATCAGGCTCTGCGGGGTGATCGCCTCGACGTCCTGGGTGGTCATCCGCTCCCGGACCAGCCGCTCCAGGCGGGAAAGGCCGATCTTAAGTTGGTTTTGAATCAGCTCTCCAACGCTCCTGACCCGCCGGTTGGAGAAGTGGTCCTGATCGTCGAAGCGGTAACCCCGCTCGCCGGAGGCGAGGTGGAGCATGTAGCTAGCGGTCGCCAGCACATCGGCCTTGGAGAGCACGCCGGGCGACTCCGAATAGGTATCGAGGGGGTGCCCGAGGATCTGCTCGAGCCTCTCGATCTCCGGCTTCAGTCTCTTGTCGAGCTTGTACCGGCCCACCCTGGTCAGGTCGTAGCGCCGCGACTGGAAGAAGGCTCCATCCATGTACATCCGGGCGGCGTCGGCGTTCGGCGGCTCGCCCGGACGGACCCGCTTGAACACCTCGATGAGAGCCTCGTCCTCCGTCTGCCCCTGTGACTCCTTCTCCCACTGCGGGATGAGGAAGTCGAAGTGATCCACCAGCTTGCGAAGGTCCTCAGGATCGCCAAAACCGATAGCGCGCATAAGGGTAAAGAGGCTCAGGCGGCGCTTGCGGGCAACCCGCGCGCCGGCCTGGATGTCGCGACCCGGCCGGGCCTCGACATCAAACTCAAGCCACTCGCCCCGGTAGGGGTTGATGGTGGCAGTGACGATGGTCCGCTGATCGCGCCCCGGCTGGAAGAGCACCCCAGGGGAGCGAACCAGCTGGGATACGACCACTCGCTCGGTCCCGTTGATCACGAAAGTACCCCGGTCGGTCATGAGCGGGAAGTCCCCCATGAAGACCGTCTGCTCCTTGATCTCGAAGGTGGTCTTGTTGGAGAACTTCGCCCTGACAAAGATCGGCGCGGAGTAGTTGATGTCCTTTTCCTTGCACTCCTCCACCGAGTACTTCGGCACGGGGGCTAGATCCGGGTCGTTCGGATCGAACTCCAGCTCGAGGGAGAGCTGGCCGCCGTAATCCTCAATGGGCGAAATATCCCGAAAGGCCTCGGCCAACCCCTCTTCGAGAAACCACCTGAAGGAATCCCGCTGCACGGCGATAAGATCTGGAAGCGGCAAGACCTCATTGAGATTTGCGAACGAGAAGCGCTCTGGCGATCGGTGTTTAGAAGTCAAGATCTATCTCCTTCACAAGTGCGGATCCGAAAAGCGCAAAAAACCCATGCATACACGTGGAATATGCATGAGTTTTTTATGAAGAGCTCATTTCGGGGCAAAGCACGGCAAGCAACAGTATAGATACCTTTACGCGGCAATACCACGGCATCGCCCACTATGGCGATGCCGTGGCGCTAGATCAAGTGAATATTATAAGGTCAAAGCTTACTTCAGCTCGACCGTTGCACCGGCACCTTCGAGCTGGGCCTTGGCCTTCTCCGCGTCCTCCTTGGAAACCTTCTCAAGAACCGCCTTCGGCGCCCCGTCGACCAGATCCTTGGCCTCCTTGAGGCCGAGGCTGGTAAGCGACCGCACCTCCTTGATGACCTGGATCTTCTTGTCGCCAGCACCGGTGAGGATGACGTCGAACTCCGCCTGCTCCTCGACCGCAGCCGCGGCCTCGCCGCCGCCGGCCGCCGGTCCCGCCGCGACCGCCACCGGAGCCGCCGCGGTGACCCCGAACTTCTCCTCGAACGCCTTCACCAGCTCGCTGAGCTCGAGAACGCTAAGGCCGGCGATCTCGTCAAGAATTCCCTGTATATCCGCCACTGTCTTCCTTTCCTTGCCCTCCGGGCACCACAACGTCGAACGATAAACCAGATCTTTGCCTACGCCGCCTCGCGTTGGTCGCGAAGCGCAGCGAGGCCGTAGGCGAGGTTGCGCGGCAGCGCCTGCAGTACCCCGGCGAAGCTCGCCAGCTGTCCGGCCATAACGCCGGCGAGCTGGGCAAGAAGGACCTCGCGCGAGGGCAGATCAGCAAGGACCGCAACATCCCTGGCACCCAGTATCAACCCCTCGAGAAGCCCACCCTTGATCACCAAGAGCGGGTTCTGCCGGGAGAGATCCCGGAGCCGCTTAGCCGCCGCCGCCACGTCTCCCTGGACAAAGGTGAGGGCAGTGGGACCGGTTAGCAGGGGGTCAAGCGCAGACAGCCCGGCTCGCTCGCAGGCGATGTGCACCAGAGTGTTCTTGAAGATCTTGTGCTCGGACCCCACCTCGCGGAGAGCGCCACGCAAACCCTCGAGCTCGGATACCCGGAGGCCCCGATACTCCGAAAAGAAGACTGCAGTCGCGCCATTGAACCGCACGACAAGCTCCTCGACAATCGCCACCTTCCCGGGGCGCGGATTATCCATTTCTAGTTTCCTCTCCTAATCAGCCCTGCCTGATCCGGAGAGACCGCCTCATCAGGCGCCTTTACAGGCATTAAGTCCCGCGGGACACCGGACCTCTTCAGCGAATCGAAGCAAATAGCAGATCTATTCTAGCGCAACCCCCGGTTTACCAGGCCGGCACACTCCTCTTGAGTGAGGGAAGGGAAGGCGCTACAACCCAGCTGCCTTGAACCCGGCGCTCTTGCGGCGGTGAAGGCTGCAGCGCCGGCGCCTTCAGGCTCGCGATGCGATCAGGCGGCAGCCACCACCCACGGTCCCCGGCAGCAACCGGACCTGATCACGAACGCAACACTCAGAGCGCCTGCGCCCACCGTTGCCGTGGGCGAGAGGAGGAGAGTGCCGCGGCCGAGATCGACCCGGAGGCGGCTCCCCTCTCCGGTCAACCGGCGGCTATTGCCTGCAGATCCTCATCGCCGATGCGAAGCCGGTTGGGATCGACCTTGATCGAGGGCGACATGGTGGCGGAGAGGTGCACGCTCCGGAAGTACCTCCCCTTGGCGGCCGCAGGCTTGGAGCGCTGGAGCTCGTCGATCACGGCCCGGAAGTTCTCCACCAGCTGCCGAGTCTCGAAGGAGACCTTACCGATAGGGACGTGCACGTTCCCGACCTTGTCGGTGCGGAACTCCACCCTGCCCGCCTTGAACTCGCGAACCGCGCGTCCCACCTCGGTGGTGACAGTTCCGGTTCGCGGATTGGGCATGAGGCCGCGAGGCCCGAGGACCCGCCCCAACCGCCCCACCTGGGGCATCAGATCCGGCGTCGCGATGGCAACATCGAAGTCGAGGAATCCCTTGGTGATCTGCTCGACCAGGTCATCCGCGCCGACCACGTCAGCGCCGGCCTCTCTGGCCTCCGCCGCACCCTCACCGGCGGCAAAGACCGCCACCCGGACCGTGCGCCCGGTCCCGTTCGGAAGCGCCACCGTGCCCCTGATCACCTGGTCCGCCTTGCGCGGGTCGACGCCGAGCTTCACCGAAAGCTCCACCGTCTCGTCAAACTTTGCCTGCGCTACGCTCCTAACCAGCGACATCGCCTCGACCGGGTCGCGAAGCAACTCCCGGTCGGAGATTACCGCCAGCTGAGCCTTGTAAGCCTTTGTTACCACGAACGATCTCCCAACTACTAGCCCTCGACGGTGATACCCATCGAGTCCGCCGTCCCGATCACCTGCTTGACGGCAGCGTCAAGCTCGTAGGCGTTCAGGTCTGGCATCTTGGTTCTTGCGATCTCCGCCACCTGCTCCAAGGTGACAGTCCCAACTACGGTGTGCCTGTTGGTGGGGGACCCCTTGCTCAACCCGGCAGCCTGCTTGAGCAGCTCCGACGTTGGAGGGGTCTTGAGCACGAAGCTGAAGCTCCTGTCCTCGAAGATGGTCACCTCGACCGGGATCACCTGCCCCCTCTGGGCTTCGGTAGCGGCGTTGTACTGCTTGACGAACTCCATCGTCTGAATACCGTGAGGGCCAAGTGCGGTTCCCACCGGCGGTGCCGGCGTCGCAGCCCCAGCAGGGAGGTTGATCTTCACAATCGCGGTTACGCGCTTCTTCGCCACTGCAACCCACTCCTTCCTTCCGGCAGCACCGCTGCCGTGCCGAGGCTTGGCCCAAGCCTCGAAAACCTTCTCAAAAACGCGCCGCTCCCGCAGATACCGCTGGCACGGGCCTGAACAGCCTAGTGCGTGAGCAAAGCCTTTACCTCCCGCCCTTTTGGGGGACGGGACCCCTGAAACCGGTTAAACCTTGCTGACCTGAGAGAAGTCAAGCTCAACCGGGGTCTCTCTTCCGAAAATATTGAAAAGGACCTTCAGCTTCATCTGGTCGGCGTTGATCTCGGCGATCTGGCCGGAGAAGTCGGCCAGCGGGCCCTCCTTAACCTGGACGGTCTCGCCAACCTCAAAGCCGTGAGCAGGCTTGCGCGTCGAAGAGGTGCGCATCTCGGCCGGCGTCTCGATGGAGAGCATCGCCTCAACCTCGCGCCGCGAGAGCGGAGTCGGCTTCGACCCAGCCCCGACGAAGGAGGTGATGCCCGGTGTATTGCGGACCGCTGCCCACACCTCATCGTCCATCTCCGCGCGCACCATCACGTACCCGGGAAAGACCTTGCGGCGGGTGACCACCCGCCTGCCGTTCTTGATCTCGGCCACGTCCTCCATTGGGATCTCGACCTCGTAGATCCGATCCTCGAGGTTCAGCGACTTCACGCGAGCAAAGAGGTTGGACTTGACCCGATTCTCGTAACCCGAGTAGCAGTGGACCACGTACCACCCTCCCTCGCGATCGAAGGGAGAGTCGTTCGCTGCCTCCTCGACCGGCTCTTCGTGTTCCAGCTCATCAACCATATGCTCGCTCATACCCCTACTAAACCACTCTCAACTACCCATACAGGAGGGACACGCCCCTGGAAAACAGCACATTCAATAGGAAAATAAGCCCCACGACCAATACCAGCGTGACGAACACAACGGTCGCGAAGCTCTTGAGCTGAGCCCGCGTTGGCCAGTCGACCGCCTTGAGCTCCGAACGGACGCTTGCAAAGTACCCGCGAATCCTGCCCTTCTCGCCACGCTTGCGAGGAGATCGCATCCTCCTCGCCATCTCCTGGCGATCCTTGGCGGGTTGTGACTGCCGCTGCATGAGGCGCTTAGTCTCGCGATTCACACCAACCTCTGTTCTCTACTACCAACAACCCTCGAACCACCGTCCATTTGAAAGCGCGCCAAAAGTCAAACCCAAGGTTCCGGGGGTTTGCAGCCCTAATTATAGCTGGCCGCCGCGCCCCAGCGGGCGAGAACCTGCCCGCACTCCCGGAGTTTGATCGCAGGCGGCCGCGAGCCCCTGCCAAGGGGGAGGAAAGACGCCGCCAGGACTTGCTGGTTATCGCCGGCCCTTGCAGCAGCAAGCCGCTCGCAACGCCTTTGGGCAAGCACACTACAGGGATGGGTTCATCCACCACGGCACCGTTATGCAACCGGCGCCCACTACCGGCGCGGACCGCCGCCCTCCCGCTCGCCCTCTCCGGATGCTCCTATCGCATAACCCACGACGCCTGCGCGACATCCCGGGTTTGGCCTCTCCGGCTGGCGTCGCCGGGCTGTCCGGCGTGCCACTCGCCTGGCCCGAGAGGGGGAGGACCAGAGCTCTGCTGCGGGGCGAGCAACGGGGCTAGACCAGCGGCCACGGGTAGGAGCGCCGCTCCGCATCCACCTGCGGGAGCCGGCCTGCCCGTGCCAACCAGGAAGCCCTGGCAGCCAGCGCGTCTACTTCGGCCTCCTGGAGCAGGCCTCCAATTTCCGGGTCTACACGAGAGGAGAGAACGGCCAGCCGCTCCTGCAGCTCATCCGCGATCGGAGTACCGCCAAACTCCCAGATCACCGTTCTCAGCTTGGGACGCGCGTTGAAGGTTAGGGCGTTGTCGATCGCGTAGAGGTGGCCATCTTCGCCGGCGATCAGGTGGCCGGCCTTCCGATCGGCGTTGTTCACCACCAGGTCGAAGGCGGCTACCAGCGCGAGCTGGGGATGAAGCTCCGCCTCCTCCAGCATCTCGAAGTAGTGCCGGGGGCGATCCGTTGCGATGAAGAGCTGGATCGACCCCACTCCGTAGGGAAGGTCGCTGCGAAGCACGATCGGCGGAATGAACTCCATCCCAAGCGCCCTCGCCACCAGGAAGCTGGCCAGCTCGCGCCGGTGCAGCCCGGGAGGGAAGTCGTGCAACGGCCGCTCGAACCGGACCGGCTTGTAGATCGCCAGCGGACCGTCCTCCAGCACGATCAGCAAAGCGCCGTTGCTGGACCCGGGGATGAGCCCGATCACCTCGGCGGGCGCCCGCAGCAGCAGCTCGGTCAGCGGAGCGGGGCTCGGTGTCCGTTGGTCCTCGGGCACTCGTGTCCATGGGGGTCAAGCGGGAAGCCGCAGAGTGGGCAGGGAGGGCGCCCACCCTCGATGAGACGGGTGGTAGTGATGGTGAACTGCGCGGCGGTCTCCGTGGAGATCACGAACCTTGCCGTCGCCGGCTCCTCCTCAGAGAGCTCGGTCGCCACGACCTCGATGCTCTCGGAGCCGGGGTCGACGCCCACCTCCAGAGCCCCGGCTGCCCAATCGAAGGCGGCGCTCGCGAGTGGCCCAGGCTCGCCGGAGAGCTCGTGGGGCCGCCCAAGCCTGGAGAGCGCCGATATCAGCGCCGCCTGGAGCGCCACCAGCTGACCCTTCTCGATCTTGAGAGTGATCTCCTCGACCAGATCGCTCCCTACCAGCAGGAACACTCGATGCCCCGGCTCGCCTACCGCAAACGGGGAGAAGAGCACCGCTGGCGAGAGATCAACCGACTTTGCCACGTTCCTCCCTCGGAAACTTCAAGTTGAGCGAATCGAGCTGTATCCAGCCGCTGGCTGCTACCACGGTAGTCAGCGACGCGGTCGAGACGTATATCCGGTGGATCGCATCCAGGTGCATGCCGAGAGCGTCGCAGGCTATCGCTCTGATCAGGTCGGCGTGGGTGTAGGCGACCACCGTCCTCCCGGAGTAGGTCTCCACCCAGCCGGCGATGACCTCCTGCACCCGCGCCTGCAGCTCGGAGAGGCTCTCCCCGCCGGGGAAACGGAAACGGGAGGCGCTCAGGACCACTCCCTGCCACTCCTTCTTCCGGCGTACCTTGGCGAGCTCGAGACCGGTCCACTCCCCGAAGTCGCACTCGATCAGCCCCGGGGTCGGCTCCGGAGCGATTCCGGTGATCGAAGCGAGCGCCTCGGCCGTCTCCACTGCGCGCTCCATCGGTGAGGTGTAGATTGCCGCGATCTTCGGGTGCAACCGGATCACCGACTCCGCGGCGGCCAGCGCCTCACGCTGACCCTCGAGGGAGAGGTGGAGACCGGGTGCCCTTCCGGGCAGCACCTTGCCGGTGGTCGGCGTCTTCCCATGGCGCACCAACACCACCTTGACCGGCTTCGCTACGCTCAAAAGAGCCGCTCCACAATCATCGCCATCCCCTGGCCGCCGCCAACGCACATGGTCTCCAGACCAAAGCGCTGCTTTCGCTCCGCGAGCCCGTTGAGCAGGGTAGTCATGATCCGGGCACCGGTCATCCCGAAGGGGTGACCCAGAGCGATCGCACCGCCGTTCGGGTTGAGCTGCTCCTCCACCGAGATCCCCAGCTCCCTGGCGACCGCCAGCACCTGGGCGGCAAACGCCTCGTTGAGCTCGACCACGCCAATGTCGGAGATCTTCAACCCGGCCATGTCGAGGACCTTCGTGACCGCGTCGATCGGACCTACGCCCATGATCTCCGGAGCGATTCCGGTAACCGCAGAGGCGACGATCCTGGCCATCGGGGCGATTCCAAGCCGGTTGGCACGCTCCTCGGACATGACCACCACCGCGGCCGCTCCGTCGTTAAGCGGGCACGAGTTTCCGGCGGTTACCGTGCCATCCGGGAGGAAGGCGGGCTGCAGCTCGGCGAGCCGTTCCAGGGTCGTGTTGGGCCGGGGACCGTCGTCCTTGGCGACCACCTCCCCCTCCGGCGTGGTCACCGGGAGGATCTCCCGGCTGAAAAAGCCGGAGGCCTGCGCCGCAACCGCCCGGTCCTGGGAGATCTTCGCGTAGGCGTCCATATCCTCGCGCGATACCGCGTACTTCCTGGCCACGTTCTCCGCCGTCAACCCCATCGGAATGTACATCAGGTTGACGAAGTCCGGCCGCGACTGATCCACGAAGCGGGGGTTCATGTCCTCGGGGTCGAACCCCTTCAGCGACGCCCTAGTGATGCTCTCCACGCCCCCGGCGACGAAGACCTCTCCCTCCCCCGCCCGGATCGCGTGGAAGGCCATCCTGATCGCCTGGAGCGACGAGGCGCAAAATCGGTTGACGCTGGTTCCCGGGACGGTGTCCGGTAGCCCGGAGAGGGCGGCGGCGTTGCGGCCGACGTTCATGCTCTGCTCGCCATGCTGGAGTGCGACCCCCCAGATCACATCGTCTACGCTCGCCGGGTCGAGGGAGGGAAGCCTCCGCATCACCTCCTCGATCACCTTCCCGCTCATGTCATCCGGCCGCACCGAAGTGAGCGAGCCCTTGAAGGCCCGCCCGATCGGCGTCCGCACCGCAGCCACTATCACCGCTTCCGGCATCTGCCCACTCCTCCCTGCCCCCTCCGGGGGCGCCTACCCTTCAGCAGTCCCGCTCTCCGACCCGACCAGCTCGAGGAGCCGCCTCGCGTGGCCCTTTGCCTTCACCCCGTACAGAGCGGCAACGATCTTCAGCTCGCCGTCGACCACGAAGGTGGACCGGATCGTCCCCACCACCTCGCGACCGTAGTTGAGCTTGGTCCCGTAAGCTCCCCAGGCGGCCATCACCTCATGACCAGGATCGCTCAGCAGCTCGAACCCGAGATCGAGCGCCGAGATGAAGCGCTGGTGGGAGGCCGGCGAGTCCGGGGAGATGCCGACGATCCGCAACCCAGCAGCGAGGAACTCCCCCCTTAACTGGTTGAAGTCGGAAGCTTCCACGCTGCATCCCGGGGTCATGTCCTTCGGATAGAAGTAGACGACCACCCCGCTCCCGCGGAACTGCTCCAGGCATACCAGCTGGCCGGAGTGGTTGGGCAGGCAGAACAGAGGCGCATTATCTCCGGGGGAAAGCCGGTTGGACGCGGATTCGCTCATGGGACCAAGGCTAGCCCCGGCGCCACCCTATCGGCACACAGCCTCCGGCACACCGGTGTGGGAGATCGCAGATTAGGATTCACCAGAAACAGGAGTTCTCAAGTGCCGCTCATCCCAATGGAACCGCCACAGTCCGCCCTGGTCATTTCGGCACACCCCGACGATGTCGACTTCGGGCTCGCCGGCACCGTGGCCCGGTGGCGCGCTCTCGGCGTTCCGGTCGCCTACTGCGTGATCACCGACGGCGACGCCGGCGGCTTCGACCGCTCGGTCGACCGCTCCACCATCCCGGGGACCAGGCGATCGGAGCAGCTGGCGGCGGCGCGTGCCGCCGGCGTAGACACCGTCGAATTTCTCGGTTACCACGACGGAGCGCTCACCGTCTCCATGCAGCTCCGGCGCGATCTTGCCGCCATGATCAGGAGGTACCGGCCCGAGCGGGTCATGAGCCAGTCCCCGGTCCGCAACTTCACCCGCATCGGAACCTCCCACCCCGACCATCTTGCGGCCGGCGAGGCGGCGCTCCAGGCTGTCTACCCGGACTCCCGCAACCCCTTCGCCCACCCGGAGCTGCTCGAGATGGGACTCGAGCCCCACACCGTCCTCGAGGTCGCCATGAGTGCGTACCCGGAACCGAGCCACTACGTCGACATCACCGATCAGATCGACGCCAAGATCTCAGCCATCCTCGCCCACGAAAGCCAGCTCCCTCAGCCCAAAGAGGCCGCCGGAATGGTGAAACAGTGGTTGTCAGCGGCGGCCGGCATGGCCGGGCTCGGCGAGGGACGGTACGCCGAACTCTTCTACCTGATCCAGACGGGTTGAGGCGCCGAGGCGCTACACCTCCCCGCCGCTCACCTCTACGAACTGGTTGTGGAAGAGTTCCGCGTAGAGGCCGCCCAGCTCCAGCAGCTCCTGATGCGACCCTACCTCGACCACCTGCCCATGGTTCATCACCACGATGGTGTCGGCGCCAAGGATGGTCGAGAGCCGGTGGGCGATGACCACCGAGGTCCTCGCGGTCAACGTCTCCGAGATCGCCATCTGGATCAGCGCCTCGTTGGTGGCATCAAGGCTCGAGGTAGCCTCGTCGAGGATCACCACCTTCGGATCCTTGATCAGCACACGGGCTATCGACAGCCGCTGCTTCTCTCCCCCCGAGAGCCGGTATCCCCTCTCCCCTACCACCGTATCGATCCCCTGGGGAAGCCGATCGACCATCTCGGCGAGCTGGCTCGCCTCGATAGCGCCCTGGAGCTGCGATTCGGTGGCCGCCGGCCGCGCGTAGAGGAGGTTTGCCCTCACCGTATCGTGGAAGAGGAAGGGATCCTGGGTCACCACCCCGATCGATCTCCTCAGCGCATCCAGATCCAGCAGCCGGAGGTCGACGCCGTCAAAGAGGATCCGCCCCCGCTCCGGATCGTACAGCCTGGTCATCAACGTGGTGATCGTGGTCTTTCCGGCTCCCGACGGCCCGACCAGCGCAACGGTCTGCCCGGGCTCGATTCTCAGGTCGATCCCTTCGAGCGCCCAGTCCCGCTCCGGCGCGCTCGGGGCCGACCCCTCCTTGGCCAGGCTCGCCAGCGGCGCCCCGCTGGTATAGCGGAAGTAGACCCCCTCGAAGGCGATGGCCCCGACCGGCCGCACGAGCAAAATCGGGTCGCTCGGCGCGCGGACGTCCGGCTCCACGTCCAAAACCTCGAAGACGCGATCGAAGCTGACCAGCGCCTGCAGCAGGTTGACCCGGGCGGTGGAGAGGTCGGTAAGGGGCGCGAACAGCTGGGTGATATAGGCAGCAAGCGCCACCAGCGCCCCGATCGAGAGCGAGCCGCGGATGGCCTGATCGCCGCCGATCGCGTATACAGCGACGGTGCCCACCCCGCCCAGCAGCGACAGCGACGTGAAGTAGAGCCGGCCGAAGAGGGCGAAACGGATGCCCGCGTCACGCACCGCAGCCGCCTTGGAGGAGAACTCGGTCGACTCGACCGCCCGATCACCAAAGAGGGAGACCAGGAGCGACCCGGAGACGTTAAACCGCTCCTGCTCGAAGGCGGCCATCACCGCGTTGGTCTGCATCTGCGCGCGCGCGTACCGGGACAGGCGCTTCCCGAGCAGCCGGTCGATCAGCAGGATGGCCGGAACCACCAGGAGCGCGAGCCCGGTGACCGGGACCGACAGCTGGAGCATGAAAAAGAGCGTGAAGACCAGAGTGGCCAGGTCGGAGACGACCGACCCCAGGGTCCCCACCACCTGCTGGGAGCTGACCACGTCGCTATTGAGCCGGGAGAGGATCGCCCCCGTCTGGCTGTTGGTGAAGAATGAGAGGGAGAGCTGCTGGAGGTGCTCGAAGAGCCGGGTGCGCAGCCGGAAGATGATCCCCTCGCCGATCACCGAGTTCAGATAGCGATTCAAGATCCCGATCGCGCTCCCGCCGAAGGTGAGGAGCGCGATCTCGGCCGTGTAGACGAGCAGCAGCGAGACCGACCGGCGCGGGATAGCTAGGTTGATCACGTTCTTCAGGACCAGGGGGGTGAGCGACCCGACCAGCGCTGCCAGCAGCAGCAGGGCCAGGTAGACCAGGATCAGAAGGCGGAACTCCTGCGCCACCCGCCACGCCCGCTTCAGAGTTTTCCGGTCGATCTCGTCAAAGGTGACCGGCTCCTTGGCCATAGCCCTGAAGTTGCGCATCCCCATCAAGGTAAGAGCCGCTCCCCTATTCGATTGTCTACTTCCGTTCCATCCTAGTAGCCTTACCGCAGGTCATGAGTGAGGAGGCGGCGTGTGGACCCGGAGGCGTTCTACCGACTGATCAACACCAGAAGGGACGTACGCGGGCAGTTCACCGGCGAGCCTCTCGACCCCGAAAAGCTGGGCCGGATCCTTGCCGCCGCCCATGCAGCCCCCAGCGTGGGGATGTCCCAGCCGTGGGGCTTCGTCATCGTCGATTCTCCAGCCACCAAGCGGGAGTTCCACGGCCACGTGATGGCGGAGCGCGCCGCTTACGACGCGACGCTCTCCGAAGATCGCCGCCAGACCTTCAGCAAGATCAAGATCGAGGGGATCCTGGAGGCGACCTACGGCATCGTCGTCAGCTACGACCCCGACCGCGGCGCTCCGTCAGTCCTCGGCCGCCACTCCATCCCGGACGCCGGGCTCTACTCGGTCTGCCTCGCCATCGAGAACCTCTGGCTGGCGGCAACCCTCGAAGAGATCGGCGTGGGCTGGGTCTCGTTCTACCGCGAGGAGTACCTGGCCAAGCTGGTGGGGATGCCGGAACGGCTCCGGCCCATCGCCTGGCTCTGCGTCGGCCCGGTCAGCCACTTTGAAGCGGTGCCGGACCTGGAAAAGCTGGAATGGCGGTCGCGCTCACCACTCTCCGAGCACGTCTACCACGACCGTTACGGGGATGGAGACGGCGTCTCCGGCCTGGCGGCCATCGCCCCGCCGCCAGCTCGCGCTACCGGCGCCTCTTGATCGCCTCGATCAACCTGGGAAGGATCTTCTGGGCATCGCCCACCACCCCGAGGTCGGCGATCCGGAAGATCGGGGCCTCCGGGTCCTTGTTGATGGCGATGATCGCCTTGGATCCCTTCATGCCCACCATGTGCTGGGTGGCTCCGGAGATGCCGATCGCGATATAGACGTCCGGCTTAACCGTCTTGCCGGTCTGCCCGACCTGGTAGGCGTAGGGAACCCAACCAGCGTCCACAATTGCGCGGCTTGCCCCCGGCGCGCCGCCGAGCAACCCGGACAGCTCCTCCACCGCGGCGTAGTTCTCCTGGGCGCCGAGCCCGCGGCCCCCGGCGACCACCACCGCCGCCTCGTCGAGCTTGGGGCCGGCATGCTCCTCGGACCGGCTCGACACCACTCTGCTCCTGTAGGCGGGCGCATCCGGCGACGCGGTAACCGTCACCACCGCCGGGGAGATCGGCTCCGCGACCGGATCCGGGGAGAAGCTCTTTGCCCTCACCCCGATCAAGGCGACCTTGCCTGCCTCCACGGCAGAGGAGACCACCCGCTCGCCACCGAAGATCACGTTCTCGGCGACCACGGTATCGCCGTCGACGGATACGTTCACCGCGCTGCCGAGCACCGGCGCCGAAAGGAGCACCGAGAGGTGGGCCAGCGCGTCCCGACCCGTGTAGGTCTGCCCGGCCAGGATAGCCACAGGCGTCCCCAGCTGGGAGATCGCCTCCACAACAGCGGCCGCGATCAACCCTCCCTGGAGATGGCCTTCACACCCGCCAACCTCGACCAAGGTCGCGACTCCATGCGCGCCCAGCTCCGCGGCCGCCCTGGAGAACGCGCCTCCACACCCGACCGCTACCACCGGACCCCCGATGCGGCGGGCCGCCGCCGCCAGCTCGAGCGCAAGCGGCGCCAGGGACTCTCCCTGCGTCTCGCAAATGATCCAGACCGAACCAGCCACTCGCCCTCCTTAAAGAACCTTTATCCCCTCGAGGAAGGCGACGATCCGCTCCTCGGCGCTGCCATCGTCCTCGAAAACCTCTCCGGCCGCCCTGGCTTCGGCGTCCCGAACGCCAGTAACCCGCTCGCCCACCTCGGCAGCGATACCGAGGTCACCCAGCGTGAGCAGCTCCACCGGCTTGTTCTTCGCCCCCATTATCCCCTTGAAGGACGGGTAGCGCGGCACCACCGAGCCGGCGGTGACGCTCACCACCGCGGGAAGCTCGGCTTCGACCTCCTCGAAACCATCCTCGGTCTGCCGCTTGATCCGGACCGTGCCCCCGTCGACCTGCATCTCCTTGGCAAAGGTGAGCGCCGGCCATCCGAGCAGCGCGGCAACCTGGGCCGGCACCGTGCCGGTGTAGCCATCGGTGGACTCGGTAGCCGCTACGACGAGTTCGGCTCCAGTCCGCACCACCGCTGCCGCCAGCACTCTGGCGGTGAGCAGCGCGTCAGCGCCGGCCAGCTGATCGTCGCTCACCACGATGGCGCTTGCAGCACCCATCGCCAGCGCCGTCCTCACCCCAGCGGTCTCCTGGTTCGGTGCCATCGACACCACCGAGACCTCCGCAGCCAGCTTCTCGGCCACCTGGAGCGACGCCTCCACCCCGTAGGAGTCGGAGTCGTCGATGATCATCTTTCCCGCCCGAACCAGCCTCAAGCTGTCCGGATCCAAAGCCTGTGGCGCGGCCTGATCCGGGATCTGCTTCACGAGCGCCACTATCTTCACTGGTAGCTACCTCCTGAACAACTACGCACCGTAGCCTATACGCCCTCCCGGCCTCGCGGGGGTCAGGAGGACTGGCCTGCGGGGAGCCTCATCCGCACCGACGCCCCGCCACCGGGCGCGCTGCCGAAGGCGATCCGCCCATCGAGCTGGCTGGTCACCAGGTCCCTGACGATGGCGAGACCGAGAGAGGATGCGCTGGCCGCGGCGAGATCCTCCGGGAACCCAATCCCGTCGTCCATGATCTCCAGCGACAGCTCGCCGGCATTGCGCTCGAAGGCCACCACCACCCGGAGCCGCTTCGACTCTGGCCCGTAACCGTGCTCGAGTGAGTTCTGGAGTAGCTCCGCGATCGCGATAGCCAGCGGGGTTACCTTGGCGGCGTCCATCCGCCCTGCCTTGCCCTCCACCCTGATCTCCACCTCCCGGCCTGGGAGGTTGGACTCCTCCGCCAGCCGGACCAGGGTCCCGATGATCTCGTCGATCTCCACCTGCTCCGAGATGTCGCGGGAGAGGAACTCGTGGACCAGCGCGATCGAGCGGATCCGCCGCTCCGCCTCGTTCAGGGCCTCCCTGGCGTCGGCATTGGAGAGCCGCCTCCCCTGGAGCCGGAGGAGAGACGAGATGGTCTGTAGGTTGTTCTTGACCCGGTGGTGCACCTCGCGGATAGTGGCGTCCTTCGACGCGAGCAGCCGGTCCCGTTGCCGGATGTCGGTCACGTCACGGAGCAGCAGTATGTACCCGGTAAGGGTATCACCAACAAAGATCGGCAGGCAGTAGAAGGTAACGGTGACGCCGCGGACCCGCTCCACCTCCTCCAGGACCGGAGCGCTGAGGGCGCGGGCACGGGATGGGGCCTGGATGCGCAAACCGACCTTGGCCAGCTCCTCGCCCGGCCTGGCCTCGTTGCAGCCGAGCCGGTGCAGCGCGCTGAGGGCGTTCGGAGAGAGGAAGCTGATCCGCTCCTCAGCGTCCAGCACGCAGACGCCGTCCCCGACCCTTGGAGCCTCCTCCACCTCTCCGGGGGGGTAGGGAAACCTTCCCTCGACGATCATCTGGGTAAAGCGGCCGAAGAGCGACATGTATATGGTCTCGAGCTCACCCGGGTTGCGCTGCTGCTCCCGGAGCTGGTCCCTGATCAGCACGGCAAAGACCTCTCCGTCTACGGAGAGCGGGATGAACCAGGAGCGCATGGGCCTCCCCGAACGCGGGTCGACCCGATCCCCGGTGGTCACCACGCCGTCGAGAAGGCACTGCCCCACCGGCGAGCTCGGGTCGAGATCGAAGTTCATCCCGATCAGGTCCCCGGGGTGAACCGTCTGGGCGGTCGCCGGGCGGACCTGGGCGACGATGACGTACCCCGGCCTCGACTGCCCCTTCGCCAGTAGCGCGATGGTGAGATCGGAGAAGCCGAGGTCGGCCAGGAACCCCCAGAAGCGGCGGAGCTCTGCAAGGTACGACCGCTGGTTTGCGGTTAGCCTCTCGTCAACCGGTTCGAGCATCCAGGCCTACAGCGCCGTTGCCCTCGGCTTGCGCCCGGAGAAGCGGGTCAGCTCCTCGTAGCCGGCCACCTTCAGCGCCTGGGAGAGCTCCCCGGCCCGGTCGGCGACGTCTCCCAGGCCGTGCGCGTCCGAGGCCGTGGTAACCCCAATACCCAGGGCGCGGAACCGGTCAAGAAGGTAAGGCGCCGGGTAGATCTCGTTAACCGGCTTCCGGCGTCCCGCGGAGGAGACCTCGGCGGTCATGGAGTGCGACGCCGCCGCCTCCGCCATCCGGTCGTAGTACTCCTCGGGAACCGCCGGGCGGTGGCCGGCCACCTTGACCAGATCAGGATGGGCGAGGACATCCACCGTCTCCGAAGCCGCAAGCTCCTCCAACGCCCTGGTATATCCCTGCCAGGCCGGCTCCACCCCGACCCGCTCCCACTCGGCCATCACCACCGGGTCGTCCACGTGATCGAAGGGCCACGCCTGGATCCAGTGGATCGACCCCAAGAGGACGTCGAAGGGGTAACCGGAGAGAAGGGCGGCCACGCCCGCCATCTCTCCCTCGTAGTAGTCGACCTCGAGCCCGAGGACCACCGGGAGGCCGGCCTTCTTGGCCGCGAGCCCGACCTCCACGTACTGATCGAGGTCGGCAGTGGAGTTGCGCTCCCAGTACTCCTCCATCAGGCTCCGGACCGGGGACGCGTCGTACCGGCGGAAGAACCCCTTGAGCAACGCCGAGGCCTCCCGGAACCGGTAGAAGTGCTCGGTGATCGCGATCTCGGTAACCCCGTTCCCGGCGGCCTTCTCGCAGTACGCGGCGAGCTGCTCGATGGTGGCCTCGGTGCTCGGCTTCGAGTGCGACCAGAGGTGGAGGTGGTAGTCGATCACAATCAAATCCTAGTGGGAGCCGGGGTCGTTCCAAAATTGCCGCCTGGCTGGACAGGATCTCCGGTCTCGCCCGGAGACCTGGTCTACGCCTCGCAACCCTGCGCGACCTCCAGGGCCCTGAGGGAGGTCTCCCGCAGCCCTCTGGTGGGCGCGGCTTGGGCCCGCGGCCGGCATTGGGAAGAACGCCGGCTCCCGCCAGCGGCCGAAGCCCAAGGTACTCGCGGCTCCGCGGCAGGGCCAGATACGGCGGCCGCATCAGCTCGGGTCGAAGCGCCTCGCCGTCGCTACCAGCCGGGCTAGCGCCGCCGCATCCACCAGCTCCTCGGCCGCGATCGGGATCTCGAAGATGGGGACGCTCGGATCGATCCGGGTAAGCGTCTCCCGCGAATGGGCCATCTCGATCTGGTCGCGGATGCCCAGCACCTCGGCTACCGTACGGCGTGCGATCGACCGATCCAGCTCGCTTCCCGCCTGATCGAGGAGCAGCTCCAGCCCCTCGCTTCCCAGCCATCTCGCGGCGGTCTCCGCCTCCTCGCTAAAGAGCCGCGCCGGCCAGGACCGGTTGACGAACCAGGCGGCCTCGTGAATTCCCCGGCGCGCCAGCGCGGTGAGCAGGCGCTCCGCCTCCACCACCGATGGGCCGTAGGGATCGGAGACGACGATGAACCCGGTCTCCTCCTGAGTGAGCAGGTCACTGAAGCCGACGCTCTGGGCTACCAGCCCGTCACGGAGCCGCGAGAAGTCGGTGAAAAAGTCGGTCAGGTCGCTGAGGAAGGCACCGCCCATGATCGCCTCGGCAACCAGGTAGAAGGGCCGGGTTGCCAGGGAGAAGACCCTGGTCCTCCGCGGGAGGGTCAGCAACGCGAGCAGATTGGAAGAGAAGAACTCGCGGAGCCGCCGGGGAGCGTCTAGGAAGTCCAGCGCGTTCCGGGAGGGGGGAGTATCGACGATAACGACGTCGTAGCTCCGCTCCGCGGTGAGCGAGGCGAGAACCTCCACCGCCGCGTAGTCGTAGGAGCCGATGAACTTCGAGGAGAGGTTGTGGTAGATCGGGCTGGCCAGGATCCGGGACTGGGTCGCGGCGTCCGGGGAGTGCTTCTCGATCAGCGAGTCCCAGGCCCGCTTCATATCCACCGAGGCTGCAAAGAGCTTTCCTCTCGGCTCCAGCGAGGCGGGGAGCTTGATCTCGACCGGGGTGTTGGCCAGCGGGCCGACCCCGAGGCTGGAGGCGAGCCGCTTCGCCGGATCGACAGTGACCACCAGCACCCGGAGCTCAAATGAGACGGCAGCGTCCACGCCGAGAGAGGCCGCCATCGTGGTCTTGCCAACCCCTCCGCTGCCGACCACCAGCAGCCGGGAGTAGCGAGCGAGCGGCTCCCACACCTCCCTTACCACAGCTCGACCTCTAGAGACTCGGCCACCTCCATGACCAGATCCAGGTTGGCCTCCGAGCCCAGGAGCTCCGCTACGGTCGCCACCGGTAGTTCGCCCATGGCCGCTTGCAGGGTGGCGATGTTCCCCGCATGGCGCGTGGCGATGCCAACGTATAGATCGGCCGCCTCCACAACCGGGCCAAGCTGGCCGGCGGCGCCTGCGACCGAACGGATCCGCTCCAGCTCGGCCTGCTCCAGCTCCCCCAGCGGGTTGTGGATCACCCGGTTGACCACGGCCCCGCCCAGGTGTACCGGGGTCTCCGACCGGATCCGCGAGGCGAGCTCCACAGACTCCTCCACCGCGGTCTCGTCCGGCGTCGCCACCAGCACCGCGGTGGAGCGGTCCTGGTCGGCCAGGATCTCGAGCATCCAGGAGGTCTGGTTGCGGATCATCCCGAGCTGGATGAGATCGCCCACGTCGCTCGTCACTCCCAGCTGCGAGATGACGTGCCCGCTCGCCGGAGGGTCGACGACGATCAGGTCGAAATGATTCTCCTTAGCTTCGTAGCAGAGCTTCCCCACCACCAGGATCTCCTTTACACCCGGGGCGGCAGTGGAGACGAAGTCGAAGATCCGCGCCAGGCCCGGCATCTTGGAGAGCATCGGGACCTTGACGAAGATCCGCAGGTACTCCTCCAGGGACGCCTCGGTATCCATCTCCATGACCGAGAGCGACGGCAAGACCTCGACCGGCTCGAACCCGATCCCGTGCCTCCCGAAGATGGCTCCGACGTCTCCCTTCCCGTCGGCCTCGACGACGAGGGTTCTCCTCCCCGACGCGGCTCCCAGGCAGCCGATAGCGGCCGCCACCGTCGACTTCCCCACCCCGCCTTTTCCGGTCACAAACACCAGCTGGTGCTCGAGGAGCGAGGTCACCGATCTAGGCGCTGAACCCGACCTTGCGCTGGTTCCGGTCCGGCCCGAGCTCGATATACGCGATCTTGGCGACCGGCACCCCGACCCGGCGGCCCTTGCGGTCCGAGATCCAGTAGACCCCGACTCCAGCCGCAATCGCCTGCTCGATCGCGTCCACCACGCTCTGCTGCTCGCTCGCCTCGTCCAGCTCCAGATCGAGCTCCCGCGGCGAGTCGGCAATACCAATCCGCAGCTCCATTGAACCTCCTACTTTGCTTGAACCTTGAGGTCGGCCCGGTAGCGCCTGGCCGGTCCCATGGCGACCACCGCGTCGACAACTCCAAAGATGGCCTTGGAGGCCGGGTCGTCGGGGGCGGCGACCACCACCGGACTGCCCTGATCTCCGCCCCTCCGCAAACCCATGGTGAGCGGGACCGACCCCAGCACCGGCACCTCGAGGAGGCTAGAGAGGACCTGGCCCCCGCCCTCCCCGAAGATCGGGTAGTTGGTCCCGTCGTCGGCAGTGAAGCCGGCCATGTTCTCGATCACGCCGCGCACCGGAAGCTTCAGCTTCCGGGCGGCCAGCGCCGACCGCTGCGCCACCCGAGTCGCGGCCTCCTGCGGAGTGCTCACCACGAAGACCTCGGAGCGGGGCAGGAACTCCTGGAGGGAGAGGGTGATGTCGCCCGTTCCGGGCGGCATGTCCACCACCAGGTAGTCGAGGGAGCCCCAGTAGACATCGACCAGGAACTGCTCGATGGTCTTGTGCAGCATCGGCCCCCGCCAGATCACCGGCGTGTCCTCCTCGACGAAGAAGCCCAGGGACATCACCTTGATTCCATGGGCCATCGGCGGGATGATCAGGTCGTCGACCACGCGAGGGAAGCGCTCTACCCCCAGCATCTTCGGTATCGAGAACCCGTAGACGTCGGCGTCGAGGACCGCCACGTCGAAACCGCGGATTGCGAGGCCGACTGCGAGGTTTGCCGATACCGACGACTTGCCGACGCCACCCTTGCCGGAGGAGATGCCGAGCACCCGGGTCTTCGATGAGGGCCGGGAGAATACCGGCTTCCTCTCCTCGCGGGCGGAGACGGACTCCGGATCGAGGAGCCTCTCCCTCAACGCCACCTGCCCCTCCGGATCGAGCGCCTGGAGCTTGAGCTCGAAGCTGCCCACCGCGGAGAGCGCCGCCTGCGCGCGCTCGCGGAGCTCGTCTTGGATCTCGGGTGCTCCTCCGACGTAGTAGATGGTGACCTTGCTCTTCAGCAAGCCCCGCTCCACCGGCCCCACCAGGCCAAGAGAGACGATGTCGGAACCAAGCTCCTCGTCGACGACACCCTGGAGGGCACGGTACACCTCGGCCTCGTCCCCTTTTGCCACCCGGCCTCCTTATCGATACGCCCGTCCACAGATGAACACTGTTCTAGGGATTAAACTAGTCACCTGGGGCCTTGTACTTGTTACCTCGAAGATGGGAGCCGTGGTGAGCACCGTTGCTGAAGAGGTGTCGGTCACCGATGAGTTTACCGGCGCCGTGCAGGCGCTGGCGCGCGCCCTTGGCGACCCGACCCGCCGGGGGATCTACCTCTTCGTCCGGCGGCAGGGCTCGGCCACGGCGCAGGGGGTTGCCCGCCAGTTCGACCTCCACCCCAACGTAGCCCGGCACCACCTTGACCGGCTGGCCGCCAGCGGCTACGTCGAGATCTTCACCGACCGCGGCCAATCGCACGTCGGACGGCCATCCAAGCAGTACCGGTCGCTCAAGGAGCCGTCCCTGATCGACGGCATCACCGACCAGGCCGCGCTGCTCGGCAAGCTGCTCGGCCGGCTGATCTCCGAGATCGACCCGAAGGTGGTCGAGGTGGTCGCCTACGACGTCGGCTTCGAGTACGGCCGCGACCTCGCGCTCGCCATGAACGGGAAGGACCCCACGAAGAGCGTCTCCGCGAGCCTCAAGCTGGTCGCCGACGCCCTCACCCGCACCGGCTTCTCCGCCACCGCCACCGTCCGAGACGGGGAGTTCCACCTCGACAGCCACACCTGCCCCTTCGGCAAGCTGGTGACCGACCACCCGGTCCTCTGCGCCACCGAGCGCGGGATCGTCGAGGGGCTCATGCAGGGTCTGGTCCGCGGTACCTCGCAGCTCCGCGCGCTCTCGGAGCGAGGCACGCCCGATCCCTGCCGGATAGAGATCCGGCGCGGCTGACCGCGGCTAGGAGAAGCGCTCCTCGCTCCAGGGATCACCGTGGTTGTGGTAACCGTTCCGCTCCCAGAAGCCGGGCCGGTCGGCGCGGCTAAACTCCAGGCCGCGCACCCATTTTGCCGACTTCCAGAAGTACAGGCTGGGCATGAGGAACCTGACCGGATACCCGTGATCGGGTTCGAGGGGCTCCCCCCCGTACTCGAGCGCCAGCATGGCGCGGGGATCGCTCGCCACCTCGGAAAGCGGCACGTTGGTAGAGAACCCGTACTCCGCCCACA
>JAJYHR010000107.1 GCA_021784675.1 Actinomycetes bacterium
GCGGTGGCGCTCGGGTTCCAGCGCGAGTGGTTCGAGCTCGCGGTTGCGGGGGTCGAGGGATGGAGCTAGCCTGGCAGGCCACCACGGACGCGCTGGCCCAGATACCGATCCCCACCGCGAGCCCGGTCACCGGGGGAAGCCGGAACCCGCTGGGGGTGCTCGCCACCGGCGGGGCCTTCTGCTTCGATCCGTTCGACCTGTACGCCAGGGAGCTGATCACCAACCCGAACCTGCTCGTGCTCGGCGACGTCGGTCGTGGCAAGAGCGCCATGGTGAAGACGCTGCTCCACCGCGGTCTCCGCGAGGGCCAGTCTCTCGCGGTCATCGACCCCAAGGGTGAGTACCGGGAGCTGGGAGGGGCGGTGCGGGCGGCCCGCCTCTCTCCGGGAGAGGCGGGAGGGATCGACCCGTTTGCCGGGTATGGCTCGAGCGCGCCGGAACTCGCCACCGCAGTGCTCGCCCTTATTTCGCTGGTGGTGAGGAGGGATCCTACCGAGGTTGAGAAGGCGGTGGCGTCGGCGATCGCGCGCCACCTGGCGGTGGGGCGCAAACCCCCCAGCATCCGGCAGCTCCTTTACCTCTGCGAGCGGCCCAGCTTGATCGCGGCGATGGTTCCGGCGGTCTTGAGGGAGGAGGCGGAGCGGCTGATGGCAGCCACGGGCATGGACCTCGAGCGGGTGGTCTCCGGAGATCTGGCTGGCCTCTTCTCCCTGGATGGCCGAGTGGAGCCGATGGCGGAACGGATCGTGATCGACCTCGGTGCCGCCGGAAGCGGGGAGCTCGGTGCGCTGGCTACCGCCGCCATCCTCCGCAGCCGGATCGCCGATCTGGCGCGGGGGCGGATCGGTCCCGGCTACGTGGTCCTGGACGAAGCCTGGTCGGTGCTGCGCGATCCGGCGATCGCCGGCTCCCTGCGGTCGCTGCTCAAGCTGGCGCGGGCCTACGGCGCCTCCGTGATCGCGGTGACCCACCGGCTCTCGGATCTTGCCGCCGAAGCCAAGGGGCTGGTGCGCGAGTGCGGGAGCGTGGCTCTGTTCTCCCAGGGGAGGAGCGAGGCGGCCGAGCTCGAGGAGTGGTTCGGATTCGACGCGCAGCGGTGCGATCTGGCCTGCGATCTGCTGAGGGGAAGGGCAATCTGGCTGCTCGGGCGGCGCGAGTTCCTGGTGGACCACCTGGTGGAGCCGGCCGAGCGGGGATTGGTCGATACGGACGCCCGGATGGTGGCCGGATGACCGCGTTCGGGCTGCTCCTTCTCCTGGTGCTGGCGATGCTCACCCTTGACCGGTCCAGCAACCGCCGGCCCGCACCCGGCGCTCGCCGGGATCGCCAGCGGCCGCACGGGAGGCGTCTCGGCCGGCCGCGGCGCTTCTCGCATCCGTCCCGGGAGCTGAGGATCGCGGTCGGCAGGCGGGAGATCCTCCTCGACCGGGAGTCCTCCCTCCTGGTCGTCGGGCCCACCCGCTCGGGAAAGACCCGCTCGGTTGTGGCCCCCAACCTTGCCGGCTGGGACGGTCCGCTCCTCTACGCGTCGGTCAAGGACGAGCTCCTCTCCGAGAGGGTTGTCGCTGCCCGCTCAGCCTACGGAGAGGTGTTTGTCCTGGGTCCGTCGGCCTTGGCGAACGCCGCCTGGTGGCCGGCGCTGGAGGCCGGCTCGGCCGGGAGCGCCCGCAGGGTGGCGAACGTCATCGTCTCCGTCCACGGAGGGTACGGGATCGATGGCGCCGAGACTCGATTCTGGTACGGGCTGGCAGAACCGGTGCTTGCCGGCCTGCTCAGAGCGGCGAACCTCGCCGGGGTTCCGGAGGCGGAGATCGCCTCTTCGCCGGCGCTCGCCCAGCGGCTGCTGGAGCGGGCGGGAGAGGACCAGCTGGCGTCGGAGGTGGCGAGCGCCGGCGGGCTGGAACCGCGGGCCCGGAGCTCGGTGCTGCTCACCGTGAAGCAGCTGCTCGACCCGCTCTCCCGGATCGGGCAGCGGGTGCCCGGGGTACCGCTCTCCGCCCTGCTGCCGGGAACGGTACTGCTGGTGGGTTCGGTCGGCGTGCAACAGGAGGCGGGCATATACCTGTCCACCTTCATCTCGGCCTACCTCCGCGCCGTCCTCGAGCCCGGCTCAACCGGAGAGCGGCTCCTCCTCCTCGACGAGGCGGCGCACCTTGCGCGGGTACCGGAGCTGGCGGTCGCGGCATCGGTCGGGGTCGGCCTGGGGGTCCGGATGGTCACGGTGGTCCAGGATCTTTCGCAGCTGGCTGCGCGCTACCGGGATGGATGGCGCTCGATCGTGAACAACCATACGGCGCAGCTCTTTCTCGGTACCGGGAGCGATGGGCTGACCCGCGACTACCTGGGTGAGACCTTCAGGGGCGAGCCCCCTGGAGGAAAGATCCTGCTGGAGAGGGGGCGGCGGCCGTCGGTGATCTGGGAGCTATAGAAAGCTTAGGTTCAAGTCCATCGTGCCGATGTCATCTTCCATGATCGAGCAAGATCCGGGTATGGCCGAGGCCGAGTTGCTTCTGACGCGGCTGGAGGAGGCGATTGCCGAGATGGAGCGGGTAGTTGCTGAAGACCAGCATGCCCAGCTTGCCGCGGTATCGGCCCAGGTGGAGTCGGTAGCCGCCGGCCTGAGCCGGCTCAAGATCGGAGCCGCGGGAACCGAGGCTGCGGTGGAGCGGCTGCGCGAGCGGCATCACCAGCTCGCCATCCGGGCGAGCGGGGTGGCCGCCGCCTGCTTCTGGCGCTCGCTTCTGGTGTCGAACCTTCTCCGGGATCTCGGGCTCGATCTCGGCATCTACGGCAGGCATGGCCTGCTCGAGTCGCAGGGCGCGCACTCGATGAGCGAGCACGCATGAGCGAGCACGCATGAGCGGAGGCTCCCTGTACATAGCGCTCTCTGGGCTGGAGGCCCAGCAGTCGGCGCTCCAGGTGGTGAGCGAGAACGTCTCCAACGCGAACACCCCCGGATACCTGGCCGAGACGGCCAATT
>JAJYHR010000142.1 GCA_021784675.1 Actinomycetes bacterium
TCAGGACGATAACCGAGTCCTTGTCGAGCAGAACCCTTCCCAGCCCCTGCGTCACCAGGTTGAACGCCTCAGTGGCGTTCTTGGTAAAGACGATCTCGCGTGCCGGGTCGTAGGCCCCGAGGAACCGCCCGACTCGGATCCTGGCCGCCTCGTACCTTGCCGTCGCCGCCTCGGCGAGCGTGTACACGCCGCGGTGGACGTTGGAGTGAAAACGGCGGTAGTACTCGTCCATCGCCTGCACTACCAGCTCGGGGCGCTGCGACGACGCCGCCGAGTCGAGGTAGACGAAGGGCTTATCCCCGGGAGGCTGCTGGAAGATTGGGAAGTCCTTCCGGATCAGCTGGACGTCTAAAGCATCCTTCGTCATCGCGCTTCCGACGGTTGACGCCATCTTCCGTACCCCTCCTGATCTAGCTCCTCGGCCAACTCCATGCCTCCCGATTCGACTATACGGCCGTCGATGGCGATATGCACCGCCGTGGGTGTCAGCAGCTCCAGAATTCTCTGGTAATGCGTGATGAGGACGGTACCCATTGCCCGCCGGGATTCCCTGATGGTCTCCAGGCTCCGTGCCACGGTCTTCAGCGAGTCGATGTCCAGCCCGGAGTCGGTCTCGTCGAGGATGGCAAGCTCCGGTTCCATCAGCGCCATCTGGATCATCTCGTTACGCTTCTTCTCGCCACCGGAGAAACCCTCGTTGAGATACCGGCTGGCAAAGGAGGGGTCGAGTCCCAGCTTCTCCAGCCACTCGATCAGCGAAAACCTCACCTCCAGTACCGAAACATCGCCGCCGCGGCGAGCCTGAAGCGCCTGGCGCAGGAACTGGACCACCGAGACACCGGAGATCTCCTCCGGGTACTGGAAGGCCAGAAAGATGCCCTCCTTGGCTCGCTCGTCCACCGGAAGGCCGCCGATGTCAACCCCCTTGAAGCGGATGCTCCCCTTCTCCACCTGGTAGTCGGTATTGCCCATGATGGCGTTCGCAAAGCTCGACTTTCCCGAGCCGTTCGGTCCCATGATCACGTGGAGCTCGCCGGGGTAGACCGTCAACGAAAAGCCCTTCAGGATTGCCGTGCCCCCGGCGCTTACCCAGAGATCGTCGGCCACGAACAGAGGTTGCGTATTGCTCACCTCGCCAGTCTAGTGGGCGCGTAATTTGCCCTACCGATATAGTTGAAACTAACCGCGTTAACGGTTTCCTGAGAGCTAACCACGACGGTGCCTGCTTTGAAGGCGTGGGCGATCAAAACGCAATCGCCCGCTCGCATAGGATGGCTGCCGTGAGAGGCGGAGAGGCGTCGAGAGGTTCAGACTCCTCGGAGGGCCGGGGTCATACCGATCCACCCAGATCTCGAACGGCGCGGAACGAGCCGGCGGGCTTCGCATTGGCGAGGAACTCCCGCCGCGATCAAGGCGAACCGGAAGAGTGAAGCGCCACCTTGTCATCGTGGGCGGTTCGTTGGTGGGACACCGGGCGGCGCTTGCCGCCCGCCGCCTCGACCGGGAGATCGAGATCACCGTGCTGGGTGCGGAGAGGCACCCTCCCTACCAGCGCCCACCACTCTCAAAGCAGCTGCTCGCCGGATCGGTCTCTCCGGACCGGGTGTACATGCACGGCGGCAACACCGCCTACACCCTCCGTCCCGGCACGGTCGCCCACGCCCTCGACACCAGCCAAAAGCTAGTGGCCACCAGCGCAGGCGAGGTCAGCTACGACCTCCTGGTCATCGGCACCGGGGCGCGACCGGTCCAGCTGGCGGAGCTGCCTCCGGGGCCATCGGTGATCTACCTAAGAACGCTGGACGACGCCCTCCTCCTCAGAAGCCTGTTCCAGGAGGCCAGCGCCATCGCCGTGGTGGGTGCCGGGTTTGTCGGCTTGGAGGTAGCTTCGGCAGCGCGGCATCGCGGCATCGGCGTTACCGTCATCGACCGGGCTCCCCGGCCCCTCGCCTCCGTGGCCGGAAGCGGTTGCTCCCGGGTCGTCCAGCAGCTCCACGAGGAGAACGGCGTCGAGTTCCTGCTCGGTACCGCCGTCACCTCCTGGGATCCACTTACCGGAACCGTAACTACCGGCACCGGAGCGGAGCGGCGGGTGCAGGCGGTGGTAGTCGGCGCGGGCGTCGTGCCCGCGACCGAATGGGTCGAGGGCGAGCTTCCGGTTGAAGCGGGCAAGGGTGTGCTAGCCGGTGCGGACGGCTGCGTCGAAGGGTACGGGCAGCTGGGGGTAGCCGGAGACGCGGGCAGCTGGTTTCACCCGCTTTACGGCCGGTACGTGCACGTCGAGCATTACGAAACCGCGGCGACCCAAGCTGCCCACCTGGCAGCTAACCTGCTTACAGATCAAGCAACGCCGTTAGAGGAGATCCCCTTCTGCTGGAGCGAGCAGCACGGCACCCTCCTCCAGGTCCTCGGACCTCGAAGCGAATATGCAACCGAGATCGAACTCGACACGCCCAGCGGCAAGGGTTGGGGCTACCTGGAGAACGGGCGGCTGGAGCAGGTGATCCTCCTCGGCAGCGGCGCCAATCTCGACCAGTGGCGGCAGGAGATAACCGCCCAGCTACGGTCGGCCTAGCCCAAGGTCGTGCTGCTCGAAGGCGCCATACCCGGTCCGCTCCAGCTCCACGGCCAGCTCCCGCCCGCCTTCGGAAACGATCTCCCCGCGGGAGAGCACGACCACCCGGTCGGGCGCAATCTCCGCGAGCAGCCTCGGGTAGTGGGTTATCAACAGCAGGGCAACCCCCTCCTCGTCGCGGAGGCGCCGAAGCCGCGCCGCCACCTGCTTCAGGGCGTCGACATCAAGGCCGGAGTCAATCTCGTCCCCGATGACCAGCTTGCTGGGGATCGCGGCGGCGAGGACGGTCTCGAGCTTCTTCCGCTCCCCACCCGAGAGGTCGACGTTGACCCAGCGGGCAAGCAGCCGGCTGTCGAATCCGATGGCTCCGGCCTCGTGCGAGACCAGCTCCCTCACCTTTC
>JAJYHR010000118.1 GCA_021784675.1 Actinomycetes bacterium
GGGATGCCGCCGCCTACGGCTCGCTCTCCGGCACCTCGATCGGGGCACAGATCGTCGGGATGGTGGCTACCGGCGACGGGCGCGGCTACTGGATGGTGGCGTCCGACGGAACTGTGTTCGGCTTTGGCGATGCTGCCTCCTACGGCTCTCTGGGCCAGCTCTCCGCCCCGGTGGCGGGGATAATCGCCTCGCCCTCGGGGACCGGCTACTCGGTGGTGCTCGCCGATGGCTCCCTGGTCGGCTTCGGTGGCGGCCTCAGCGCTCCGGCGCTCCCGCCCTCGACCACCGGGTACGGCGCCCCGATTGCCGGAGCGGTGCTGGTCGGGAGGCCGGCCCAGATGGCGGAGACCGCCGCTATCATCTCGCCCCCTCCCTCGAGTCTGGGATCCGGCTTCATCCTGGCCTCTAGCGACGGCGGGACGGCGGCGGGTGGCGGGGCCTCCGACCTTGGATCCACCTACACCTACGGGATCACCGGCCTGACCGGCTCGCGCCCGCTCTCCGGCCCGGTGGTCGGGGTCGCCGCTACCCCCAGCGGGCAGGGCTACTGGCTCGTCGCCGCGGACGGCGGGGTCTTCAACTTCGGGAACGCCGGCTTCTTCGGCAACCCCTACAGCTACGGGATCACCGGCTTGACCGGCTCGCGCCCGCTCTCCGCTCCGATAGTGGGCATGGCGCCCACTCCGAATGGGCAGGGCTACTGGCTCGTCGCCGCGGACGGCGGGGTCTTCAACTTCGGGAACGCCGGCTTCTTCGGCAACCCCTACACCTCGGGATACTCGGGCCTGAGCGGTCCCCACCCCCTGCCCTCCCCGGTGGTGGCGCTCACTCCCACCCCCAGCGGCCAGGGCTACTGGCTGGTGGAGAAGGACGGGACTGTCCTCGCCTTCGGGGATGCCGCCGCCTACGGCTCGCTCGCCGGCACCAGCTTTTCCGGCCAGGTGGCGGGGATGATGGCCGCGCCGGGCGGCGCCGGCTACTGGATAGTCACCACCTCCGGCGCCGTATACGGCTTCGGGGAGGCGGCTTCGCAGGGCTCTCTGGGCCAGCTTCCCTCCCCGGTGGTGGGGATAATCGCCTCGCCCTCGGGGACCGGCTACTCGGTGGTGCTCGCCGACGGCTCCCTGGTCGGCTTCGGTGGCGGCCTCAGCGCTCAGGCGCTCCCGCCCTCGACCACCGGGCACGGCGCCCCGATCGCCGGGGGCGCGCTGCTCTAGCCGCCTGCCGTTTCGAGCTGGAGGTTCGGGGCACTAGAAGGGGATCTTGCGGGCTATTGCCCGGGGGAGATGGCGGAAGGCGACCATCACCCAGCGGAGCAACCCCGGTGACCACACGACGATGCGGCCGGCGGCGAGCGCGGACAGGGTGTCTTTCGCCACCTGTTCCGGCGTGGTCGCAAGCGGCGCAGGATCGAGATGGGCGGTCATGCGGCTGCGCACGAAGCCGGGGCGGACCACCAGCAGGCTCGCCCGGGGACGCAGCCGCTCCGCCAGCCCGAGGGCGAAGCCGTCGAGGCCGGCCTTGCCGGCTCCGTAGAGGTAGTTGCGGCGGCGAACCACCTCGCCGGCGACCGACGAGAGCACGATGATCTGGCCGAACCCCTGCGATTCGACGCGGCCGGCAACGGAGGTCAAGGCGGCGGCTGGCCCCACCGTGTTGATGGTGAGCGATGCCGCTACCCGTTCGGGGGAGAGCTCATCCGTGGGTTGGTCGCCAAGGATGGCCGAGGCGACGATGGTGCAGTCGAGCGTTCCGAGCCAGGCGGCCGCCTCTCCGATCACCGGCTCTACCTGCGCCGGTTCCGACAGGTCGAGCTTGAAGAGCCTGGTCGCTACCGCCGGCCCGATCCGCTCCTGGACCGTTGCCATGGTCTCCTCCCTCGGTCCGGCGAGCGCAAGCCGCTGCATCCCGCCCGCCGCGAGCAGCTGGACGATGGCGGCGGCTATCTCCGATCCTCCGCCGATCACCAGGACGTTCTGCGGGTAGCCGTTGCCGTCGATCAATGCCTGCCTCCGATCCGCAGCCTTCTCGCCAGATCCGTTGCCATTACCCCCTCCGGGTCGAGCTCGCGGCAGATCTCCTCGAACTTGCGGAGGTCCGGGTACATCGCCTCGAGCAGGTTCGGGTCGAGGCGGGCATCCTTTGCCAGGTAGACCCGCCCGCCGCTGGCGGCTACCTTACGGTCGAGCTCGCGGAGAAGCTCGCTCAAGCCCGGCCGCTTGGCCGGGATATCGAGGGCGAGCGTCCACCCAGGCTTCGGGAAGGAGAGCAGCCCAGCCGATTGGGCGCCAAACCGCTTGAGCACGGTCAGGAACGAAGGGTGACCCCCCTTGGCTAGGGACCCGATCACGGTCTCGATCAGATCCTCGGAGCCGTAGGGCACTACTACCTGGTACTGGAGAAAGCCGCGCCGCCCGTAGAGCCGGTTCCAGGAGCCGACCGCATCGAGAGGGTAGAAGAAGCTGTCCAGCGAGGTGACCTTCTCTCCTGCTCCGGCCACCCCAGCCTGGAACCAGGCGGAGTTGAAGAGGCGTACGGAGAGCGGGTTGAGCAGGTTTGACGGGGCTGGCACCGGGATAGTGCCCAGGGCCTTGGGGTGGTAGGCGAGCGGTTGGTCGATGGCGCCTCCCACGAGCTCGTCGATCTTCGCGTGCTCCCCGAAGGAGGCAAGCCCGCGGCCCAGCCGGGAACCGGTAGCGGTGGCGTCGATCCAGGCGACGGCGTAGGTGTACTCGCCGTCCCGGCTCATCACTTCGAAGGTATCAGCGAGGCTCCGGGTGGGGATGTTCACCGCCTTGATCCGGCTGGTCTCGACCGGGAGCAGCTTGACGGTGATCTTGGAGATGACCCCGGTCAAGCCCATTCCCCCGGCGGTAGCCGCGAAGGCGGGGTCGCCGGGAGAGAGGGAGAGGGTGCCGGAAGGGGTCAGGAGCTCCAGCGCGGACAGGTGCATGGAGAAGCTCCCGTCGCGGTGGTGGTTCTTGCCGTGGACGTCGCTTGCCACGGCACCTCCGGCGGTGACGAACCGGGTTCCCGGGGTGACCGGGAGGAACCAGCCGCGAGGGAGGACGCGCTCCAGAATTTCCCCCAGCGAGTAGCCGGTAGAGACGGTGAGAGACCCGCTCATCTCATCGAGCTCGAAGGTGGGCTTCAGGTGGGTGAGCTCCATTACCAACCCGGCGGCAACCTGGGCGGCGTCTCCGTAGCTGCGCCCCAGGCCGCGGGGTGCGACCGGCAGCGAGCCGGAGAGCGCTTCGAGGATCTCCGGCTCGCTCGCCGGTTTGGTTAGCCTTGCCGGGAAGGAGGCTGGGGTTCCTCCCCACCCGGATACTTGCTGGGTCACTCTGCCGCAGTCTAGAAGACGAAGAGCCCGACCGCCATAATTGCGGACCAGGACAGGCCGAGGGCGAGGAGCGTGGTGTCGTGGATCAGGAGTTCCTCGGGGGCCTCGGCAACGCCGTTCTCGATCAGGAGGGCGTACCGGAGGATGGCAAGCACGAATGGGGCTATCGAGATCTCGATGAGGATGGGGAGGCCGGAGTGCATGGCCGCCCGCTCGAAAGCCCACTGGCAGTAGGTGATCACCGTGGCTCCTGCTGCGACCGACCGAACGAAGTTAAGGAAGCCCGGGGTGTAGGAGGCCAGCGAGCGCCGGCTCGCTACCGCGCCCTCCCGGTGGGTGATCAGCTCTGAGTAGCGCTTGCCGGCCACTACGAAGAGAGAGCCGAAGCCGGCTACCAGCAGGAACCAGTGAGAGATGAAGATGTGGGCGGCGACGCCGCCCGCGACCGCCCGGAGCACGAAGCCAACGGCCACCACGGCGATGTCGATCACCGGCTCATGCTTGAGTGCCGCCGAGTAGAACAGCATCAGCAGCGAGTATCCACCGGTAACCGCCAGCGTTGCCGGGCTAATGAAGGCGGCAAGGAGGTTTCCGGCCACGAGAAGGAGCACCGCGGCGAGCAGCGCGGGCCTCACCGACAGCTCCCCGGAGGCGATGGGCCGGAACCGCTTCTTGGGGTGGGCACGGTCGGCCTTCCGGTCCATGATGTCGTTGAAGAGGTAGACCCCGCCCGAGATCAGGCTCAGCGCCACCGCGGCGGCGAGCGCCGGAAGCAGCACGGAAGGAAAGAAGATCTTGCCGGCTGCGATCGGCGTCGCCAGCACCAGCAAGTTCTTGATCCAGTGCCGGGGCCGCGTCCCTCTCAACAGCGCGCGCGGCGGGCATCTCCATCTGCCGGCTTTCGGCCTGGCGTCACTTCGACTGCTCTGAACCGTTCTTGTCATCGCTCCCTCGGTCTCGGGCATCCCATCGGTTTACCCGGTCTGTATCGGCACTTGGCGGCTAAAACTGCGCCAGAACCCAGCTACCCGCTAGACATTGAGCTTCCAGTCTGCCCACAGGCAGAGTCTACAGCGCCGCTGGGAAAGTCTCTCGGCGTGACGGGAATGCGCCTCCCTACCTCCTAATCCCTCCGGCCGATAGGCCAGCTGGTGAGGGGGTCGTGAGCCTCCTCCCCGCGCTCGGTGAGGTAGTCGCGGTAGTTGCTGTCCCGGGCCAGGCGGTTTTTCCTCTGCACCGAGGCTAGCCAGGTGAAGTCGCGCTCTTCCAGCCACGGGTATCGTCCTATCTGGGCCCGTGCCACAAGGAGGGAGGCGGTGGCGTCGCTGGCGGCGTTGTGGGCGTCGGCCAGCTCTACCTGGTAGTGCTCGCAGAGCGAGTCGAGTTGGCGATTTCCCTTCCGGAAGCGATCCACCAGCAGATCGACCACCCAGACGTCGTAGATGGGACCATCCCAGCCGGCCTCCACCAGCCCTCTCCCGAAGCACCCTCTTAGCTGCTGATCGAGGATGGTCAGGTCGAAATAGAGGTTCATCCCCACCAGCGGGATTCGATCGCGCCCGGCGGCGACGATGGCGTTCCCCATGCTCCGCACCGCCTCTTTCAGCGGGACTCCTTCTCGCTTGAGGGTCTCAATGTCCAGCCCGTGCTTGGCCTGGGCCTCTGGCGAGATCTCGACCTCCGGCACCACCAGCTGGTAGGTGGTGTCGATCTCGCTGCCCGCGAAGCGCACGAGGGCGTAGGAGACAGGCTGGTCGCGGAAGATCTCGAGACCGGTGGTCTCGAGATCGAACGCCAAGGCTCGGTCAAGCTGGATCATCATCACCGTCCTTCTGCATCGGTTCAGCTGTGAACGTCCCCGCCCTTGCGGAGGGGGATTGTGCTCCCGCCATGGTTCAATCTAACGGCACCATCGGACGACCGGGGAGAAAAACAGCCGCACCCCGCGTTGACGCGGGGTGCGGCTTGCCTGTTGGGGCGCGCTAGTCCATCTCGAGATCGCGGACCGGCATGGAGGGTTTGGAGTCGGTGATCCGGGTACCCATATCCTCGGGGTTGACCACCTCGGAGTGGATGGCGAGATCGCCGACTTCGAGAACCTCGTCCGGGTACCGGAGCGGCACGACCAACCCGACGAGCTTCAGGATCACGAAGGTGCCCACTGCGGAGATCGCGATGACCGCGACACCTCCAATCAGCTGCGCCACCAGCTGGTGTGGGTTGCCGTAGAGGAGCCCGGTGACGGCGGAGTTCGAGGTCTTGCCGGTGCCGATGTACTCGACGACGTTGGGGTCCGCCAGAATTCCGGTCAGCAGGCCACCGGCGAGACCGGCGACGCCGTGGGTGTGGACGACGCCGTAGGCGTCATCCACCTTCTTGAAGAAGCCCTTCTTGGACCAGATGTTGAAGGAGAACCACACGATCGCCGAGGCGATCACTCCGATGGCGATGGCGCCGACGCCGTTCACGTAGCCGGCCGCCGGGGTGATCGCCACCAGGCCGACGATCATGCCGTTGACCGCGCCGAGGAAGGTCGGCTTCTTTATGCTCCGGGAGAACATGTCCATCACGACCCAGGTGAGCAGGGCAGCGGCGGTGGCGACGTTGGTGTTGAGCACCGCGGTCGCGGCGTCCGCCGAGGCGAAGTAGGGGTCGCCACCGTTGAAGCCGTTCCAGCCCAGCCAGAGGATGCCGGCGCCGATGGCGACGTAGACCAGGTTGTGCGGGTGAGCGTGATCGCGATCGCGCTGGAGCCGGGGACCGATCACGGCGGCGGCAACGAAGCCGGTTACTCCCGCCGACAGGTGGATCACGTAGCCTCCGGAGAAGTCGACCACGCCCATCTGGGCCAGGTAGCCTCCACCCCAGAGCAGGAAGGCGTCGAGCGAGTAGACCACGGTCGACCAGATCGGAACGAAGATCAACCACGCCTTCAGGTTCATGCGGCCCCAAACGCTTCCCAGGAAGAGCATCGGGGTGATCCCGGCGAAGACGAACTGGAAGTAGACCAGTGACGACTGCGGGAAGTGGAAGGCGGGCATCAACCCGGCGCCGCTTACCAGCGGGATGTTCGCCTGCCCCTGCTCAGAGAGGGCGCTCACCACCGGGGCGGGGTGGCCGAGGAAGGATCCCAGCAGGCCGTTTCCAAGGTGTATCGGCGCTCCAAACGCCATGTTGTATCCCCACAAGACCCAGACGATCAGGACGGCAGAGAAGCCGGTGAACGCCATGGTCATGATGTTTACGGCCCACTTTTTCTGGGTCAGCCCTGCGTAGAGCACGGCGATACCCGGAATGCTCATCAGGCCAACGAGGGTCGCGGCCGTCAACTGCCACGAGTTGTCCCCCGCATGTAGCCATGATGCATAAGGGGTTAGGGCAGCTAGCAACAGGTCCTCCTCTCCTATCAGGTGATGGATAAACAGTAAGGATGAGGAGGAGCCCGCCTGTTCGGGTTTTGTTACAGCTTCAAGTCGGACAGATTAGCTGTCGTTGCGCCAGCGCCACTCGTCCTCGCCGATGGCCGTGGAGGGTGGCGCGTTGACGAAAGGCCAGATCTCGGCGGCGATTCGCCGCCAGTTCCTGGTGGCGCCGAGCCGGCCGAGGAGAGCGTAGAGGCCCAGGTTGATCCGCTGGATCACCACGAAGGTTCGGGGAACGTTGAGGTACTTTGCCAGCGGGTTGCTGGGCATGAACGTGTGGTGGAGGATCCCGGTCGCGTACTCGTCGGTCACCTGTATCACCCGGTCGTCGAGCACCAGGTCGTAAAAGGCTTTGAAGTATTCGCGGACCGGTTCCGGGTCGAGATCCGGCTCGGTGAGCAGCCCTGCCCTGTGGATGATGTCGCGGAACTCCCGGGCGTCTCCTTCGACGACCATCGCCCGGATCATCGACTCGAAGAGCTGGAGCTCGTTGGCGCTGAAGGCCTTGGAGAAGCCAAAGTCGAGGAAGGCCATTCGCCCATTGGGAAGGACTAGGTAGTTGCCTGGGTGGGGGTCGCCGTTGAACAGCCCGAGCTGGTAGAGGCTGCGGAAGACGAACCGGAAGATCAGCTCCCCGTAGTGATCCCTCGTAGCCTGGTCGGTCGTGAGCAGCTGGTCGAGGAGCACCCCCTTTTCGAAGGTAGAGGTCAACACTCTCCGCCCGGAGAGCCGGTCGTGCACCGCCGGGATGACGATGTAGGGGTGGCCGCGGTAGAAGTCGTGGAATCGCCGCTGGACCTTCGCCTCGTGGGCGTAGTCGAGCTCCTCCCTGATCCTCTCGGTCAGTTCCTCGGCCATCTGCCCGGTCTCCATAGCCGGAAAGGCCAGCCGGAGGAGGCCGGTGAGGAGGCCGGCGTTGCCGAGGTCCGCCTCGATCAGCTCCGCAGCGGTGGGGAACTGGACTTTGATGGCCACCTCGCTCCCGTCGTGGAGCCGCCCCCAGTGCACCTGCCCGATCGAGGCGGCGGCAACGGGCTCCGGATCGATCTCCGCGAACTCCCTGGTCCGGTCGCCAAGCTCCTCTTCGAGGACCTGCTGTACCAGCTCGAAGGAGATGGTTGGCGCTTGGGTCTGAAAGGTGGCGAGGGCGGAGGAGAGCTCCGGGGTGATCGACGAGTCGAGGTAGCCGGCCATCTGGGCAAGCTTGATGGTCAGCCCTTTCAAGTTTCCCACCTGCTGCTTGATCTCCTCGATGGTGGCCAGCCGCGCGGTCATGATCCGCTCGTCGCGGAGGTGCTCTGGCGCGTGGCGCGCCGCCGTCTTGCGGAGGATGTCCTTGATGAAGATTCGGCCAAAGGAGGTGCCGGCCCGTATTAGCCGGCGTGGCCTCATCTTCTGGTGCCGCCGGCGAGCGGCCACGGTGCCCGGAACGGCGATCGCGGCGGGCCAGGACGTTCGCCCCCTCGCTCTTCGGGGGAGGCTCCACCCAGGCTGAGGAGAGGGGAGCAGCCTCCCAAACACTTCCACCAGCGCGCCTGCGTATCCACAGCTGCATTCTATCCGTCGGCGCCAGCCACGACCGGGGCAGTAAGGACCGCCATCACCTGCGCGGCAGCATCGGCGGCAGTGCTAGAGGTCGAGCTCCCTGGTCGACTCCGCCCTCATCAGATACTTCTGGACCTTTCCGGTAACGGTCATCGGGAAGGCGTCGACGAACTTGATGTACTTGGGGATCTTATAGTGGGCGATCTTGCCGACGCAGAACTCCCGGATCTCCTCCTCGGTCACCTGTGCTGCCGGCCTCAGCCTGATCCAGGCCATCACCGCCTCACCGAGAACCTCGTCGGGAACGCCGATTACCGCCACATCCTCGACGGCGGGGTGCTGGTAGAGGAACTCCTCCAGCTCCCGGGGGTAGATGTTCTCGCCGCCGCGGATGATCATGTCCTTGATGCGGCCGACGATGTTGAGGTAGCCCTCCTCGTCCATGATCGCGAGGTCGCCGGTGTGCATCCACCTTGCGGTGTCGATCGCCTGCTTGGTGTTCTCCGGGTCGTTCCAGTATCCGAGCATCACCGAGTAGCCGCGAGTGAGGAACTCGCCCGGCTCTCCCCGCTGCACGGTATGGCCGTCGGCATCGACGATCTTTACCTCAAGGTGGGGGTGGACCCTTCCAACGCTGCCGACCCTCTTCTCCAGGGGGTCATCGATCAGCGTCTGGGTGGAGACCGGCGAGGTCTCGGTCATCCCGTAGCAGATGGTGACTTCGGGCATGTGCATATCCAGAGTGACCCGCTTCATCACCTCTACCGGGCACGGAGATCCGGCCATGATCCCGGTTCGCAGCGAGGAGAGGTCGAAGCGGGAGAAGTCCTCCAGGGCCAGCTCGGCGATGAACATGGTGGGGACGCCGTAGAGGGAGGTGCAGCGCTCCTTCGCCACCGCCTCCAGCGCAGCCTTTGGGTCGAAGCTGGCCGAGGGGAGGACGATGGTGGCGCCGTGCGAGGTGCAGGCCAGGTTACCCATGACCATCCCAAAGCAGTGGTAGTAGGGGACCGGTATGCAGACCCGGTCGGTCTCGTCGTAGGCGCACCCCTCACCGACCAGCAGGCCGTTGTTGAGGATGTTCTGATGGGAGAGGGTCGCACCCTTGGGGTTGCCTGTGGTCCCGGAGGTGTACTGGATGTTGATCGGATCGTCGGCATCCAGCGACGCTTCGATCGCCAACACCTCCTCGAGTGGGGTCTGGCTGGCCAGGTTCATGAACTTGGCCCAGGGCTCGGGTTCGGTGTAGATGACGTGCTGGAGGAGAGGGAGGTTCGGCATCACCGACTCGACCATCTCCCGATAGTTGGAGGTGCGGAAGGACTCCATGGTCACGATCGCCGAGCAGCCCGACTGCTCGAGCGCGTACGCCACCTCGCTGGTCCGGTAGGCCGGGTTGAGGTTGACCAGGATCACGCCGATGCGCGCCGTCGCGTACTGGATCAACGCCCACTCGATGGTGTTGGGACTCCACATTCCCAGCCGGTCGCCGCGCCTCAAGCCCAGGGAGAGGATCGCCCGGGCCACCTCGTCGACCTCGGCGTCGAAGGCCGCGTAGGTGAGCCTGCGGTTCTGGTGGACGGAGACGATAGCCTCATGTTCAGGGAAGCGTGCAACCGTCGCACGGAGATTCTCGGAGATGGTCTCTCCGGAGAGGGGTGTCGCGGCAACGCCGCTTGCGTAAGCACGGGTCATGGCGCAACAATAGCACCCGGGCAGCCAGGCAGGCGAAATTTCGCGGCTCCATCTTCACCGGCGGCTGCCGAAGACGGCAATAGTAGCAAGGAGAAGGGTGAGGTTTGCGGTTACTGGTTCGCACGGCCTGATCGGCTGCGCGCTTGCTGCACGCGTGCGTGAGGCTGGCCACCAGGTCACTTCCATCGCCCGTACCGCAGAGACCGGCGGCCCCTGGTTCTCGCCGCGCACCGGGGAGGCGGATCTCGAGGGTATCGCCGGCTGCGACGTCCTGGTCCACCTCGCCGGTGCACCCATCGGGACGCACCGGTGGAATGCCGGTATCAAGAGCGAGATCTACGCCTCCCGGGTCCGGGGGACCCGGGCGATCGTCGCCGGCCTCGCCCGGATGAGTTCTCCCCCGCCGGTGCTGATCTCCGCTTCGGCTATCGGATACTACGGCGATCGGGGGGCGGAGACGCTGACCGAGGCCTCCACGCAGGGGGTGGGGTTCCTGCCCCGGGTCGTCTCCGACTGGGAGCGGGAGGCGGCTTGCGCATCCGATCTTTGCGAGCGGGTGGTGATGCTGCGGACCGGAATTGTCCTGGACCGCTCCGGTGGCCTCCTAAGGCGGCTGCTCCCTCTCTACCGTCTCGGCTTGGGGGGAAGGCTCGGCAGCGGGGAGCAGTACATGAGCTGGCTCGCGCTGGAGGACGAGGTCGAGGCGATAATGCACCTGGCGACCGGCTCCCGCCTGTCGGGAGCGGTGAACCTGGTCGGCCCCGAGCCGCTCACCAACCGCGAGTTCAGCGCCACCTTGGCGCAAGCCCTCCGGCGCCCCAACCTGGTGCCGGTTCCCCGGATCCTCCTCGAACTGGCGCTGGGCAAGCAGATGGCGGGAGAGTTGGCGCTGGCTTCGCAGCGGGTGCTACCGGCCGCTCTGCTCGAGGATGGTTTCCGGTTCCTCCATACCAGCCTGGTCCGCGTGGTCGGGGAGGCTGCCGGGTAATGGCCCGGCGGCAAGAGTCTTGGCGCGGGGTGGGCCTTGCCCTCCGGTCCCTGAGGTTCGCGCTGGCGGGCCGGTGATGGGACTGCCGCCGCTCGAGATCAAACGCCTCTCGCCACCCGGTGGCAGCCCTTTCCCGCGGGTGATACTGGTTCACGGGGCGATGGACCGGGCGCACTCCTTCCGGCAGATGGCCAAGCTGCTGGCGCCGGTGGAGGTGATCGCCTACGACCGGCGTGGCTACAGCCGTTCCCCGGCAGCTCCGCCGGGCTTTGGCGTGCTCGGCCACGTCGCCGACCTGGCGGAGGTGGTCCGCGATCGTCCGTCGGTCGTCTTTGGCCACTCGATCGGGGGTACCTACGCCCTCGCTCTCGCCCTCGGCTCGGAGCGGCCGGAGACGCTCCTCGGGGTGTCCGTCTTCGAGGCGCCGTTCCCAGACACCGCCTGGTGGGGAGGGTGGGACGCCGATAGGGCCGCGGTTGCCCGTGGGGACTTCGACGACGAGTGGGCGGCCGGAGTCGCCAGGGAGTTCATGGTACGGCTCCTCGGCGTGCGCGGGTGGGAGGCGTTGCCCGAGCAGACCAGGGGGGCACGGCTTCGGGATGGCCGCGCCTTTGCCACCGAGATCGCTCAGCTATCCGAAGGTTACCTGAGCCTCCCGCTTGAACGTCTCGACCTTCCCTTGCAGGCGGGCGTCTCGGAGTCGAGTCCCGAGCGGCACCTGCGCGGTGCCGCTCGGCTGATGGACCGGCACTCCGGCAACTACTACTGCGTAACCGGCGCCAAACACGATGCTCACCTGGGCAAGCCGGCGGCGCTCGCCGAGGCGGTGCTCCAGTTCTGGCACGCTGTCAAGGGCTAGCCGAGCGGCTGCCGCAGCGCCCGGTCGAAGAGGTCCGCCTGCTCCAAGGCGTGCATGGCTGCCGAGCCGGTGGCGGGGGATCCGGCGGCGGCTCTGGCTACGTGCCTGAGCTTGAGCCGGCCGCCGAGCCAGGAGTGGAGGTTGGCGTGGGCAACCGGCCAGGCGCCCATGTTCTCCGGCTCCTCCTGGAGCCAGACAACCTCCTCCAAGCCGGAATAGAGGCGACGCAGCTCGGCGATCTCCAGCGATGGCCACGGGTAGAGCTGCTCGACGCGGGCGATGGCCGTGGCGACCGCACACCCCTTGCTCCGCTCCGCCGCCGCCTCGATAGCGACCTTCCCGCTGGCAAGTACCAGCCGCCGTACCTGTGCCCGCTCCGCGTCCGCGGTCAGCTCACCATCGTCGAGCACCGGCTGGAAGGCACCGGTGGTCAGGTCCTCGATCCTGCTCCTCGCCTGGCGCGCCCGGAGGAGCGACTTGGGAGTGGCCACTATTAACGGGCGGGCCGGTCTCCTCACCGCCTGCGCCCGGAGCAGGTGGAAGAGCTGGGCTGCGCTGGTCGGGTTGGCTACGGCCATGTTGGCGCCGGCGGCAAGGGATAGGAAGCGCTCCAGCCGGGCCGAGGAGTGTTCCGGCCCCTGCCCCTCGTAGCCGTGGGGGAGCAGCAGCGTCAGTCCGGAGGTCTGGCCCCACTTGTCGAGCGCTCCGGCGATGAACTGGTCGATGACGATCTGGGCGCCGTTGAAGAAGTCCCCGAACTGGGCCTCCCAGACGGTGAGGGCCTCGGCATTCTTTAGCGAGTAACCGTACTCGAAGCCCATGGCCGCGTACTCCGAGAGCAGCGAGTCGTAGATCATGAACCGCCCCGGTCTCACGGCCCCGGCCTCCGACGACTCGGGCTCAAGGGAGGCGAGTGGCTGGTACATCTCTCCGGTCTCGTAGTCGTAGAGCGCGGCGTGGCGGTGGGAGAAGGTCCCCCTCCTGGTGTCCTGCCCGGCCATCCGGATGTCCCGCCCGTCGAGAAGGATGGAGCCGAAGGCGAAGGCCTCGCCAAGCGCCCAGTCGACCTCCCCGGCATCGAACAGCTCCCGCCTGGCCTTGAACTGCCGCACCAGCTTCGGGTGGAGGGTAAAGCCGCCGGGCAGCCGATCCAGGGTCCGGTTGATGTGCTCGAGCACGTCGCGCTTGACCTGGGTGACGACGGGTGTCAGGGGGACGTTCTGCAGCGGAGCAGGCGGGAGCAGCGTGATCTTGGGCGGAGCCGCCTCCCGGGTCTCGCCGAGCGCCTGCTGGAGGCGGTCCAGGTAGGCATCCAGCGCCGCCTCGCTCTCCTCCCCGGTTATCGCCTCGCTACGCACCAGCGCCTGCTGGTATACCCGTCTTGTCGAGGGTTGGTTCTCGATCACCTTGTACATCAACGGCTGGGTGTAGCTGGGTTCGTCGCCCTCGTTGTGGCCGTGCCTCCGGTAGCAGACCATGTCCACCACGACGTCTTTGTGGAAGGCGTTCCGGTAGTCGAGGGCGAGCCGGGCGGTGCGGGCGACCGCCTCCGGATCATCCCCGTTGACGTGGAAGATCGGCGCCTGGATGGCGGTGGCGATGTCGGAGGCGTAGACCGAGGAGCGTGCTTCCTGCGGGTTGGTGGTGAAACCGACTTGGTTGTTGATGACCAGGTGGACCGTCCCGCCGATGCGGTAGCCGGGCAGCTGCGAGAGATTGAGCGTCTCGGCCACCACCCCCTGGCCGGCAAAGGAGGCGTCCCCGTGGATCAGCACCGCGAGCACCCCGAACTCGAAGAGGTTTCCCCGCAGATCCTGCATCGCTCGGACCATGCCCTCGACCACCGGGTCGACCGCCTCCAGATGCGACGGGTTCGGGGCCAGGGTGACCGGAAGCTCCTGCCCGGTGGGGCCCTGGTAGATGCCGTCGAAGCCCTTGTGGTACTTGACGTCGCCGGAGCCCTGTACCGAGTTCGGGTCGAGGTTGCCCTCGAACTCCTCGAAGATGTTCCGGTAGGACTTCCCGACGATGTTGGCGAGGACGTTTAGCCGCCCGCGGTGGGCCATGCCGATCGTCGCTGCCGAGATGTCGGTCGCGATCGCGTGGTTCAGGAGCCCGCGAAGGAAGACGATCGCGCTCTCCGCCCCCTCGAGGCCGAAGCGCTTCTGCCCAATGTACCGGGTGGAGAGGAACTTCTCGAAGGCCTCGGCGTCGTTGAGAGTTCTCAGGATCTCGAGCTGCTCCTCCTTGGAGAGGCGGAACTCCACCCCCTCGATGCGGCGCTGGAGCCACCGCTTCTCCTCCGGGTTCTGGATGTGCATGTACTCGAAGCCGATCGAGCGGCAGTAGGTGTCGCGGAGGATCGAGACGATGTCCTGGAGCTCGAGCTGCTCGGTGCCGGCCAGCCCATCGGTGAGGAACCTCCTGGTGAGATCCCACAAAGTCAGCCCAAAGGTGGCCGGGTCGAGCTCCGGAGACATCGAGGGC
>JAJYHR010000121.1 GCA_021784675.1 Actinomycetes bacterium
GGCTGGGGAACATGTACGCTGACGAGGTGCTGTTTCGCGTCGGGATTCACCCGGAGACCCCCGCCTCGCCGGTGCTGGCCGGCCTGGCAGGAGAGATCGCCCGGAGTGCGCGAGCGGTGGTGGAGCAGGCGCTGGCGGCGAGGGGCACCACCTTCCGGGACCGCGGGTATCGCGACCTCCACGGGAACCTGGGGACCAACCTGCGGCAGCTCTTCGTCTACCAGCGCGACGGCCTCCCCTGCTACCTGTGCCGGACCCGGGTGGTGCGGAGCCGCTTCCAGGGGAGGCACTCTCACTGGTGCCCGGCCTGCCAGGAGGGAGCGGCGTGGAGCTAGTCCGGCTGAGGATCCGCGGCTTCAAGTCCTTCTCCGAGCCGGCGGTGATGGAGTTCTCCAAGGGGATCACCGCCATCGTCGGACCCAACGGCTCGGGCAAGTCCAACGTGGTCGACGCGATCGCCTGGGCGCTGGGCGCGCAGAGCACGCGCCTGCTGCGCCTGGGGAGGATGGAGGAGCTGATCTGGGCTGGGAACGGCCGGAAGGCCGCTCTTGGCCGAGCCGAGGTCACCATCGAGTTCGAAAGGCCGGATGGTTCGGCGGGGAACGGGCCCGCGGAGCTGGCGATCACCCGGACGATCGACCGCAGCGGCTCTGCCGAGTACCGCCTCAACAACCGGAGCTGCCGGCTGGCCGACGTGGCGGAGGTGCTCGCGGAGGCCAACATCGGCAGGAGCCAGCACGTGATCATCTCCCAGGGGGAGGTGGACCTGCTGGTAAATGCGCGGGGAGAGGAGCTGCGCGCGGTTCTCGAGGATGCCGCGCAGGTGTCCCTGCTGCGGCGGCGCAAGGAGGCCACCGAGCGCAACCTGAAGGCGGCGGCGGAGAGGCTGGACGAGTTGCGGCTGCGGGAGCGCGAGATCCGGCGGCGGATCAAGCCACTCGCGGCGCAGTCCGAGCTGTACCAGCGGCGGCTCGAGCTTCTGGGGCTGCGGGACGCTGTCGACCGCTGGCTGGCGCGCTGCCGGCTGGAGGACCTCCGCGAGCGCCACGCCCTGGCCAGGGGGAGACTTTCGCGAATCGAGTCCGAGCTGGCGGCGGCGAAGGGCGGGGAGATCCGACCGCCGCACGAGCATTTTCTGGTGGCGAGGCCTCTTCTCGACCGCGCCCAGGCGCTGCTCGACCGGATCCAGGAGTTCCGGGCGCGGGTCGCGAAGGAGCAGGTGGCGCTGGCCAACGAGCTGGCCGCGGCGGAGAGGGCTCTCTCCCGGAGAGAGGGGGCCCTGGAGGAGCTGGACCGCCTCGAGGCGGCAAGCAAGGAGGCCGCCCTTCTGTTTGAGACGCTGGAGGCGGAGGCTGGCATACTTACGGCCCGGCGCACGGAGGTGCTGCGCCGCCGGTCCGCTTTCCGGGAGACGGAGCCGGCTCCAGACGGGCTGGAGGGGCGGCGCCGGGATCTGCTGGGCAGGCTCAACGCGGTGGAGGCGGAGCGCTCCCGGCGGAAGGGAGCCCGGGAGGCGCTCCAAGCCGAGCGCGTACGCCGCGCTGCGAGGGCGGAGGCGGTATCCGCCGAGATCTCCGCGGGAGCCCTCGGGCTCGACGGGTTGGCGAGGAAACTGGAGGAGCTGCGCGCGGGGCAGGAGGTGGCGGCGGGCGAACTGCTCTCCGCCCGCAACGAATCTGACGCTGCCGCGGCTGCGAGAGCGGAGGCGGCGCAACTGGCGGAGCGGGCGCAGTCCGAGCTTCGCCGCGTCGAGGAGGAGCTCGAATCGGTCGTGCGCATGGCGGGGATTGCGAACGAGGAGCTGCTCTCCACGAGCTTTCTGCTTGCCCAGGTGAAGCCGTCTCCGGAGATGAGGTTGGCGGCGTCTGCCGTGCTCGGCGAGTTCGCGGATGCGCGCCTCTTCCCTTCGCTGGAGGAGCTGCTGGCGGTGATGGAGCGGAGCGGCGGCTCCACCTTCCTCGGCGCGGTTGCCGAGGAGGGGGAGGCGCCGGAGAGCGAGCTGCTCTCCGCATCGTCTCCGGCGTGGGCGCGGAGGCTGTTTGCCGGCGTGACGCTGGTAGAGAGCGTGCCCCGGGCGGTCGCCGCCGGCGCGCGGGGGGTTCTGGTCGATCGGGAGGGGGTCCTCTACCGCGGCGGCCTGGTGAAGCGGGGCTCCTCCTACCGGGCGGCGGCGAGGATCGAGGCCATCCGGCTCGAGGAGGCGATCGTCGGGGCCAGGCGGAACCTCGGGGCTCGCCGGGAGGAGCTGGCTAGGGCGTCCGCCCTGGACGAGGCGGCACGGAAGCGGTGCGAGGAGCTCGATGGGGCGTTCGAACGGAGGAACGCCGAGCGGTCGCGCCTGGAGGCGGCGGTAGCCGCCTCCGAGGCCAACCTGGCCGCGCTCCAGAGGGAGCAGGATCGCCACGCGGCGGCCGAGCCGGTGGAGGGGGACGAAGCGGGCGAGGCCGACCTAGACCAGGAGGAGCGGTCCCTGCGGGCGGAGCTGGAGCAGGTCCGCTCCGACCTCGAGCGCAGGCGGATCTCCGAGGCCGAGCGGGAGCGAGAGCGTGCGCTCATCGACCAGGAGGAGATCGCTGTGCAGATGGCCGCCACCGCGTTGGGGGCGAGGACAGCCGGGGTCCGGGAGGCTCTTGAGGCCAACCGGCGCCGCCGGGACGAGCTCCAGGCGGTGGTGGCGCCGGTAGCGGAGCGAGCGGGCTCGCTCGAAGAGATGGTCCGGCGCCGGAAGGCGTGCTTGGAGATCGCGGCGGAGCTGGATGCGCTGATCGGGCGGACGAGGCTCCAGCTTGGGAAGGTAGCCGAGGCGGAGGCTAGGGAGGCCGAGTTGGTCGCTGGCGCCGAGCGGGAGCTCGCGGAGACGCGGCGCCGGGCGGAGGCGCTCAACGCCAGCCTGCTCGAGGCGGCGACCGCCGAGAGCCAGGTGCGCGCCCGGCTGATGGCAGAGGAGGAGTCGGCGCTCCGGCGTTTTGGGCTTGCGCTCGACGAGCTTCTCTCCTCCGAGTTGCCGGCGGGAGTCGCTCCCACCGCCGCGGAGGCTACCCTTCGCGAGGTGGAGTCGAAGATCGCCGCGGTCGGGGAGGTGAACCCGCTTGCCCGGGCGGAGCTTTCGGAGCTGTCCGCGGATCTCGAGCGCTTTCGCCGGGAGGGCGGGCAGGCGAAGGAGGCTTGGGAGGAGGTCGCCTCGGCGCTCTCGGGGGTGGAGGCGGAGATGCGCGACCGGCTTCGCCAGGTGGTAGAGGAGGTATCGGCCTCCTTCTCCAAGATGATGGCCAAGCTCTTCTCCGGCGGTGACGGTTCGCTCGAGCTGGAGAGTCCGGAGGATCCCCTGAACTCTGCGGCGAGCCTGAGGGTGGTGGTCCCTTCCAAGCGCGTCTCGCGGCTCTCGCTGCTCTCGGGCGGCGAGCGGTCACTGGTGGGCCTGGCCTTCCTCTTCGCGGTGCTGGCGGTCCGGCCGGTGCCATTCGTGGTGCTCGACGAGGTTGAGGCTGCCCTCGACGAGAAGAACCTCGCCGCCTTCGGGCGGCTGATCAGCGAGGTCGCCAGCCTGGTCCAGATCATCGTGGTCACCCATCAGCGGAGGACGATGGAGGTGGCGGAGACGCTGATCGGGATCTCGCTGGGGGCGAACGGCGGCTCCAGGGTGGTCCGTCACGTTCTGGAGTAGGTGCGCTCTCGATCGGGGTAGGCGGCGCTAGAGCTTAGGCTCTAGTCACATGGAGTATCTAGTTCTTGCCCTGGTGCTGCTGGTCCTGCTGGGGTTCGTGACCGTGAGGAGCCGGAGGGGGCGCGTTCCCGCCGGCTCGCAGCCGGAGGCGCTTCGGGGCGAGGGGCCGGCCGGGGAGGTCGGCCGGGAAGCCGGGAGCGGCGAAGGCGCGCCCGTCGCGGCGGCCGTGGTGGAGCCGACCTACGCCGGTTCGCTGTCGCGCTCTCGCGGCCCCTTCTCTCAGCTGTTTGCGCGGATCAAGGGCCAAGGCGAGGTGGAGACGGTGACCCGGCAGGTCGAGGAGACGCTGATCCTTGCCGACGTCGGACCCGCCCTTGCGGAGGCGATCGCCGGCGACCTGCGCGGGTCGCTTGCGGGAGGGAGCCTCGACGCCGAATCGGTCCGGTCCGCGCTCGCCGCGGAGCTGAAAGGCCGGTTCCTCGACGCCGACCGGACCCTGCACCTCGGGGACCAGAAACCCGGCGTCGTGCTGTTCGTGGGGGTGAACGGGACCGGGAAGACCACCACCATCGGCAAGCTCGCCGCTCACCTGGCCGGCGAGGGTACCAAGGTGACCGTGGCTGCCGGCGACACGTTCAGGGCCGCGGCCACCGAGCAGGTCTCGATCTGGGCGGAGCAGGCGGGCGTGGATCTGGTTTCGGGGCAGGCGGGCGCCGACCCAGCCTCGGTCATCTTCGACGCCATCGACCACGCCGGCGCCATCGGCTCTGACGTGGTTCTGTGCGATACCGCTGGGAGGCTCCAGAACAAGGGGAACCTGATGGAGGAGCTCCGCAAGATCCGCCGGGTGGCGGAGAAGGGGGCCGGCTCGGTTTCGGAGGTGTTGCTGGTGATCGACGCGACCACCGGCCAGAACGGCCTTGCGCAGGCGCGGGCCTTTGGCGAGGCGGTGGCGGTCACCGGAGTCGTCCTCACCAAGCTCGACGGCAGTTCCAAAGGAGGGGTCGCGCTCGCCATCGAGTCGACGCTGGGCTTGCCGGTCAAGCTGGTCGGTCTCGGGGAGGGTCTGGGCGCGCTCAAACCGTTCGATGTGGAGGCCTTCGTGGATGGCCTCCTCGGCGGGATGGATTAGAGAGGTGCGGGATGTTTGAGTCGCTAGGAGGACGGCTCGAGGGGGCGCTCTCCCGGATTCGGGGCAAGAGCCGGCTCACTCAGGCCGACGTCGATGAGACCCTGGCAGAGATCCGGCGAGCCCTGCTCGAGGCCGACGTCAACCTGGCCGTGGTCGACTCGATCGCGGAGAGGGTGGCGGTCGCTGCCGTGGGCGCGATGGCCTCGCCGTCGCTCACCCCGGGCCAGCAGGTGGTGAAGGCTGTTCACGACGAGCTGATCAGGGTGATGGGCCAGGAGACCTTCCGGATCAGGTACGCTCCGGTTCCGCCGACGGTGGTGCTGCTGGCCGGCCTCCAGGGTTCCGGCAAGACGACGGCGGCCGGGAAGCTTGCGCTCCACTTCAAGAACGCCGGGCGGCTGCCGATGCTGGTGGCCGCGGACCTGCAACGCCCGGGCGCGGTGCTCCAGCTCCAGGTGCTGGGGAAGCAGATCGGGGTTCCGGTCTTCTCGGAGGCGACCGATCCGGTCCAGGTGGCGAGCCGCGGAGTGGCCGAGGCTCGGCGGCTGGGCAGGGATGTGGTCGTCGTCGATACCGCGGGGCGGCTCGCCATCGACGAGCCGCTGATGGCGGAGATGGGGGCGATCAACGCGGCGATCGAGCCGGACTACCGCTTCCTGGTGATCGATGCCATGATCGGGCAGGACTCGGTGGAGATCGCGCGGCGTTTCGATGCCGAGCTGGCGATCTCGGGGGTGATCCTGACCAAGCTGGACGGCGACGCCCGGGGCGGAGCGGCGCTCTCGGTCAAGGAGGTGGTCGGCAAGTCGATCGCCTTCGCGTCGGTGGGGGAGAAGCTCGAGGACTTCGAGCCCTTTTACCCCGACCGGATGGCCTCCCGGATCCTGGGGATGGGAGATGTCCTTTCCCTGATCGAGCGGGCGGAGTCCAGCATGGACCAGGATGTAGCCAAGCGCGGCGCGGACCGGCTGAAGGAGGGGAAGTTCGATCTCGAGGACTTTCTCGACCAGCTACGGCAGGTGAGGCGCATGGGACCGTTGAAGGGCGTGCTCTCGATGCTTCCCGGCGTTCCCAAGGAGCTGAGGAATCAGGAGATCGACGAGGGGGAGATCGACCGGGTGGAGGCGATAATCTCCTCTATGACGCCGGTTGAGCGGCGAAATCCGGCGGTCATCGACTTCTCCCGCCGGAGCCGGATCGCGGTCGGCTCCGGAACGTCCCCGACCGACGTGCAGGCGTTGCTCAAGAAGTTCCGGGAGATGAACAAGCTGATGCGCCAGATCGGCGTTGGTCCCAAGTCGGCGACGCGAAAGCGCGCAACCTCGGGGCGAAAGCGCCGGAAGCGCTAGACTAAGCGTTTTAAATGGGCGGGATCCCACTTGGTAAGGAGTTGAGTTGGCAGTCAAGTTGCGTTTGGCACGCACCGGCAAGAAGAAGCAGCCGCAGTACCGGATCGTGGTGGCGGATGCGAGGGTGCCGAGGGACGGGCGCTTCATCGAGGTTATCGGTTGGTACGCGCCGAGGAGCGAGCCGTCCGAGTTCAAGGTAGATCTCGACGCGGCCAGGAAGTGGATCGCGAACGGCGCCCTCCCGACCGAGCGGGTTGCCAAGATTCTCGATGCGGCTGGGAGTTCGGAGGGAGAGCGATGAGCGAGGAGCCGGTAGCCCCGTCGGCCGGGTTGACAGCGGAGAGGGCCTCTTCGCTGCTGGTCTTCGTAACCAGGTCGCTGGTCCGCGATGGCAAGGACCAGGTGACGGTGCGGCACAACCCGCCCGCCGACTCGTCGTTCCAGCTTACTGTGACCGTCCCCCCCGGGGAGTTGGGGAAGGTGATCGGCCGTGGCGGCAGGACCGCCAATTCGATCCGGACACTGATCGGGGCGATGGCAGCCCGGTCGGGCATGACCGCCCAGATCGAGTTCACCGACGGCCGGCGCCCCGCGCGCTCGCCGCGGCCGGGCAACTCCGGCCCCAGGAGAGGCGGAGGCAGAAGGGATGACCGGGGCGGCAGGCGACCTAGCTGAGGTCGGGCGCCTGGGCCGTGCACACGGCCTTAAGGGCGAGCTGTTCCTGCGCCCGCTGTCGGATATCCCAGAGCGGTTCGTGATCGGCTCCCGGCTGGAGCTTGCCGGCGGGCACGAGCTGGTGATCGACCGGATTAGGCCACACGATCATGGGTACCTGGTGGGCTTCGCCGGCCTCTCATCGAGGAACGACGCGGAGGATCTCGCCGGATCTCCGCTCTACGGGCGGCCGCTGGAGCTTCCGGGGGTGACCCTGGTCTCTGACCTGATCGGGTCGCAACTGGTGGACCAGCACGGCATCGACCACGGAGTGGTGGTGGCGGTCGAGGAGAACCCGGCCAGCGAGCTGATGGTTCTCGGTAGCGGGCAGCTCGTTCCCACCATCTTTATAACCCGTTTCGAGCCCGGTGCGGCGAGTCGAGTGGAGGTCGAGGTGCCCGACGGGCTGTTCGACCTCTGACCGTCGGGAGGAGCGCGTTTGAGAGTCACGGTAGTCACCATCTTTCCAGACCTGGTCCGGCACTACCTCGACGGCTCGATCCTTGGCCGGGGCGCGCGTGCCGGTCTGCTGGAGTTCTCGGTGGTCGATCTGCGCGCCTACTCGACGGGGGCGCACCGCTCGGTGGACGACGCCCCCTACGGCGGCGGTCCGGGGATGCTCCTGCTCCCGGAACCGCTACTGCGGGCGCTCTCCGAACCGGGCATCGGCCATCCGGTGCTCGGGCTCACGCCCACCGGAGTCCGGTTTGACCAGGCGATGGCCGAAGAGCTTTCCAGGAGTGAGGGGTTCACGCTGGTCTGCGGGCGCTACGAGGGGTTCGATGCCCGGGTCGAGGAGATCGGCTTCGACGGCACCGTCTCCATCGGTGACTTCGTGCTCGCCGGTGGGGAGCTTGCCGCGCTCGCCATCATCGAGGCGGTGGCCCGGCTGGTCCCCGGGGTGCTGGGCAACGCCGGCTCGCTCGCTCAGGAGAGCTTTGCCGACCGGTCGCTGCTGGAGTACCCTAGCTACACCCGCCCGCCCGTGGTGGCTGGCAGCGAGGTTCCCGAGGTCCTCTTGAGCGGGAACCACCGCGCGATCAGCGACTGGAGGAGGGTGCAGTCTCTGGTGCGGACGATCGAGCGCCGGCCCGACCTGATTGAGCGGAGAGGTGGACTTAGGGACGGCGAGGTCGAGGAGCTGCTGGCGCACGGCTATGCTGGCTTGGTTGAATTGTTGCGTAAGGAGCATAGGAGCCATGAAGCCGACCGACATGCTGGACGCCGACTCCCTGAAGGATGACGTTCCCGAGTTTGCTCCTGGAGACACCGTCAAGGTTCATGTCCGCGTCATCGAGGGTGAGCGCGAGCGCATCCAGGTGTTCCAGGGCGCGGTTATCGCTCGGGGCGGGTCGGGTCTTCAGGAGACCTTTACCGTTCGCAAGGTGAGCTTCGGGGTCGGTGTCGAGCGGATCTTCCCGATCCACTCGCCGCTGGTCGCGCGCATCGAGCTGGTTATGCGGGGTGACGTCCGCCGGGCCAAGCTCTACTATCTCCGCGGCCGGGTGGGCAAGGCCGCCAAGATCAAAGAGAAGCGCTAGCACGCGCCCGCTGGGTTTCGGTGGGGTAGCGCTCTTTCTGACGAGGGTCGGGTAGATGGACCCAGCGACCTGGCAGCAGCTTGAGCGCCCTGGCGGGGAGATCATTGGCCCGAACCCGGCGATCTCGTTCAACTCCACCTACTACGAGGGCCAGCGTGTCCAGTACGGGCGCTACTCCAACTCCACCTGGGAGGCGTTCGAGCGGCTGGTCGGGGGGCTCGAGGGCGGGGAGGCGGTGGTCTTTGCTTCCGGGCAGGCCGCGTTCTTTGCGGTGGCGGTGTCGTTGGCGAGCACGCTCGCGGTGGCCGAGGACTGCTACGTCGGGACCCGCGAACTTGCCGAGCGGGTCGCCCAAAAGGGGATTGCCCGGCTGCGCTGGCTCACCAGCGCTGAGCTGGAGCGCCCCGCGGAGCTCTCCGGACTTGGAGAGGGGGATCTGGTTCACCTCGAGTCTCCCTCGAACCCGCTGCTCAAGCTCTACCCGCTGGCCGAGCTGGCTCGGGCTTGCAGCGCCCGTGGGGCGCTGCTCTCGGTGGACAACACGGTGGCTACCCCGGTGCTGCAGAATCCGCTGCGGCTCGGTGCCGACGTGGTGGTCCATTCGGCCACCAAGTACATCTCGGGGCACTCCGACGTTCTCGCCGGGGTGGTGGTAGCCAGGGACCCGTCTCTTGTAGCGAAGGTTAAGGAGGCCCGCTCGCTCTTCGGGGCCGTAGTCGGGCCGGCCGAGGCTTACCTCTGCTACCGGGGGACAAGGACACTTGGCGTCCGGGTGGAGCACGTGTCGAGAACTGCTGCCGAGCTTGCCGCCAGGCTTGCGGCAAGGCTGGGCAGGGAGGCGGTCCTCTACCCCGGCTTGTCGGCCGGGCTTGCCGGTCCCGGAGGGCAGCAGCGCCTCGGTGGCGGGCTCATCTCCATCCTGCTCGGCTCGATGGCGGAGGCCGAGGCCCTCCTCGCACCGCTCTCGGTCTTCCAACACGCGACCTCCTTCGGAGGCGTTGAGTCGCTTGCCGAGCGGCGTGCGAAGTACCCGGGTGAGGAGCGGGTACCGCCCGGGTTGGTAAGGCTTAGCGTCGGGCTGGAGGCGGTGGAGGATCTCTGGGCCGATCTTGCCAGCGGGCTGGAGGCGGCGGGCCTGTAGAGGGCGGTCCGGCTAGCGGTTGCGGCTGCCGTGCCGGAGCTCCCAGGCGAGGCAGCGCTTGTGCCAGTGGCGGCGGAGGTCGGCGCTGGTGGCCGGGACCACCACGTAGTGGGCTTCGCGGGCGCTGATCGCTCTGAGGCATCGCGGGCAGAGGTATTCCTTGCGAGCTTGGAAGGGCTGGACCAGCCGGATCTCGGCCTCGGCTCCGGTGATGGGGTCGATCCGGGGCAGGTCGCCAACGTTCTCAGCCATGCCGGTACCGGGCAGTCTCTGGGCTGTTGAGCGCTCTGGCTGCGACCTCCGCCTGGGCGGCGATCTCCCGCTCGATCGCCGGTGCGACCGGCTGGGACGCGGCGTTCAACAGCTCCTTGAGCGAGCGGAGCGCCTCCGGGGAGCGCTCTGAGAGTGAGCGAGCCCACTCCCCGGCCACGCTCCGGAGGTCCGAGTCGGGCACTACCAGATTGACCAGGCCACTCTCGGCAAGCTCGCGGCCCTTGAGCCGGGTTCCGAAGAAAGCCAGCTCCTTGGCCTTGTGTAAGCCGATCCGCTGGAGGAGGAGCGCGGAGCCTCCGAAGTCGAGGGTGAGGCCGCGGTCTATGAAGATCTCTGACACCATTGCGGACTCGGCGGCGATGGTGAGATCGCAGCCCAAGGCCAGGTTGAGCCCGGCCCCGACCGCGATGCCGTTGATGGCGGCGATGGTGGGCTTGGTGACCGCGGCGAGCGCCTCGGCGGAGCTGTGGAGCGCTCTCAGGTGGGCGACAAGGTCGGAGCGGTAGGGCTCCAGGTCGGAGAGGTCTGCTCCGGAGGAGAAGCTATCCCCGGTGCCGGTGAGCACCAGGACGGAGGTGCCGGCATCGGCTTCGAACCGCGCGAAGCAATCACCTAGCGCCGCGAACTCCGCCAGCCGGAGGGCGTTCTTCCGTTCGGGTCGGTCGATGGTCACCCAAGCCGTACGGCCGGTGACATCGTAGCGAATGTGACGGGTCACCGTTCCCGGATAGGGAGGGGTACGTAGCCTCCCCGGCCCAGGGAGAAGCTCTCCTCCAGGTCGATTGAACCGTCGAGTTCCCCGCTTACCTCGGTGATCCAGGGGAGCCTGGCCTTGAGGATCCGCTCGACGCCGGCCTGGACCGTGACCGTCGAGATGGCGCAGCTCGAGCAGGCCCCGGTGAGGCCGACGGTTACCTTTCCGGTTTCGGTGTCGGCGGATACCAGGTAGAGGTCGCCACCGTCTGCCTGTACCGCCGGGCGTAGCTGCTCGATCAGCTCCTCGAGAGCTTCGACTTTGGACTGTTGTGCCACGTGATTTCTCCTACCCCTTGTTGCCTGCCAGTTTAGTTGGGCAGGGCGGCGATACGGAGTTAGTGGGTGTAACGCGAGACCGAGGCTGCGATCTCGGCCTCGGCCTGGGAGAGCCCGGTCCAGCCCTCAACCTCTACCGACTTGCCCGGCTCCAGGTCCTTGTAGTGGGCGAAGAAGTGCTCCACCTCGTCGCGCAGGTGGGAAGGAACGTCCTCGAGGTCGCGCAGGTGGGCGTAGCGCGGGTCCTTGGCCGGCACCGCGAGGATCTTCACGTCGCGGCCGCTCTCGTCCGTCATGACGAAGCAGGCGACCGGGCGGATGTTGACGTGACACCCGGGCAGGGTCGGGACCTCGACCAGGAGAAGCACGTCGAGCGGGTCGCCGTCCTCTCCAAGAGTCCCCTCCAGGTATCCGTAGTCGGTGGGGTAGCCCATCGGGGTGAACAGGGTGCGGTCAAGCCAGACAGCGTTGGTATCGTGATCGATCTCGTACTTGTTCCGAGATCCCCGGGGAATCTCGACTACCGCCTCGAACTCGTCCATCCATCTCTCCTTCCACCCGAAGTGGTTGTTTCCGCTTGCAATCAACTCGGCCAGGCTAGCCGTCCCAGCAGCACGGTTAGCATGAGTGGTATAGATAATAATCGCAAAGTCCCCACACGTCTTCTCGCTATCATCGCAGGTACAGCCGTAGCCAATCTCTACTACCTCCAGCCCTTGCTGCGGGTGGTGTCGGTGGCGTTCCACCTCCACGGGGGAGAGGCGGGGTTCCTGGTTTCGGCCGGCCAGGCTGGCTTCGTGGCCGGTCTCGCCACCCTGCTGCCGCTCGGCGACCGGTTCGACCGGAGAAAGCTGATCGCCCTCTCCCTCGTGTTGGCGGCGGGCTTCGACCTCTGGGTGGCCGTGGCTCGAGGGCTCCCCCAGCTGCTTCTAGCGCTGGCCGGGCTGGGAGCCTTCGCGGTGGTCGCCCAGGTTGCGGTGACCTATGCGGCGGCGGCCGCGCCCGTGCAGAGCAGGAGCCGCGCGGTGGCGACCGTGATGTCCGGCCTGCTCGCCGGCATCGTGTTGGCGAGGACCTACTCCGGCGCGGTTGCCGGAGTCGCCAGCTACCGGATCGTCTTTGTGATCGCCGCTTCCGCCGGAGTGGTCCTGGCTCTGGCTACGTTGTGGTGGCTGCCGGCGGAGAAGGAGAAGCCGCGGCTCAAGCTGGGCGATATCCTTCGCACCTCGCTCGAGCTCTACCGCAGGGAGCCGCTACTCCGCTTCCGCTCCCTGTTGGGGATGCTCGGCTTCGCCTCCTTCTCCATGTTCTGGACTACGATGGCGCTCGCGCTATCACGCCCTCCCTACCACCTCTCAACCGGCGCGATCGGGCTCTTCGGCTTTGCCGGGCTCGCCGGAGTGCTCGCCGCCCGGCTGGTCGGCAAGCTCTCCGATCAGGGAAGGACCGGTTTCACCACCCTGATGTCGTTCTCCATCGTTGCCCTCTCCTGGCTCGGCTTCCTGCTCGACCGGAGGTCGTTGTTACTGTTCGCGGTGCTGACGGCCACTCTCGACGCCGGCCTGCAGGGGGCCCAGCTCACCAACCAGTCGCTCATCTACCGGCTGGGACGGGGGAGCCACGGCCGGGTGACCATGGTATACATGGTCAACTACTTTTTCGGGGGCCTGGTCGGATCTCTGTCCGCCTCCCTCCTTTTTACCGCCGGCGGCTTCTTCCTGGTGAGTCTCGCCGGTATCGTGGCTGGCCTTTTGTCACTTGGCATCTGGCTAGGCTTTGCTGGTCGGGAACGCCGGTGGATATCGGAGGCGGGCACGGTTGGGTGACGGCGAGGACAGGGTCATGGGAAGCCGAGGGTTGGTGCAAGCATCCATCCGCTCTCGCGTTTTTGCCTGGTTCATGGATCTGCTGGTGGTCTTTTTCGGGAGCGTTGTCTTGGAGCTGGTCCTTGGCGGGATGAGCGGCCTCGCCAACCCGATCTTCTCGGTGGTCAACCTGTCCATGGGGCTGGGCATCTACGTCGTCAACGCGGCGGTGGTGGTCGCCTACTTCGTGGTGCTCAGGGGACCCCGTTTCGGACCGACTCTCGGCTGCTCCGCGGCCCATATCCGCGTGGTCTCGGAGAGTGGTGCGCAGCCTAGCTACCGGCAGGCAGTGGTCCGCTTCCTGGTCTCGGCCATCTCGGCGGCGGTGCTTTTTTTGGGCTACGCGGCCGCGCTGGCCGACCCGCGCCGCCGGACCCTCCACGACCGGGCTGCGGGGACCGTCGTGGTGAAGGCGCAGTAGGGGCTGGCGTGGTGCGCCTGCTGCGCGCGGTGGCGGAGCTGGCCGCGCTGGCCGGTTTGCTCGCGGCGTCCGCCCTCGTGGCCGTTCCGGTAGTCGAGAACGTGAGCTCGCTGCGGGAGCCGGGCAGCCTCTCCCAGCCAGTGGTGCTGAGGGCGATCACCTCTCCCTCGGTGATCGAGGCGGCAAACGGCCAGCCGCTGTACCTCATCGGGGCCAGCCAGTACCACCCGACCGTGAAGCTATCCCAGATCCCGCCGATGGTCACCAAGGCCATCCTCGATGTCGAGGATCACACCTACTACCTGCACGGGGCTATCGACCTGAAGGGGATCGCGCGAGCCCTCGTCGCCGACCTGTCGGGCGGGCAGATCCTCCAAGGCGGATCGACCATCACCCAGCAGCTGGTTAAGAACGCCGTCCTCAACCAGCAACGCACGCTGTCGCGGAAGGTGCGCGAGGCGATCCTGTCCTTCCGCATCGAAGGGCAGATGTCCAAGGGGCAGATCCTCCAGCGGTACCTCAACACCATATACTTCGGCGACGGCGCCTACGGGGTGCAGGCGGCCGCCGAGGTCTACTTCGGAAAGCCGGTCTCTCAGCTCACCACCCCCGAGGGAGCCCTGCTCGCGGTGCTGATCGAGGATCCGGCGGGCCTGAGCCCGTTTCTCCACCCCAAGGCCGCGCTCTTCCGGAGGAACCTGGCGTTGCAGCAGATGCAGCGTTACGGGGATCTGAGTGCGGCCCAGGTGGCGAGCTACTCGCGCTACCCGCTTCCGAAGAGCCCCTACCTCCCCACCACCTACCAGCCCTCCGGCTTCGTCTCCGCGGTGATCGACGATTTGCTGACCAAACCGGCCTACGCCTTCCTGGGATCTACGCCGGCCGAGCGGTACGCGAACCTCGCCGCCGGAGGCTTCCGGATCCACACCACCCTGGTCCCGCCCGACCAGGCGGCGGCGGTAGCGGCAGTGGCCCAGCGTCTCCCGGCAACCGG
>JAJYHR010000035.1 GCA_021784675.1 Actinomycetes bacterium
CTGCACCCACCACCGGTTCTGGAAGCGCCACCCCGCCGGGTCCTGGGGCGGAGTCGCTTCGGCAACCCTCTCCCCACCGCCCGCGAGCGCCACCACCGCGGCGGCTACCGCCGCGATCTCCTCCTCTTCGGTCAGCCGGATCACAGCGGGATGTTCCCGTGCTTGCGGCGGGGGACGTCCTCCTGCTTGGAGCCGAGCATGGCGAGCGCCGTGACCAGCACCGCCCGGGTCTCCGCCGGATCGATGACGTCGTCGACGTAGCCGCGCTCGGCGGCGATGTACGGGTTGGCGTAGCGCTCGGTGTACTCGTCGATCAGCTCCTGCCGCCGGAGCGCCGGATCCGCGGCCGAGGCCAGCTCCCGGCGGTGAATCACCTCGACCGCTCCCTGGGGTCCCATCACCGCCAGCTCGGCGGAGGGCCAGGCGAAGGCGAAGTCGGCCCCGATCGACTTCGAGTTCATCACCACGTAGGCGCCCCCGTAGGCCTTCCTGGTGATCACCTGGATCCGGGGGACCGAGGCTTCGGAGAAGGCGTAGAGGAGCTTGGCCCCGTGGCGGATGATCCCGCCGTACTCCTGGTCGATCCCGGGAAGGAAGCCGGGCACGTCGACCAGGGTGATGAGTGGGATGTTGAAGGCGTCGCAGGTCCTGACGAAGCGGGCTCCCTTCTCGGAGGAGTCGATGTCGAGAACCCCGGCGAGCACGGCCGGCTGGTTGCCGATGACGCCGACCACCTTCCCGTCCATCCGGGCAAAGCCGCAGGTGATGTTGCGGGCCCAGTGGGGGAAGTACTCCAGGTACTCCTGGTCGTCGACGATCTCGGTGATCACGCTCTTCATGTCGTAGGGCTGGTTGGAGGAGGCCGGGATCAGCTCCCGGAGCGCCGGGCAGGGCCGGTTCGGGTCGTCCGCGGACACCCGGGCCGGGGGCGTCTCCATGTTGTTGGAGGGGAGGAACTCGAGCAGGTACTTCACCTCGTCCAGGCAGGACTTCTCGTCGGGGAGGACGAAGGAGGCGACGCCGGATTTGGTGGCGTGGCTCATGGCCCCGCCGAGCTCCTCGAGCGTCACCTCCTCGCCGGTGACCGTCTTGACGACGTCCGGCCCGGTGATGAACATGTGCGAGGTGTTCTGGACCATGAAGATGAAGTCGGTCATGGCCGGCGAGTACACCGCCCCTCCCGCGCACGGTCCCAGGATCACGCTGATCTGCGGGATGACGCCGGAGCTGGCTACGTTCCGGCGGAAGATGCCGCCGTAGGAGTGCAGCGAGACCACCCCCTCCTGGATCCGGGCACCGGCACCGTCGTTGAGCCCGATCATCGGCACCCCGACCGAGGTGGCAAGGTCCATCACCTTGTGGATCTTCTCGGCGAACACCTCGCCGAGAGCCCCGCCAAAGACGGTGAAGTCCTGCGAGAAGAGGCAGACCCTCCGCCCGCCGATGGTCCCGAAGCCGGTGATGACGCCGTCGGTGTAGGGGCGCTTCGCCTCCAGGCCCATCCCGTGGGCACGGTGGCGGGCGAGGAGATCGAGCTCCTGGAAGGAGCCCGGGTCGAGGAGGTACTCGACCCGCTCGCGGGCGGTCAGCTTCCCCCTGGCGTGGTGCTTGGCCACCGCGGACTCGGAGCCGGCGTGGTACGCCTGCTCGCGCCGCTCCCGCAGCTCCTCCAGGCGTTTCGACATAGGGTGATCGGTCATAGCCTCTTAGGTTATCAGGTCGAGCTCTTGAGCAGGGAGGCGGCGGTGCAGGGAGGAGATCTCGCGGGGTACTCGTTGACCCTGGAGCTCGATCGCGCGCTCGAGCTCTACCGGCAGGGGCTCTTCCCGCTCCCGGTCGAGGGGGGATTCGCCTGGTTCTTCCCCGAGCTCCGCGCGGTGATGCGGCTCGGACCGGGAGCGATCCCGGTCTCCACCTCGACCATGAAGCTGGCCGGCCGCTACCGGGTGGCCATCGATCTCGATCCGCTGGCCGTGGTGGAGGCGTGCGCCGGCGCTCCGCGCCCCGGCGGCTGGATCGACGGGAGCATGATCGCCTTCTACCGCGAGGCCGCCGAGGCTGGACACCTTCACTCGGTGGAGGTGTACGGCGGTGGCGGGCTCGCCGGAGGCCTCTTCGGGATCGCCGCCGGCGGGGTCTTCTGCGGGGAGTCGATGTTCCACGCCGCGTCCAACACCTCGAAGCTGGCGCTCGCGGTGCTGGCCGGGGAGGCCCGCCGCTGCGGCTACGCGCTGATCGATGGGCAGTGGGTTACCAGCCACCTCATCTCACTCGGATTCGAGACCGCCGATCGGGAGGGCTACCGGAGGATGCTGGAGGGTGCGCGGAAGGCGGCCCCGGTGCCGTTCAAAAGCGGTCCCCTGGAGATGAGCCGGGCGCGGCTCCAGGAGCTTATCGCTCCCCTTCGGCGCGCCTGACCGCAAACCAGGCTCCCGGGAGCAGCCCGCCGGCGATCAGCATCTTCACCAGGTCGCCGAGGAGGAACGGGAGCACGCCCAGCGCTACCGCGGAGGCCAGGCTTACGTGGATGGCGAGCATCAGCCCGGTGACCCCGAAGGCGTAGATGGCGATGTTCCCCAGCGCCATGGTCGCGAGCGTCCGGAGCGGGGTGCGATCCATCCTGCCCTCGGCAAGGGCGCCGACCACCAGGGCGGCGGCGATGAACCCGATCAGGTAGCCGAAGGAGGGGGAGAGGGCGATCTTCAGGCCGCCGACCCCACCGGCGAACCAGGGCAGGCCGGCTAGCCCGGCCACCAGGTAGAGGAGGGTTCCGGCTATGGCCCGGCGATGGCCGAGGGCTGCGGCGCCGAGGAGGACGGCGAAGGTCTGGCCGGTCAGCGGCACCGGGGTGAACGGCAGCGGGATC
>JAJYHR010000076.1 GCA_021784675.1 Actinomycetes bacterium
CGTGGCGGCCGGAGAGAGCCAGTCCAAAGATCCGGAATAGTCAACAAGGCCTAAACCCGCCGCCCCGGCTCTGGCCAGATGGCTCCGAGACCAGCCATCGCAGCGGGCCGCCTTTAGAGACTGCCCTGTCTGCCAGGGTTGCGGGAATTTGACACCAGCTGGTGGTCTTGACCTCAGGTTGAGGCAACCTCCGCTAGGGCCGGGTAGGCCCGTGCCGAGGTAGGTGGCGGGGGTGGTCGCCCGTCAGGACCTGAGCCACCTGTCCGAGGTCTACCAGTCCGAGATGGACCTATGCGAGACCGGGCACGCTCAGCGCCTCTTGTACGGCACGGCTGCCCCGCACCAAGATCTTCTCCGGCTTCGACGTGGTCGCCTTGCGCCTTTCGCTCGAAGCCATCGGCTATCTGGCTCGAGGTGAGCTCCTGGAATCGGCCACCTCGCTGGTGCTGGCCGGGAGCCCCCCAAGTGCTGGCCGGGAGCCCCCCAAGTGCTGGCCGGGAGCCCCCCCAAGTGCTGGCCGGGAGCCACGACGGCGGCGATATACGCGAGCTGGCTTTTGTAGATAACCTTGGTAGGTTGCCCGGTAACCGTGATGGCTACGGAGCTACCGCTCCGGTTGGTGACACCGGTGAACGGGAAAACCGAGTCGGTCCTCCCGTCTGCGTACCTCAGGTACATCATCCCGAAGAACTCGCCGCCTTGGCTGCTAGTGGCAATATTCATGAAATACGCAGTGGCCTCGTAGTCTCTCGGTCCCGTAGGCCAGAGCTCGAAATAATTCTCGATGGGAATAGCGCTGTTCCCTGTGCTGGCTCCGGTGGTCGGGGGGTTGAAGTAGCTCCGGTCTCCGGAGGATCCGGCATTCTGGCTTGTACGATTGGGAATCGCCACCCTTGCCGGCGGCCTCTTGCTGTAGTTCGCGCTCCTCGGTTTGTGCCCTGTGGGCACAGGACTATTAGCCGAGCGATCTATGCGAAAGGCGATGCCACCGGCTATGACCACGGCAAGCACTGCTCCAGCTACCAAAGACTTCTTGGCGGTCATCCGACTCTCCTCAACTTCCTCGATGCTTCCTCAACACAGGTCCGCGAACGATCCCGTGCCTGATCCGCTGTTCCCTGCGGCGTTGGCGAAATCGACTCACTGCTGGCAAGGGCTGTTCACAGGAGCGCGGAGGGTCGAGAGGATCGAGCCGTAGTTTGTCCTGGTCCCGTAAGAGGTCGTATCGGCCCCGTCGACCCCCGAGTAGTCGGCAGACTCGCAGCCGGCGTTCACATAGACCTCAACGCCAACCGAGCCCCAGTTGCGCGAGCCGGGTTCGGGTTGGGTGGCCGCCAGCGGGTTGGATTGGATCGGGTCCCCCTCCTGCTGCTCCCACTTCGACAAGTCGTAGGTGTTTGCTGCTGTTGTCGGTGCATTCACCCCCGTGAGTGGCACCGTCGGTGGGATCTGGAAGAAAGCGTAGATGAACTCACCCAGCGAGCAATTGTTGGAGGGCCAGCAGTTGATCCCGTTGTTGGCCGTGTCTGTCGCCCTACAGCTTCCCCTCTCGTCTGGAGTTGCTCGGGTAACCGTCAGCAACCACGTGCCGTTCTATCACATCTATCCAAACGCTGTGCTGGGGAGGGTGACAAGCTTCGCGGCTTTGTCCCACCCTCGATTGATGGGCACCGCCAAGACCAGTAGAGCTGGGAAAGAGATCGGATGGCCGTACACCTGCAGGCGGGTGCCCGGCCTCCGCGGCTTGAGGTGCCGATCTTCGCGCTAGAATTATTCGCGCTCTGGCCCCATCGTCTAGAGGCCTAGGACATCACCCTCTCAAGGTGGAGGCACGGGTTCGAATCCCGTTGGGGCTGCCAAAATCGGGTCTGTCTTCGGACCGCGTGGAGCGGCGCGTGGCCGCTGCAGAGCATCCGGCGGCGTCCTTCGTTGCTTTTTGGCTGGCTGTAGCTTGGCTGCAGGGGGCGAGCGCAACGGCGCCACTTCTCCTGGTTGCTTCATCAGCGTCTGGGTCATTGGGATCGACCCGGCTGCCGATCGCCGCGGCTAACCTAACCGATGGTGAGCAGCACCTTCCCGCGCTCGCCGCTGGCCGAGCTCAGCGTCGCGATCGCCTCCTCCCATCGTTCCAGCGGGAAACGGTGGGTGATCAGGAACTCGGGGTTGATCTGCCGGCTGTTGAGCAGCTCCACCACGGTGGCGAAGGCGGTCGAGGTATAGCTGAAGCTTCCGAGGAGGGTGATGTCGTTGTTGACGATGTCGTCGGTGGCGATCGGGGCTGTCCTTCCCTCGCCGGACAGTCCCATCAGTGTTACCGTACCTCCCCGCCTTGCCATGCCGAGGGCGGCAAGGACCGCCTCCGGCTGCCCGGCGGCCTCGATGACCAGGTCGTACCCGGCCTCCAGCCGCGAGGGGTCGGTGGCAAAGGTTCGCGCCCCCGCCAGGTCCGCCAGCCGCCACTGCTCCTCCCGCCTGCCAAGGACGTCGATCGCGCGAGGAGAGAACAGGCGCAGCAGGTGGGCCGCGATCAGGGCTACCGAGCCATCGCCGATGACGAGCACGCTCGTCCCAGGCTCCGGCTTCGACCGGAGAATGGCCCTCATCGCCACCGACGCCGGCTCTATCAGGGCGGCCTGCTCCATGGTGACGTGGTCAGCCAGGGTGTGGACCAGGCGCCGGGGAACCGAGACCACGTCGGCGGCTGCCCCGTCGCGGGTAAAGCCGATCTCCTGGTAGGTTTCGCAGAGGTTTGTCGCGCCCTGGCGGCAGTGACCGCACTCTCCGCAGGGGATGATCCCTTCAACCGCCACCCTGGCGCCGTCAAGTCCCTGGCCGCTGCGGACGACCCCCGCCCATTCGTGGCCAATCGTGACCGGATACCGGACGTACTCAGGACCAATCGCGCCGGAGATGATTTCGAGGTCGGTGCCGCAGAGGCCTACCGCCTTGGGGGCTACCAGCACCTCGCCGTCGGGCGGAACCGGCTCCGGCCGTGTTTGCAGGCTGATTTTGCCTGGAGCGGATACCATAAGGGAACGGGATGCGGTCACAGTCCTCCTCCATTGCCGCCAGGAAACTCTACTCTTCGAAACAAACTCGCTGCCTCCTTTGCTCCCTTTCAGCTGCTTGGTGGCAATCCCCAGACAGCAAGGCACTCTCGGGTCCTGGCCCGGCGGTGCCGGGGCTGCGCCGCCGGGTGGCCGAGCCGTTCCGGCAAGCCGCGTGATCTCCGGGTAGCCCCTCGCTGGAGATCATCTGCACCAGTTGTTCTGTAATAACGAATCCAAATACTCTGTACGGAACTTTAGCGGCAAATTTAACACTAAGTCGTGCGAAATCGCCGTGCGCGTGGCATAATTGAAGGGAAATATGGAACGACGTTCGCTCATACAGAACGGAGCTGCCGAACTAGCAGGCCACGTTGCCACCGCGTTGGATCGGGTGCGCGGGCTGCTCGGCAGAGAGGGGCTCGACGCGGTAGTGCTGACCACGCCGGCCAACGTTGCCTGGCTCACGGGCGGTTTGGGGGCCCGTGTCGATCGTACTGCCGGATCGGACCCGGTCTGGCTAGTGGTCAGCGAGGACAGGTTCACCGGGATAACCACCGGTGTCGAATACCCCAGGCTCCGGGAGAGACTGGAGGGGATCGGTGTCGACGCTATAGCGAGGGTGCCGTGGGCGCCGCCCTCCGCCTACCTCGAGGCGGCAGTGGCTGCCCTTCCCCCGGGCCGGAGGCGTTTCGGTATTGATGCTGGATGCAGCGGCTCCGCCGCGGGAGAGCCGATTATGGTGGAGAGCGAGCTGGTCCCTCTCCGGATGGCGCTAACCGGCTACGGCCAGTCGGCCCTTGCGGCTCTGGGTTTGGACGGGGCGCGCGCAGTCGAGGCGGCGGTGCGGGCGTGGAGTCCAGGAGAGACTGACCGGGAGGTTCAGGGACGGGCCTGCTTGGAGCTGGAGCGGCGGGGAATCGAGCCGGCGGTGGTGATCGTCGGTGGGGACGAGCGCGTGCGCTCCGTGCGGCACCCGGTCGCGGTCGGCGAGCCGGTGGCCGAGCTTCTCATGGTGGTGGTGGTCGGGGTTCGCGATGGCCTGAACGTCGCCCTTACCCGTTTCGCCACGGCGCGACCGCAAGGCGGGCTTTTCGCGGAAGGGATGGCAGAGTTGGGGCGGATCCAGGAGGAGGTGGTCGCGGCTGCCGTTCTCGGGAGGAGCTACGGGCATCTCGCCGAGACGCTTGCGGGAGCGTATGCGAGGAGCGGGCATCCCGAGGAGTGGCGCAATCACTTCCAGGGCGGCCCCATCGCGTACCAGCAGCGGGAGTTCGAGATCGCCCCGGGCGAGGTGACGAGCCGCTGGTATGACCTGGAGGTGGAGAAGGGGCACGCCGTCGCGTACAACCCCTCGCTGCCAGGCGGCCCGAAGGTCGAGGACACCTACCTGATCGGGGTGGACGGGGCGCGGTGCGTGACCGATACCGGCGACTGGCCCCGGCTGCCACTTCCCGGCGGCACATTGGTAGCCGGTACCCTGGCGTTGGTCTAGGCGGTTAGGAGCTGTGATGAACCTCGAACTACGCCGACGCCCTCGTGCCGGGGGCGTCTGCCGCCAACTCGCCAACTGGGCCGCCGGCCGGCTCCGGTCGAAGCTTCCCGATCTGCTTCTCCGTGACCGAAATTGCGGGGCGGCATGACCGGTCTAAGGAGCTCCCGGTGGTTGGAGGGGGAGACCGAGGTGGCGGTCAGCTCGCGGGTCGCCCTCAGGAGCGCTGGACTCGGGATCCACCAGGGCGAGAGGAGACCGGTCATCGGGATCGCCAACACGGCAAGCGATCTGAACCCCTGCAACCTTCCGCTCAACGCCCTGGCCGCCGAGGTGCGCCGTGGGGTGCTCGCTGCCGGCGGGCTTCCCGCCGTCTTCCCCGCGATGTCGCTCGGCGAGGATCTGATGAAGCCGACGGCGATGCTCTACCGCAACCTCCTCGCCATGGAGATCGAGGAGATGATCAGGTCCAATCCGCTGGATGGGATCGTCCTGCTCGCGAACTGCGACAAGACCGTGCCCGGGATGATCATGGGCGCGGTCAGCGCCGATATCCCAACGGTGGTGGTCACTGGAGGCGCACGGCCCCCGGCGACCTTCCAGGGACGGCGGATCGGGACCGGCACCGACCTGTGGCGGGTCTGGGATCAGCGCCGGGCCGGTCACCTCTCCGATAGCGATTGGAGCGAGTTCGAGGCGGCGCTGTCGTGCGGGGTGGGGGCGTGCAATACCATGGGTACCGCCTCTACCATGGCGATCCTGTGCGAGGTACTGGGGCTCGCGCTTCCGGGGTCGGCCACCATCCCTTCCGGGGATCCACGGGCGGCGGAGATGGCGAGAAGGGCGGGAGAGGCGGCGGTGCGGCTGGTCGAAGCTCCGGTTCGGCCCTCGTCCCTTCTGACCCGGGATGCCTTCTCCAACGCGGCCAGGGTGCTTTCCGGCATCGGAGGCTCTACCAACGCGGTGATCCATCTCATGGCCATAGCCGGGCGCACCCGGACCGGCGTCACGCTGGAGGATATCAAGGGCTGGTTCAAGGGTGTTCCAGTCATCGCCGACGTCGAGCCGACCGGCAGCGGGCTCGTCCAGGATCTCGATGCGGCCGGTGGGGTTCCCGCTGTCCTCGAGGCGCTCGCTCCCCACCTGGAGCTTTCCACCGGGAGCGTCGGTGGTGAGAGCCTGGCAGAGGTGGTTGCGAGATCCCACCGGTCGGGTTCTACGGTCCGCGATCCGCGGGAGCCGCTGGTTCCGTCGGACGGGTTGGCCGTGCTCTACGGCAGCCTGGCGCCCAGCGGCGCGGTGGTCCGCCTCTCAACCGCCTCCTCGGATCTCTTCGAGCACACCGGTACTGCTGTGGTCTTCGACAGCTACCAATCCATGCTCGACACCATCGACGATCCGGCGCTCGAGATCGAGCCCGGCAACGTTCTCGTCCTCCGGGGCTGCGGCCCGGTAGGGGGGCCGGGCATGCCGGAGTGGGGGATGATTCCCATCCCCGGGTATCTGGCGAGGCGAGGGGTTACCGACATGGTCCGAGTCTCCGACGCCAGGATGAGCGGGACCAGCTTCGGGACGGTGGTGCTCCACGTCGCACCCGAGGCGGCGATCGGGGGCCCGCTGGCGCTGGTCGCCAGCGGAGACCGGATCCGTCTCAGCGTCTCCGCCGGGAGTATCGACCTGCTGATCGGTGAGGAGGAGCTGGCGCGGAGGCGCTCCAGCTGGCGCGCCCCGGCCTTTCCCGATCGCCGCGGGTGGCCGGCCCTGTACCGCGAGCACGTCACTCAGGCGCCGCTCGGCTGCGACTTCGACTTCCTGACGGCTGGCGATGGAGGCGGGTTCGTCGAGCCGGTAGTGGGTAGGTCGTGAAGAATCTCTGGAGGAGGGTTGGAGCCGATGGATCGGCAAGTGTTGAGGAAGAGAGTGAAGGAGAGGTGGGTACATGAGAATGATCGCAAGGAGGTCGTCGCTGGGGGCCGGGGTGCTCACGCTGGCGGCCGGGCTTGCCGCGTGCGGCTCTACCGCGTCGGCGAGTGCGCAGAACGCCAAGGTCACCCTGACCCTCTGGCAGAACTACGGGACGGAAGCGAACGCGGTGGCCACCACCAATCTGATCAAGGCGTTCGAGAAGCTCCACCCCAACATCACCATCAAGGACGTGGCCCAGCCGGCGAGCAACTACTTCTCGCTGCTCCAAGCGGCGGCCATCTCCCACACCGGACCTGACCTGGCGGTGATGTGGACGGGGTTGTTCACCCTCCAGTACCGGAGCTATCTGCAGAATCTGAAGCAGTACGTGCCAGCGTCCGATCTGGCGCGGATGCGGGGTATGCAGTGGACCGCGCCCGGTTTCAACCCGGCCAACGGAACCTACGTCATCCCGCTCGAGGACCAGTTCTACATCGGCTTCTACAACAAGGCCCTCTTCCGGAAGGCTGGGGTGGCCTCGGTTCCGCAGACCTGGAGCCAGCTATTCAACGACTGCCAGAAGTTCAAGTCGGCCGGGATCACCTGCATGTACTACGGTAGCGGCTCCCAGAGCCTGGGGTCGGAGTTCTACCCCTGGTACGACATGAGCTACATGATGATCGGAGAGTACCCGGTTTCCAAGTGGCAGGGGCTGTTCAACGGCACGATCCCCTGGACCTCTCCGGCGATCGTTGGCCAGCTGACCAACTGGCAGAAGCTGTACACTAGCGGTTACACCAACCGGAACGTGGTCACGGCGACCAACTCGCTGGCGGCTTTCGGCGCGGGCAATGCGGCGATGATGATCAAGGGGAATTGGGATCTTGCGACGCTCCAGAAGGAGATGGGGAGCAACCTGGGGACCTTCGTCCCGCCCTTCTCCAACTCTCCGCAGCGGGGCGTGGTCCAGTTCCCCGGGGATGGCTACGCGATGACCAGCTACTCCACTCACAAGGCTGCCGCGGCCGAGTTCCTGCAGTTCCTGACGACGCCGCAGGCGGGAAAGATCGTCACCCAGTCGGGGTTGATCTCGGACGTGAAGGGGGTCGCCAACAACGATCCGCTGAGCCAGCAGATGCTCGACTTCTCGGCAAAGCAGGGGATGACCCAGTACCCGATGCTCGATAACATCGCGCAGCCGGGGGTGGTTAGCGCGGGGAGCAGCGTGCTCCCAGCCCTGCTCGCCGGGCAGATGACGCCTGCACAGGGTGCGCAGAAGCTGGAGCAGGCGTGGCAAGCGCTTCCGGCCTCGGAGCGCGGGAGCACCTTCGCCAGCTACACCAGTCAGGGTTGAACGATGGAATCGCTGTCCGGGAGGTGCATGCCTCCCGGACAGCCGATCGGATGAGGGGGTTGTGTTGGGTCTAGCCGTCGCGGAGGTGGTCGCCGGGGGAAACCGTCTCGGCCGGAACCGCGCCCGAGCCGGCATCCTGTTGCTGGTTCCAGCGGTGCTCGTCGTTGGCGGCTTCATAGCCGTCCCGATCGGGCAGGCGATCTACTACTCCATGACCAACTGGAACGGGATCACGGCCCAGTGGGTCGGTCCCAGCACGTACGCCGCCCTCTTCAAGAACCCGATCTTTCTCCGGGTGCTCGAGAACAACGGCCTCCTCCTGCTCTCGGTTCCGGTCGCTATCGGCGTACCGCTGGTCATCGCGTCCATGATTAACGAGAAGGTCTGGGGATGGAGGATCTTCCGCTCACTGATCTTCCTTCCCACCGCCATCTCGTGGGTGGTCATCGGAATCGTGGCGGTGCGGGTATTTGCCGATCCAGGTGCCCTTGACTCCATCCTCGGCGCCGTCGGGCTCGGCTTCCTGCAGCGGGACTTCCTCTCGCAGCCGGGAACCGCGATCCTCGCGGTGGGGCTCACCTTCGTCTGGTCGATGGTGGGCACCAATACCATCATCTTCCTGACCGGGATGTCCACCATCGACCCGGCGATCTACGAGGCCGCCGCAGTGGACGCGGCGGGGAGATGGGCGATCTTCGCCCATATCACCATCCCGCTGCTGAAGCGGTACTTCCAGTTCAGTTTCGTGCTCACCATCATTACCGCCTTCACCGCCCTCTTCAGCCTGATCTTCATCATGACCGGCGGCGGCCCCAACTACGGAACCACCACCCTCGAGTTCTTCATCTACCTGGAGGCATTCAGCGTCGGCAACTTCGGGACCGGCGCGATGATCGGGGTGGTGCTCCTGGTCATACTGCTGGGAGTCAGCATGATCCAGCTTTGGCTGCTGAGGGGGGAGCATTGAGCGCGCGTTCCCAGGGCACCCGCCTTGCCCGCCAGGCCGGACCGGAGGCTTCCGGCGTCGGCTACCCCGGGCCCCCCTCCCGCTTTAGCAGGTTCATCCGGGAGCTGAGGGCGGACCCGGCTCGCGGAGCGATCTTCCTCTTCCTGGTGGCGGTCACCTTCGTGATGCTCTACCCGTTCTACTTCATGGTGAGGAACTCCCTCATGAGCAGCCAGCAGTACGTAGTTGGCCACGGCTTCTCCACCTCCAGCTGGAGCCAGCTCTTCTCGGCTCTGCCGGTCCTCCGAGAGCTAGGCAACTCGACGCTGATCGCCTTCTTCGCCATCCTGATCATCCTCTTCTGCTCCACCACGGCCGGCTTCGCCTTTGCCAAGCTGGCCTTCCGGGGGAGGGGTATCGTCTTTATCGCCGTGATCGGGTGCATGATGATCCCGGTACAGTCGATAATCGTCCCGGAATACGTGAACCTCTCCCACTTCGGGCTGATCAACACCTACGCCAGCGCCATCCTGGTCTACGGAGCGCTGGGGACTCCCTTCGCTACCTTCCTGATGACCGCCTACTTCCGGGGACTCCCCGACGAGGTGGTGGAGGCGGCGCTCTGCGACGGATTGACCTACGGGAAGGCTTACTGGAGGATCGCGCTCCCGCTGGCGAAGCCGGCGCTGGTGACGGTGATCGTGCTCCAGTTCATCCAGATCTGGGACGATCTCCTGGTCGGCCTGCTGTTCCTGCAGGAGCCGACCAACCGGACGATAACCGTGGGGCTCGCCGCCCTCTCCTCGGGGCGGGTGGTGAGCATCCCCATCCTGATGGCCGGCGCGATAGTGAGCGCGCTGCCGGCCATCGTGGTTTACGTCGTCTTCCAGCGGTACCTCATCACCGGGATGACGCTGGGGATCAACCGGTAAGTTGAGCGAGAAGGAAGGGATAGGAGATGTCACTCATTAGAAGCGTTTCGCCGGCTGCCCCCGGCGACGTGGTCGTCGAGATCGCGGAGGCCGAGCCGGCGAGGGTAATCGAGGTGGTGGAGCGGGCGAGGAGCGCCCAGAGGAGCTACACCGCTCTTCCGCCGGTGGCGAGGGCGGATGCCCTCAACGCCGCCGCGGAGGCGCTCGCCGCCCGCAGTGGCGAGGTGACCGAGCTGGCGATCCGGGAGGTGGGAAAGCCGCGCCTGGAGATGGAGGGCGAGACCGCCCGGGGGGTCTCCATCCTCCGCTACTACGCCCAGGCGGTACTCGATCCGGACGGCAGCTCACTTCCCGCGGCCACCGGGGTGATGGTCGCGCGCAGGCGCCCGCACGGCGTCGCCGGCCTGATCACACCGTGGAACTTCCCGGTGGCGATCCCGCTGTGGAAGGCGGCTCCCGCCCTGGCGTACGGGAACGCGGTGGTGTGCAAGCCGGCTCCGGCCGCTACCGCGGTCGCGCTCCTGCTCGAGGAGATCCTCCGGCCATACCTTCCTGAAGGTGTCTTTACGGTGATACCCGGCGACCAGGCGGCGGGCTCGGCACTCATCGCCTCTGCGGACGCGGTCAGCTTCACCGGTTCGGTGCGGGTCGGTCGCCAGGTGGTGGAGGCAGCGGCCAAACGGGGAATCCCGGTGCAGGCGGAGATGGGTGGCCAGAACGCATCCATCGTGCTTCCCGATGCCGACATCCCCAGGGCGGCGAAGATGGTGGCGACGGCGGCAATGGGCTTCTCAGGGCAGAAGTGCACCGCGACCTCTCGGGTGGTGCTGGTCGGCGAGGGCGACGCCTTCATCGAGGCACTGGTGGCGGAGATCGCCGCCCTCGAGCGTGGGAATCCCGCCACCAGGTCCACGGTTATTGGTCCGGTGGTCTCGGAGGCAGCGCGGGTAGCCGTGGTGGAGGCGGCACGGGAGGCAAGGCGAACCGGCGGCACCGTCATTGCCGGGGGGGCCGCCGTCGACGGCGACGGCTACTTCGTAGAACCGACCCTCATCGACGGGATCGACCCGGGGAGCCGCCTCGCCCAGGAGGAGATCTTCGGCCCGGTGGCCTCGGTGCTCCGGGTGCGGGACCTGGAGGAGGCGGTGGCGGTCGCCAACGGGGTCCGCTACGGGCTGGTCTCTTCGGTCTTCACCGGCGATCTGGGCGCGGCGCTGGCGATGGCCGGCAGGCTGGAGACCGGGTTGGTCCGGACCAACGCCCCCACCTCGGGGGTTGACTTCTACGCGCCCTTTGGCGGGGTCAAGGAGTCGAGCTACGGCCCCCGGGAGCAGGGGAAGGCGGCGGCCGACTTCTACACCTGGACCCAGACGATGAACCTGAACCCGTAGGAGGAGGGGTGGGGCGGGATCGCCAGGTCGAGGTGGCCGCGGCCACCTCGACGCTCCTCGGGGAGACCCCGGTATGGGACCCCAGCCTGGGGCTCCTCGTCTGGGTCGATATTTTGGGAAAGCGGGTATGGCGGCACCACCCGGCTACCGGGGAGGTTACCTCGTTTGCGGTTCCCGGTATCGTCGGCTGCGTCGGGCTGGCGGACTGCGGCTTGGTGCTTACCGTCGGGGGCTCCGTCGCCATCTGCGGAGTTGGAGGCGAGGATCTTCACTTGGGTCCCTCCCTCATCGATCAGAGCGCGGTGCGCTTCAACGACGGCCGGGTGGATGCGAGGGGGCGCCTCTACGTCGGAACCATGGACTGGAAGGAGTCGGAGCCTCTCGGCAGCCTGTTCGTCGCCGGTCCGGACCTCTGCGCGGAGGTGGTGGCGGGTCCGTTCGTCGTCTCCAACGGGCTGGACTTCACCGGGGGTGGGGGTGTGCTCTACCACATAGACAGCCCGAGCCGCGGGGTGGATCGCTACCGCGTCGATGAGGACTCGGGGATGCTACTGGACAAGGTGCGGCTGTTCGAGGTGGACCGGAGCATGGGAGAGCCGGATGGCATGGTGGTAGACGCCGGCGGGCTGGTGTGGATCTCGATGTGGGGAGGTGGCCAGGTGGTTGCGTTCACCCCGTCGGGCAAGGTGGCGCGGGTGATCGAGCTGCCGGTCTCTCAACCGACCGGACTCACCTTCGGCGGGTCCAACCTGGACGAGCTTTTCGTCGCTTCGGCCCGCGACGGGCTGTCCGCGGCTGAGCTCGCTCGGCAGCCGCTGGCCGGAGCGCTGTTCCGCCTCGAGCCGGGGGCGATCGGCCGGCCGGCGAGCCGGTTCAGGAGCCGCTGACGCCCGGTTGCCCGGTCAGCTCTGCTCGCCGGGGTTTCTCCTCCGCCGCCAGCGCGAACCGGAGTGCCTCACCCGCTGCCGGATCACGGCGAAGAGGAAGACGTCGTCCGCGGCTTCGGGAAGGCTCCATCCGCGCCAGACCGCCAGCATCCGCACCGCCACTATGAAGACGAGCGCGGGTATCTCGATCCAGCTGCCCGCGTGCGCGAGCCGGGAGAGGAGGACGAAGCCGGTGACACCGATGGCGGTGGGCACCGCGTAGAGGGTTCCCGGCCGGAAGAGCTCCGGCCGCTCGTTGGCGAAGACGTCGCGGAGGACCGAACCGCCGACGCCCCCGACGATCCCGGCGAGGATGCAGGGAACCGCGGGAAGGTTGATCTGTAGCGCCATCCCGGCGGAGACCACGGCGTAGGTGCCGACGAAGACCGCGTCGAGGAGGGTGAAGGGCCACTTGATCCGGGTGAGCACCGCGGCGATGGTGGTCGGCGCCAGCGCGCCGACCAGGCCGGTTGCGGCGGCGGTGAGTATGTAGTAGTCGGACTGCATCGCCACCGGAGTTCCGTGGAGGAGGAGGATGTCGCGGAGCAGTCCACCGCCGAGGCCGGTGACGATTGCGAGCGCGACGATTCCCGACAGATCGAACTGGTTGCGCCTGCCCACGATCGTCCCCGAGATCCCTCCGAAGACCACGGCCACGAGTTGCAACCACATCGGTACCGCGAGCAGCGGGCTTTGCGCGATCAGCGGCGTCATGCAGTACAAGCTAGGGGCGGCTGGACACCAACCTTTCGCGGCCGGCGCAAAGCGCTAGGTGGCGGCGCATTCTCTCCTGGCGCCGCCGCGGGTACCCCAGATCACCACCAGCATCCCGGCCAGGAAGGTCCCCGCCATGATCCCGAAGGCGGCTTGGAAGCCGACAGTGGTAACCGCTACCCCGATGACGGCCACCCAGATGGCCCCGATCGACTGGGAGATGGTGAAGAAGATCCCGAAGCCGGCACGGCGCATCCCCTCAGGGAGGAAATCGGCAAAGACCGTCTGCCGCAGGGGCAGCTCGGAGTAGGAGAAGATCCCGACCGCGAGGCCAACCGCGGCGAGGTACCAGATGGACCGGCCTACCAGGACGAAGGAGCCAAGCGCCACCGCCCCCAGGGCATAGTTGACGAGCAGCACGGGCACGTGGGCGGTCCGGTCGGCGGCCCACCCCATGATCAGCGGGCCGGCGACCGCTCCGATGTAGAGGACGGTCAGGACGGAGGCGACCGGGAACTCGGTCATGTGCAGCCCGGAGTGGAGGTACCCCGGGGTGTATACCCCGACCATCCCGACTCCCTGCCCGCCGGCGGCGATCATCCCCGCGACCAGGAGGGCAAGCACCTCGCGCTTGTGGAAGAGCTCTCTGAAGCTGGTTCGCGCCTCCCCCTCCTCAAGGCTCGAAGAGGCGAGGCTCCTCCACGGGGCCTTGAGGGTCAAAGCGACCAGGAGCGTGGCGGAGAGGAGGATCACCGATAGCACCAGGAAGCCGGCGCGCCACCCCCAGGTGGCCACGGCGGCGCTGACGGCGAACGGCGCCAGAAGGGTTCCGAGGTTGCCGGCGGTGACGTGCCAGCTTAGGATTATTCCCCTGCGCTCCGGATAGCGGGACGCCAGGTAGGAGCTGCCGACCGGGTGCTGGGGCCAGGATGCGGCAGCCTGCAGGAACCTTCCGGCGACGAAGACGGCGAGGCCCGGGGCCCAGGCGTTGATGGCGGCGGCCACCGCGCAGGCGAGGTTCTGGATAGTGAGCAGGAGGCGGGCTGAGGTTCGCTTGAGGACTAGCGCGAGCAGCTGGAGCCCCGAGCCGATGATGTAGGTGGCGGAGAGCAGGATGCCGACGACGGCGTAGTTGGTGTGGAAGGCGGCGATCACGAAGGGGATCAGGATCCCCAGCCCGGCGACGTAGGCGTGGATGCCGGCGTGAGACCAGCCGACGACGACCATGTCCCAGGGGCTCCGCTTCTCGGAGAGCTGGGCGGCGCCCCGACCCCCGGCGACCTCGACTGCGGAGTCCGGGCGGTCGCGGGATC
>JAJYHR010000036.1 GCA_021784675.1 Actinomycetes bacterium
AGGCCGGCTTCGGCCGCAATCCTTCTGATCTCCTCCTTGGTGAAGGAGCCCACCGGGAGCAGCAGCCGCTGGGTGGCGCCGGGGGGCATCACCGCGATCACGTAGGACTGGTCCTTGCGGACGTCCACCCCCCGCTGAATCCTCCTCCGGCCGGAGATCTCGGCGATCCGGGCGTGATGGCCGGTGGCCAGGTAGTCGAAGCCAAGCTCCACCGCCCGCGCGAGGAGGAGGTCGAACTTGATCGACCGGTTGCACTCGATGCACGGGTTCGGGGTGGCACCGGCCAGGTAGGTGTCGACGTAGTGCGACACCACCCGCTCGCCGAAGGCGTCGGCAAGGTTAAAGACCAGATGCTTGAGGCCGAGCTGGTGGGAGACGAACCTGGCGTCCTCGACGTCGGAGACCGAGCAGCACCCGCTGTCGGACACCCCACCCCACAGCTTGAGGGTGACCCCAACCACCTCGTGGCCCTCCTCCTTCAGCAGCAGGGCGGCCACCGAGGAGTCGACACCGCCCGACATCGCCACCAGGACCCTAGCCACCCAGCACCTCCAGGGCAAAGCCGGGGAGATCGGTGATCACCGCGTCGGCCCCCATCTCCGCAAGCTCCAGCAGATCGGCGGCGTCGTTGACCGTCCACACCCACACCGCCAACCCTTCATCGTGGGCGGCCGCGACCAGGTCGTGACCGATGTAGGCGGCCCCCAGGAACCGGTGCGGGAGCGAAAGGACCTCGTAGCCGTGGCCGGCGCCGCACCGGATGCGGTGGAGCAGGTTCCACGCCAACCCCTCGAAGGCGGTGGCCGCGGTGTGGATCTCGGGATGGCTCCGGCGCATCCGCGCGATCGGCGGGTCGAAGAAGGAGGCTACGACCACCCGCGGGACGCTCTCGCCGCAGATCCGCGCCAACTCGTCCTCCACCCAGCTCTCCCGGCCAAGGTCCTCCTTGATATCGACGCTGACCAGCAGATCGCCGAAGCGCGAGATGACATCGTCGAAGGTGCAGGGAGGAACCCGGCGGGAGCCACCGGGATCGAGGTCGAGCGACTCCTCGAGCTCCCGGAAGCTGTAGCCGTTCACCGGGCCCCTCATGTTGGTAGCGGGATCGAGACGGTAATCGTGGAAGACGACCAGCCTGCGGTCACTGGTAGGATGGACGTCGATCTCAAGCCCGTCCACACCCAGGCTGGCCGCTCGATCGAAGGCTTCGAGGGAGGAGGCGACCGCCTCGCCCATCCCGCCCCGGTGTGCCAGTACCAGCGGGCGACCCGCCGCTCTTGTAAACGCCATAGCAATCAAGGCTAGCAACTAGGATCGAACTCGTTGGAATGCTAGATCACCTTCTCTTCGACTTCATCAACGGCCTCAAAGGAAGTCTCAACTCCTCCATGCTGGAACGCTCTGGGCTGGAGGAGCAGCTCCACGTGGACATGCTCTTGGGGGACGCCAGCTTCGAGACGTCATACAGCCTGCCCGGCGAGGCGCAGCCGCCGAGGGTGCGGGCCGACCTCTCGGTCGAGTGGCCCACCTGGAGCCAGAGCGCCTACCGCTCCTGGGTGATCGGCGACGGCCTTGACGAGCCGGTGGAGCTGATCGTCGAGGTGGCGATCCGGTTCACCGGCCTCAGAGAGGCTATCTCCGATCCGGCCGAGCTCTCGCGCCAGCTGCCCGAGCGCTCCGGAACCCTCCTCAACAGCGCGATGGAGCTACGGGGGGTCACCTCGGAGTGCGCCTACGACGCCACCACCAAGGAGCACGAGTACAGCGCCGAAGCGGTCTTCGAGGTGACCCTGGCTCTTGACGAGGCGGTCCTCGACGATCCATCCAAGCTCGGCGACGCCATCTCCCAGCTGATCAGCTGGATCTCCTCGCTCCTGGTGCGGGCGAGCGACATCCCGCTCGTGTACCAGTAAGCCGGCCGCGGATCGAAGATCGGCAATGGCCGGTGATGGGGACTTTCCCCCCGGCCGCAGTTGCGAGCGCAGAACAGTCTCAGAGTTGCCTGGAGAACCCGGTGCCGGTAAGGGCCTCAGCGTCTACCGGCCCCTTTTACAATTACTCTGCAGAACCACCTTGGAGGATGAGATGGAGCCCATACCCGTAGCTTTCCACGTCGGCCCCCTCGTCCTCCACACCTACGGCTTCGGGCTCGGGATCACCTTCTGGTTCGCCTACTGGTACATGGGGCGGCGCTTCCAGCACTTCGGCTACTCGTCCCGCTGGCTGGAGCGGGCGTTCATCCCCATCATCGTGATGTCGGTGGTGGGGGCGAGGGTGGTCCACGTGGTAGCGAACATCTCCTACTACATCCCCCACCCGCTCCTGGTCTTTGCGATCTGGCAGGGGGGCCTCTCCTCCTACGGCGGCCTGGCGGGGGGGATTCCCACCGCGCTCTACTACCTGCACAAGCACAACCCGGAGGTCTCCTTCAAGAGGGCGTTCGATATCGCGACTCCGGTTCTGCTGGCGGCGTGGTCGATGGGCAGGCTGCTGGGACCCCAACTGATGTACGCGGGCGGAGGCAGGCCGACGACGGCGTGGTACGGGATGAAGTACGCCGGCGAGACCGGGTACCGGATCCCGGTACCGATCTTCCAGTCGATCGAGGACTTCACCTGCTTCCTGATCGTCCTCTGGCTGGCCAAGCGGTATCCACGGTGGAAGATGCCGGCGCTATCGGTAGCCATCTCCGGGCTCGGGATCTGGTCGATCGAGCGCTTCTTCGACGAGTACCTATGGCTGGCGGTTCCCCGGGTGTGGGACGCGGTCGAGGTTTTCGCGCTCATCCTCCTCGCCAGCTGCTCGGTGGCGATGGTAATCCTCACCCGGAAGCGGGGAGGCTCCCTCGAGACCGTACTGGGACCGGCGCCGCGAAACCAGGCAGTCAAGGCCGATGCCTGAGTCGACAGCCCTGCTAACCGATCGCTACGAGCTGACCATGCTCGAGTCGGCGATCGAATCCGGCGTCGCCACCAAGAGAGCGTACTTCGAGATGTTCGCGCGCAGCCTTTACGGCCGCGGCTACGGGGTCGCGGCGGGTGCCGGGCGCATCCCGGCCGCCTTGGAGGCGTTCGTCTTCGATGACGGCGTCCTCCGCTACCTCCGGGACAACCGGATTACCAACAGGAAGACCACCGACTTCCTGGAGGCGTTCCACTTCTCCGGCTCCATCCACGCCTACCCGGATGGCGAGGTCTACTTCCCCTTCTCCCCGATCGTCAGGATCGACGCCCCCTTCGCCGAGGGGTTGATCCTCGAGACCCTCCTTCTCTCTATCATGAACTTCGACTCTGCGGTGGCCACCGCCGCCTCCCGCATGGCGCTGGCTGCAAGGGGCAGGTCGCTGATCGAGATGGGTAGCCGGAGGACCAACGAGGCGGCCGCTGTGGCCGCCTCGCGGGCGACCTACGTTGCCGGCTTCGCCTCGACCTCCAACCTCCAGGCCGGCCTGAGCTTCGGGATCCCGACCGCAGGGACCGCGGGGCACGCCCTCATCCTCGCCCACCCCAGCGAGGAGGAGGCCTTCCAGGCGCAGCAGCGAACGATGGGAACCGCCACGACGGCGCTGGTAGACACCTACGACATCGAGCGCGGCATCCTCCAGGCGGTCAAGGTCTTCGGCCCGGATCTGGGCGCGATCCGCATCGACTCCGGGGACCTCGCCACCGGCGCTCGGCGCGCCCGGGAGCTGCTCGACTCGCTCGGAGCAGGCAACACCCGGATCATCGTCTCGGGAGACCTGGACGAGGAGCTGATTCTCGACCTCTCCTCGGAGCCGATCGACGGATTCGGCGTCGGCACCCGGGTAGTGACCGGTTCAGGCGTGCCCACCTGCGGATTCGTCTACAAGCTCGCCGGAATAGAGCAGGGCGGAGAGGTGGTTCCAGTCTCCAAGCGCTCCGAGGACAAGACCTCCGAGGGTGGCAGGAAGGCCGGTTACCGCCAGATCGAGGGGGGGCGGTCGGTGGCGGAGCTGAGCTTCGACCCCGACGTGGAGATCTCCCTCGCCAAGGGCGGCGAGCTGCGACGGCTTCAGCAGACCATCGTCGACTCGGGAAGGATCCTCCCGCCCGAGCCGCTCTCGGTGTCCCGAGCCCGGCATCTGGCTTCGGTGGCGGAGCTTGGAGAGGTAGACGAGCTCCTCAAGGCCACCGACCCCATCCACACCTGCGTCTACCTTGGGCCAGGGGTGCCAAGGCGCGCCGGCGCTTAGGCCGCATCCCGATCACGCCGGGGGGACCGCGCTCACCGGGTAGTGGAGGAAGATCAGCGACATCTGCTCTGCACCCAGCGGGAGCTCCTCCTCGCCGCTCGTTCTCCTCGCGGCCGCGGCCAGCAGCGAATCGAGGAGGGCGCCGACGCTGGCAAGCTCCTCCTCGCTCAGGAAGCCGGCTCCCACCTTGAGCTCCACCGCCTCCAGGCCGGCGGACCGCTCCATCACCGAGGCAACCTGGCCCAGGATCTTCCCCATCGCCAGCCGCTTATCGCCTCCGGAATCGCCATCCCGGTCGAGGCCCAGCCGCCATGGATGCTCGCGCCGGCTCGCGGACTCCACCGCCACCACCAAGCCGTACTTTGCCAGCTGGCGGAGGTGGAAGGAGCAGTTTGCGGGCGTGGTGCCGAGAAGCTTGGCCGCTGCGGTGGCGGTTAGCTCCCCGCGCCGCGCCAGCTCCTCGACCAGAGCAACCCGCGTCGGGTGCGCCAGCGCCCGGAGCGGGCGCCCTTCCCGTGCTGAACTCTCGCCGGGACCTTCTAAACCTGCCCTCGGCACCTCTCCCTCCGCACTGCACCGGATCCGCCGGCGCAAACCAACGATAACACGGCTCTAGGTCACCGATCTCCGCGGTTTACACGACATTTTACGGATTTCCGTTATTTTCCGCTCATGCACCAAGGATTCCACTACAGTTGGTGCTTGCGTCAACACGATCCGTTTACCTCTTGCGGGCCGGCCGGGTACAGCCGAGCTGGAGGGCTCAGTGATGGAAGACCGCAGCGGTTCGCGCGGCCGGAGGAGCCGCCGGGAGGGCGTCGAGCTCCTCGACCGCCCTCCGGAGATCCTGGATAAAGATCTCCGCAAGGTCGCTCCGGAACCCGTTGCGGACCACGGCGCGCATGATCAGGCGATCCGACAGCGTATCCGGGAGCGGGTAGGCGGGAACCTGCCAGCCGCGCTCCCTCAGCTTTACCGAGAGGTGGTGGAGATCCCAGGACCGGGAGGAGCGGGGCGACTGCTGCCAGGCAACCACCGGGAGCCCTCCCTGGTCGCTGATCACCTCCAGACCAGGGGTAGCGGCGATCTCCGCGGCAAGATACCCCGCCACCCTGCGCAGCTCGGCCTGGACCCTGCGGTACCCGGACCAACCCAGGCGGAGGAAGTTGTAGTACTGGAGCAGCACCTGCGAGCCGGGCCGGGAGAAGTTGAGACCGAAGGTGTCCATCTCCCCGCCCAGGTAGGCCACCTTGAAGATCAGCTCCTCGGGAAGGAGCTCGCGCGACCGCCACACCACCCAGCCCAGGCCCGGGTAGACGTGCCCGTACTTGTGGCCGGACGCGTTGATGGAGTGAACGCGGGGGAGGCGGAAGTCCCAGGCCAGATCCGGATCGAGGAAGGGGGCGATGAACCCACCGGAGGCCGCATCGACGTGGATAGGCACGTCCGGGCCACCCTCGGCCGCCAGCCGATCGAGGGCCTCGGCTATCTGCTGGACCGGTTCGAAGGCGCCGGTGTAGGTGACGCCAAGAATCGGGACCACGCCGATGGTGTTCTCGTCGCAAGCGGCGACCGCCCCTTCCGGGGTCAGGTGGGGGGCGTCAGCGGTGACCGGGACGTAGCGGGGCTCCACCTCGAAGTAGTTGGCGAACTTCTCCCACACCACCTGCACCCCGCTCGAGAAGACGATGTTGGGCCGCTCGACGCTCTTCCCTGCCTCCCGCATCCGCCGCTGCCAGCGGCGCTTGAACGCGAGACCGGCGAGCATGCAGGCCTCCGACGACCCCGTAGTCGAGGTCCCGATGACCGACCCGGCGTCCTGCGCCGACCACAGGTCCCCGATCATGGTCACGCACCGCTCCTCGATCGCCGCGGTTTGCGGATACTCGTCCTTGTCCACCATGTTCTTCTCCGCCGATTCGGTGAAGAGCTGGAGCGCCTCCGGCTCCATGAAGGTGGTGACGAAGGTGGCCAGGTTCAGGCGGGCGCTACCATCCAGATCGATCTCCCCCTTGATCAGCTGGTAGGCGCTGCGCGGGTCCATCCCCTCCGCCGGCAGCCGGTACCTGGGTATCTCCTCTACTCCCTCGGGGTTCCCGATCAAGCCCGGCCTGATGGTCGCTCCCATCTCGATGCCGGAGATCCTCTTGCTTAAGTCAGCCACTTTCCGCCTCCCCTGTACCAGTTCGGATGAGTGGCAGGCTAGCCTGCCACCCCTAACGATCTCTTAACCGGCCGTCGCCGCCCGGCGCCGGCCGGTTGGCGGGCTCGGCGAGGGAGGCCCTCTTCGACTCGACGGTGGCGGCAACAGCGGCGCCGAGCACGAAGCCCATTCCGATAACTGCGAACCAAACACCAAAGACGAAGGCGAGTCCGGTCAGCCACGCCCCGATCCCCAGCGTGAACGGGAAGATGGTGTTCTCCGGGAAGGTGCCCACCACTCCGGAGATGTCGAGCGGCTCCACCACCTCCACATCCTCCAGCCGTGGCCTCATCCGCCTCGACCACCACCCCATGTAGAGACCGGGCAGGATGCCAAGGCCAGCGCTCGCCAGCAGCAGGACCGATCCGGTCGACTCCTTCGACCACAAGAAGTAGACGATCAGGATCAAGAGGAAGAAGCTGCCGACCCCGAGGTAGATCCGCGACTCAGTGCGCACTCTCGTCACCTCCCGCGATCACCGGGGCGGCGTCGGAGTGCTCCGGATGGTTGGCATCCCACACCGGCCTCGCCGATCTGATCGGCGGCAGCGAGTGGAAGTTATGCGTCGGCGGCGGCGAGCTGGTCGCCCACTCGAGCGTCGCCCCATCCCACGGGTTGTCTTCCGCGGCAACCGGCCTCCGCCACGATCGCACCACGTTCACCAGGAAGAGCGCCATCCCGATGGCCATCACGTAGGCGCCGACCGTCGAGACCCGGTTTAGGAAGGTGAAGCCGTCGGTGGCCGAGTAGACGGCGATCCTCCGGGGCATCCCCCTCAACCCGAGCAGGTACTGGGGCATGAAGGTCACCCAGAAGCCCAGGTAGGTGATCCAGAAGTTCCACCTGCCGATCCGCTCGCTCAGCATCCGGCCGGTGATCTTCGGGTACCAGTAGTAGATGCCGGCAAAACCGGCAAAGATGGTGGTCGCGATCAGGACCTGGTGGAAGTGGGCGACCACGAAGTAGGTGTCGTGGGTGTAGAAGTCGATCGGAGGCGACGCCAGCATGACGCCGGTGATCCCGCCCATGACGAAGGCGGGGATAAAGCCCATGGCAAAGAGCATCGGCACGCCGAAGCGGATCTGGCCGCCCCAGATCGTGGCGATCCAGGTAAAGACCTTGATCCCGGTGGGGACCGCTATCAGCAGGGAGAGCGCCGAGAAGAAGGGCAGGAGAACGGTACCGGTGGTGAACATGTGGTGGGCCCATACCCCGGTGGAGAGCCCGGCGATCGCCAGGGTGGCGAAGACCATCCCCCGGTAGCCGAAGATCGGCTTCCTGGCGAAGACCGGGACCACCTCGGAGATGATGCCGAAGAAGGGAAGCGCCAGAATGTAGACCTCGGGGTGGCCAAAGAACCAGAAGAGGTTCTGCCACATCACCGGCACGCCGCCGCCCTGCACGCTGAAGAAGTGCGCCCCGAAGTGGCGGTCGGCGTAGAGCATGACCAGCGCTGCCGTCAGGACCGGAAAGGCTACCAGGATCAGGATCCCGGTCACCAGCATGCTCCAGGTGAAGAGGGGCATCCGGAACATGGTCAAGCCGGGAGCGCGCAGGTAGAAGATGGTGGTGACCAGGTTGACTCCGGTGAAGATCCCGGAGAAGCCAACCAGGGCGATGGAGACGATCCAGAGATCGGGGCCCGGACCGGGCGAGTAGGGGTTGCTGGAGAGCGGAGCGTAGGCTACCCAGCCAAAGGCGGCGGCGCCGGAGGCGGTGAAGAAGCCGAGCAGCATGGTGCTCCCGCCGGTCAGGAAGAGCCAGTACGAGAGGTTGTTCAATCGCGGAAAGGCCATGTCCGGCGCTCCAATCTGGAGCGGGACGATGTAGTTGGCAAAGCCTCCGAAGGCGAACGGCCCGGCAAACAGGTAGAGCATCATGCTCCCGTGGATGGTGAAGAGCTCGTTGTAGGTCTGCTGGCCAACCACGTGGCCGTTCGGGTTGAAGAGCTGCGTCCTGATCAGCAACGCCATAGCCCCGGCGATGAACATGAAGGTGAGGGCGGTGTACATGTAGTTCTTGCCGATCACCTTGTGGTCGACCGAGGTGATCCAGCGGTAGAACCCGCCGGGCGGGTGACTCTCCTCGACCTGGCTACCGGTCTTTTCGGTCGAAAGAAGGCTGGTCACTTGGTCACCTGGCTTTCCTGGTGGTTACTGATCCAGCGGGCGAACTGCGCTGGGGTCACAACGTGGACGGAGAACAGCATCTCGGCGTGGTAGAGCCCGCACAGCTGCGAGCAGCGGCCGGTAAAGCTCGCCGTCCGCTGCGGGGTGAAGTCGAAGTAGTTGGTCACGCCCGGGAGTGCGTACCGGGAGAAGTCGAACTGCGGAAGGTAGAAGCCGTGGACCACGTCGTTCGAGACCAGCCGGAAGGTCGCGGTCTCGCCGACCGGTAGCTCCAGGGTCGGGTAGGCACCGACCCCTTGCGTGATCGTGGTGACCTTGTAGTCCGGGTAGTAGAACTTCCACCCCCACTGGAACGCGGTGACGTCGACCCGGAGGTTGGGATGGTTGGACACCGCGTCCACCTTGTTCTCGACACGAACGGTGAACACGAAGAGAACGGCGACGATCAGCACCGGCACCACGGTGTAGAAGACCTCGAGCTTGGTGTTGCCGTGGACCTGCTTCGGGATCGCGTCGCCGCGGCGCCGGAAGCGGACCAGGGCGAAACCGAGCAGCAGGAAGGTGATCCCGCCGACGAAGACCGAGGCGATGAAGAATCCCTGCCAGAGATGGTAGGTAGAGTTGCCCTGAACGGTGTTGCCGTGATAGGCGCCAAAGGATGGGATCTTGCACGACGCCAGCACCAACCCCGCCGCCACCACCGAAGCGGCTCTTGCGGCCCTCGCCATCCGCGTCACAGCAGACCCCCTTCCTGGCGGAGCTGCACCGCTCCCCCCTCCGCTTCGGTCGGGAGTCCCAGACCGCTCTTGGCCCGGGCGGCCTCCTCGGGAAGCTCGGTGATCTCCTCCTCGGCGGCGCCTCCCGGCGCCAGCCCGGCGAGCTCGAACTTCCCGTCCACGGTGCGGCGGATCTCCACGGCGGTCTTTGGAACCCCCACCGCCGGCAGGTGCTCGATCTCCCTGACCAGCAGGTAGGTGACGAAGCCTGATAGGACCGGGAGGACGAAGAGCAGGACCCGGAGGGTCCAGAGGACCAGGTTCAACGAGGTCTCGAAGGTGTTGGCGAGGACGTCGGTGGCGCTGGCGAGGAAGAGGACGATGTAAAACATGAGCACCCCCACCCCGACCGAGGTGCGGATCGGCCGCTCGCGAGGGCGGTCGCAGAGGTTGTGCTCGGACCGATCCCTGGTTACAGCGCTCTCGATCCAGGGCCAGGCAAAGAGGAGACCGAAGGTTACCCCCGGGAGCAGGACGGCGGGGAAGAAGACGTTGGGGATCATGTGCCCGCCGATCGTCGGTCCAAAGACCGCCTCCCAGCTCGGCATCAGCCTGAGCGCCCCATCGAGCCAGCCCATGTACCAGTCGGGCTGGACCGCGTAGCTCACCTTGTAGGGGACGTAGGGCCCGTAGAGCCAGATCGGGTTGATCTGGACCAGGCCGCCAAGGGCGGCGAGTACCGCGGCCGTGATGAAGAAAAACCCGCCGGCCTGGAGGGCGTAGGCCGGCCAGAAGGCGATGCCGACCACGTTCCGCTCGGTCCGGCCCGGTCCCGGGTACTGGGTGTGCTTCTGGTGCCACATGATCGCGAGATGAGCCCCGATCAGCGCGGCGATCAGCGCGGGCAGGATGAGGACGTGGAGGATGTAGAAGCGCGGGATGATCGAGGTTCCGGGGAAGTTGGAGCCGAAGATGAAGAAGGCCAGGTAGGAGCCGATAACCGGGATCGAGAGCAGGATCGAGAAGGCGATTCTGATGCCGGTTCCGGAGATGAGGTCGTCCGGCAGCGAGTAGCCGATGAAGCCGTTGACGATCGCCAGGATCAGCAGCGTCGTCCCGATCACCCAGTTGAGCTCTCGGGGCTTGCGGAAGGCTCCGGTGAAGAAGATGCGGAGAAGGTGGACCACGATCGCCGCGATGAACACGTCCGCCGCCCAGTGGTGGATCTGCCTCATCACCAGCCCCGCGCGAACGTTGAAGGAGATGTTGAGGGTCGAGGCGTAGGCCTCCGACATCCTCTGCCCGCGGAGCGGGGCATAGCTTCCGTGATAGATCACCTGCTGGCTCGAGGGAACGAAGAAGAGGGTGAGGAAGACCCCGGTGAAGATCAGCACCACGAAGGAGTAGAGAGCGATCTCGCCAAGCATGAAGGACCAGTGGTCCGGGAAGATCTTGTTCAACGACTTGCGGGTGAACCTGGCCACCCCCAGGCGCTCATCGGCAAAGCCGGCGGCCTGCGCCGCCCGCTCCTCGAGCGTGCTCACGCGCCCCGCTCCCAGAATCCCGGGCCGATCGGTTCATCGAAGCCCGACTGCGATCGGAGGCCGCCCTGGGGGTCGACGTAGAGCGGAAGCTGGGGAAGCGGCCGGGGGGCGGGTCCAAAGACTGGCGTCGCCCCGGTCAGCACGTCAAAAAGGCTCTGGTGGCAGGGGCAGAGGAGCTGCTGGGTCAGCTCCTGGTACAGCCCGACGGGGCAGCCTGCGTGGGTACACACCTTGGAGAAGGCGAGGTACCCCTGCGGCCCCCAAGTCTCGCGGCCAGGCTTGGTAACCAGGTCGTAGCTGGCCGCTCTCACCAGCACTACCTGGTCGATGGCGTTGGTGGGCGCTCCCTCGAAGCCCTCCGGAAAGACCGTGAGGATCCCCCCGACCTCCAGGTCGGAGGCGGTCACCACCCTGCCTGACGCGGTCACCAGCCTCGACCCTTTCTTCCAGTTGGTCACAAAGAGCGACTTTCCCGGCAGCGGGCCAAGCGAGCGCAGGAACGGGAAGAGGTTGACCACCGCGAAGACTCCGACCGATCCGCCGAGGAGCCGGAGCAAGAACCTTCTCCGGGTCATCTGCCCGAGCCCGCGGCCCAGCGAGTCGTTCATCGCCTCGACCTCCGGATCCGGGCTGGCCATCGGCGGCCGATCCTGAACGTACGGCCCCTGGGGAACCAGGTACTTGCCCCAGGTGACGATGCCCACCCCGATGCCGGCGAGCGCCAGGAAGAGAAAACCGCCTTCGAGCTGGGGTTGCCCTCCAAGCCAGTAGGTCGCCCCGAGACCCACCGTCCCTACCATGGAGGCGGCCAGGCAGGCCGCGGCTACCCGCTCCGCGAGTGGCCGCCGCTCCCTAGCGGCCGCGACACGCAATCTGCTCAACCTGCCCTCCCCCCGATCCAGTAACCAGCCACCAGCAGCGATCCGAGGCCGATCAAGATGGCCACAAACCCCTCGGCGACCGGGCCAACGTGACCCAGCCCCAGACCGCCGCGATCGTTGGGGTGCTGCAGGTAGGTGACGTACCTGACGATGTCCCCAACCTCCTGATTAGAGAGGGTTCCCGGTCCGAACCTTGGCATGTTCCCCGGTCCCGTCCTGATCGCCTCGGCGATCTGCGTGGGCGTAGCCGGGTAGAGGCTCGGTGCGTAGACGTTGTTGGCCAGCGCGTCTCCGACACCGGTGATTGTGTGGCAGGCAGCGCAGTCCTCGGCAAAGAGCGACTCCCCGCGGGAGATGTTGGTGGCGCCGAGGTTTACCGACGGGATCGCCGGTCCACCCGGTGCCAGGGAGGCGACGTACGCCGACACCGCAAGCTGCTGGGTGCGGTTCAGCACCGGAGACTTCACGAACGCCTGCTCCGTGGGGTCGGCCAGCGGCATCCTGCCGGTCGAGACCCAGAAGTCCACGGTCGCGGCCCCCAGCCCCTGCAGGTTCGGGGCACGGGAGGAGCCTTGGGCCTGCGGCCCGTGGCAGGTCTCGCAGTCCTCGGCAAATAGGGCCTTCCCCTCGGGGATCAACCTCGCCGGCGGGTTGGTGTAGACCACCGCCCGCTTGACGCTATGCGGAACCGGAGTCGGCGCCACGCTGGAGGCCAGCTGGGGACTCCGGGACACTAGAACCGCGGTCACCGCCACCAGCATGGTGGCGCCGAAGACGAAGACCCCGGCCCCCGAAACGTGTTTGAACTTCACTTCCCGCTCCCCCCTCAGTGCACCAGAAACAGGCAGGCAAAGAGGGCGACCCAGACGATATCGACGAAGTGCCAGTAGTAGGAGAGAGCCTGCAGCCCGGGGAGATGCCGGCTCCCGCCCTTGAGGCCCTTCAGCCGCACCAGCATCAGCAGCATGGCAGCGAGGCCCACAATGACGTGCAGGCCGTGGACCCCCGACATCACGTAGAAGAGCGAACCGTAGGCGTCGGTCTGCGGACCGAACTTGAGCGTCGCCCACTCGAAGGCCTGGTTGGCGACGAACGCCCCACCCATGGCAAAGGTGATCGCTATCCACCGCATCGCGCTCCGCGGGCGGTCGTGCTCGGCCTCGAACACCGCCTTCTGCATCGCCAGGCTGGATAGGACCAGCACCGTGGAGAAGATCCCCGACTGCAGCGTGTCCAGCCTTATCCCCGCCGGCGGCCACGGCGATCCGTCGTGAGCCCTGATGGTGAAGTAGGCGGCAAACAGGCCCGAGAAGAACATCAACTCCGAGCCCAGCCACACCATGGTGCCGACCCCGAGGATCGATGGCTTCGAGAACCTGATCGGCTCGCGCCGAGCTGGTCGGGTTACAATCGCTTCAGCCATCTCGTCACCGCCGGCACACTCCCCTCGCTACACTGACAGCACCGCCTCAAGCCAAGAGGGAATGCTCTCGTCGACGAGAAGCGTGAGCCGCCGGGTGCAGCGCGTGACGGCAACATAGAGAAGGCGAATCGCAAGAGACTCCTCCCCCAATGAGCCGGCATCGGCAACTACAACCGAGTCGAACTCCATTCCTCTAACCCCAGGCACATCAGATACCCACAAGCTACCAACAGGTCCGTACAAATGACAAATCGCCCGCACGGAGCCCGGGGAGAGCATCTCGCTGCCGGTGGGTGCGAGCAACGCCGCGGTGCCATCCTCTCCCGTCATCGCAGAGACCAGAGCTGAGATCTCGGCGGAGAAGGCCGCTCTCGGGGCGCGGACGACCTCGACCACGCCAGCGGTCTCGCGCACAATCTCCTCGCTCGCCGGGTAGCCAGGATGGATAAGGCCGCGCAACGCCTGCGCGAGCTGGCCGACGCGCCGCGGCGCCCGGTAGTTGAGGCCAAGCGAGACCAGATCGAACTCCTTGACCCCCATCGCCGAGAGCACCCGCTCCCACGGGCGGCCACGGAAAGGTCCCGTCGCTTGGGCAAGGTCGCCAAGGATGGTGAAAGAGGTGCCGGACGCCCTTCTCCTGATGGCGCGCGCCGCCATCGGGGAGAGATCCTGGGCCTCGTCGATCACCACGTGTCCGTAGACGGTCACCTCCTTGCCGGTGAGAAGGCGATCCGCCTCGTCGAGCAGAAGGGTATCCTCGTCGCTCCAGGCGATCTCCCCCGGCTCCCGGGGCTTGTCGATCTGGAGCAGGCCGATCTCGCGGTCGGAGAGGAGGCGCCCTCCCGCC
>JAJYHR010000187.1 GCA_021784675.1 Actinomycetes bacterium
TCTCGATCGTCCCGGCCTCGGCGGCCGGCTACTGGAATATATCGCTCCGCGACAACACCAACGGGGAGAGCGCCGCGGTACCAGAGGCGTACTCCGGTCCGGTCGAAAGCGCGGAGTGGATCGTGGAGGCCCCGCAGATCAATGGGAGTCTCACCACCCTCTCCCCCTACTCGCCCGCGGTCCAGTTCTCCCACATCGGCTACACGCTCAACGCCGGGGACACCGCGAGCAGCCCGACCAGCATCCTCCTCTGCCAGAACGGCTCCCTCGCCGCCGCTCCCGGGGGGCTGGCTGGAGGAGGGTTCCAGGTGGGGTACCAGGCGGGCGCCACCCAGTGCCCGTGACACTGCCGCCGCCGAACACGCCACGTCGCAAAGAATCGCCGGCGACGTGCCGGGAGACCGGCGGGTTGACCGGGCTATCGCCCGCGCGAGCGCTAGCGTTGGGAGGCGGATCCGATGAGCCTTGCGGCACGTACGGATCCCGGGAGCGTTTCGAGGCCCGCAACGCGCGGTCCGCGCGCGCGGTCCGCAACCGGGATCGGTAGCGGCCGCGAGCTGGCGAAGGGAGGCAAGGTGCCGCAAGACCCGCACAACGAGGTGGCGATCCGCACCGAGGGCCTCACCAAGTTCTACGGCGCGCAGCGCGGTATCGCCGAGCTGGACCTTGCAGTCATGCGTGGAGAGGTCTACGGCTTCCTCGGCCCCAACGCCGCCGGCAAGACGACCACCATCCGGTGCCTCCTCGACCTGATCCACCCGACGCGGGGACGGGCGAGCATCTTCGGGCTCGACTCCCACGACTGCGCGGTCGCGATCCACGCCCGGGTCGGGTACGTTCCCGGCGAGTTCTCCCTCTACGGCCGGCTCACCGGAGGGCAGAACATCGAGTACTTCGCCAACCTCAGAGGCGGGGTCCCGGCGGCCAGTATCGGTGAGCTCACCGATCGGCTGCACGTCGACCTCCGCCAGCGGTACACGAGCTACTCGAAGGGGGACAAGCAGAAGATCGCGCTCATTATCGCGCTCGCGCACCAGCCCGACCTCCTCATCCTCGACGAGCCCACCTCCGGCCTCGACCCCATCGTCCAGCAGGAGTTCTACGCGCTCGTCGGCGAGGCCAGAGCCGCCGGGCGCACCGTCTTCCTCTCCAGCCACGTCTTGAGCGAGGTCGAGAGGGTGTGCGACCGGGCGGCGATCATCCGCGACGGGGCGATCGCCGCCGTGGAGGAGATCGGGGCGCTCCGGGATGCCCTCCATCACCAGGTAGAGATCCGCTTTGCCGGCCCGGTCCCGGTGGAGCGGTTCGCATCGCTTGCGGGCGTGAGCGACGTCTCCTCCGGCGGCGACGTGCTCACCATGCGGGTAACCGGCCCGATCGGGCCGGTGGTGAGCAGGGCTGCCGAGTTCGGCGTGGTCGACTTCATCAGCCGCGAACCGAGCCTCGAGGAGATCTTCCTCGCGAGGTACCGCGCGCCGGAGCCAGAGCCGGCCGGTGGTGCCAAGTGACGCCGGCACGAAGCCGGAGCCCCGGTGGCGCCTTCGGGAAGGAGCTTCGCGATGCGCGCCTTCCGGTCGCCGGCCTCTCGCTCGCCCTCGTCGCCCTGATCGCCGGGAGCGCGGCCAGCTTCGGGAACAGCTACCGCACCGCCGCCTCCCGGCTCGCCTTCGTCCGGCTCGCCAGGGAGATCCCACCACCGCTGCGCGGCCTCTACGGGAATCCGTTCCCGGCACACCTCGCCACCCTGGGCGGGATGATCTCCCTCAAGGACAGCACCTGGAGCATCGGGCTGGTGAGCTTCTGGTCGATCCTCGCGCTCACCGGCGCGCTCACCCGTGATCGGCACCGGCCGGGAGCCGAGCACGAGGCGGTCGCGCCCCTCCCCCCGCGCAGGCTCGCCTGGCAAAAGATCGGGGCGCACGCCCTGGCGCTCGCCATCGTCGTATCCGTCGCCGGAGCTGCCGCCTGGCTGTCGAGCCGAGCCTTCGGCCCCCTCCCCGGAGACGCCATCACCTGGGAGGGGGCGGCGGGGTTTGCGGTTACCGCCGGGCTCATGGCGCTCGCCGCCGGTGGCCTGGCGCTCCTCCTCGCGCAGATGGTGAGCCGCCCGGCGGCGGTGGGAGCGACCGGGGCCTACCTGGTGGCCGGGGCGATGGTCTACGGATACCAGGGCGCGGTACCGGCCTTTGCCGGCTGGACCAGGCTGACCTGGTTCGCGTGGACCCGCTACCAGCAGCCGCTCGCCGGCTCCTACGCCTGGGCATCCCTGCTTCCGGTCGCCCTCTTCGCTGCGGCCGGGCTTGGCCTCGGCGTGGAGCTGCTCGCCCAACGCGACCTGAGCGGGCGGCAGCGCCGGCTCCGCAGACCCTCCCTCGCCCCCGGCCTCCGGAGCGCAACCGCAAGGTCGCTTCGTGAGCGGCTCCCCGCGGCCACCGCCTGGGGAACAGGGCTTGGCCTGTACGGCCTGGTGCTCGCGGCCTCTGACCGTGGCATCGCCCGCGCCATCCGCGCGTCGCCGGCGGGCACCCTCGCCCTGCTCCACAGGCTCTTTCCTGGCGTTCCCGTCGCCACCGCCGGCGGCTTCCTCGAGATCGCCTTCGCAGCGCTCGGCTACCTGCTCGCCGGTGCGGCGGCCGCCGCCATCCTGAGGGGCTGGGCCCGGGAGGAGGCTTCCCGCCGGACCGAGCTCCTGCTGTCGGCCCCGGTCAGCCGCACCCGCTGGTTCCTCGCCACTGCAACGGGAACGCTGGCCGCGATCGCGGTGATGGCGGTGCTGATCTCGGCCGGCGTCGGCATCGGAGCCGGCCTGGCCGGGAGCGCCGCCGCGGTTCCGGCGGCCGGGGCAGTAACCCTCGGCGTCTACTCGATTACCGT
>JAJYHR010000144.1:0-10732 GCA_021784675.1 Actinomycetes bacterium
GGTTGCCATGTCAAAACTGGTCATGTCGTTGAAGACCATCTCCTCCCTACGGGTACGAGAACGCCGTTGGCCAGAGGTGACGCGGGCATTGTGGGGAGAGCATTTCTGGTCCCCCTCGTACTGCGTGGTCTCGGCAGGTGGTGCGCCACTGGACATCATCAAGCGATACATCGAGACCCAGCAATTACCCAACCGGCAGGGGAGGCCGCCACGCAACCGGCGACCTTGACCACGCCCTCACGGACGGGGATTGCGGTCGCCAACTCGTTCATAACACAGCGGGTTCCAGCGCCGATCGGGTTGTCCTCTGCGTTGCGGAGGTGCGTTGGGCCTTGCGGCACTGACTGGTTTTCCGTCGCGCTGCGGGTCCTGGCCCTGCTGGTCACGCCCGGCCCTGAGGTCGGAGCGCTGCGGCGGATCTTCGGGAGCGAGAAACCGGGACGCGGCTAGCCGGCTCCGAAGCCGGGGAGGCCGTCAAGGCTTTCGCGGTTGTGCTTTTCCCGGTAGGAGCGCAAGCTCTCTTCCCCCTTTGCCCTGAGCCAGTCGGGCATCCGGGACCGGGGGGAAAAGCCAGCGGTGACCGGTACCCCGAATCCGCAGGATCTGCGGACCTCGGCGACCGCGACCTCGATGATGGAGCGGGCTCCGTAAAGATGGGGGAAGTGGGGGGCAAGTTCGGAGAAGCCGCCGGTCCCGAGTTCGTGGACGAAGCCGGTTCCGTAGACCCGCACGATCTCGGGGGTCCCCCCGAAGGAGGCAAACATGAGGGTGATGCGACCGTTCTCGCGCAGATGGGCGATCGTCTCCGTGCCCGATCCGGTGTAGTCGACGAACGCGATCCGCTCGCCGCTGTCGATAACCCGCAGGCAGGAGGATCCTCCTTTGGGTGAGCAGTTCACGTGGCCGCTTGGCGATGCTGGCGCCGTTGCCACGAAGAAGAGCGGTTGCGATTCCAAGAAGGCGGCGACTTTACCGTCGAGCGAGATCGGGGTGCTCATCACCGGGAGTATACCGGCTTTGCAACCAGGGGGATCTGGGCATCTCAGCTCCGCGGGTAAGAGAATCGCAGGTGCAGCTGGCCGTGAGGGCCAGCCCGCAGCGTTCTCGCTCGAAAGGGGGTTGCTGCTCGCGGCGCAACGCCGCGAGGATTCGGAACCGTCCGCGCGCGGGGTCACCGTCGCCAGGTGTTACACGGTATCAACTCGTTGATGGCGGCACGAAAAGGGTCTTCGTTAACGGCGCCAATGCCAAGTGCGGCGAGGGCGGACGTGCGCTCGACGAGGCCGCCGGCTACCTGCCCGCAGAGGTGGCAGGTAGGCACTTTCTGGAGCTCGGTGGTGCGGGGAGCGGGTCGCCTAGCGGTCGCTGCCGGGCGAGTTCCCGCCGGTCGGCGTTGCGAGCCAGGTGGCGGAGTGACGTCGCTGCTTCAGGCAATTAGGCTGTGATCAAAAGGGAGGTGGTGTGGCTGATCAGCGTCCCATGGTGTGCTTTGCGGAACCGCTTGGGTCGTCAGACCACCGAGCAGTTCCGGTGTTCGGCTTCGACGAGTTCGATCCCCTGCCGATGCACTCCGTCGAGGCGGTGATCCACGCGGTCTCGACGACGCCGGGGCTCTACGGGGTGATGCCCATCGAGAACTCAACCGAGGGCGAGCTTACCCTCAGCATCGACCGGCTGATCTTCGAGTCGGAGATGGCCTATGTGGTCGCCGAGGCGGTGCTTGGGGAACCGATCTGGGCTTTCGCGCTGTCGGAGAAGGGCGAGATTGGCGACGTGATATCGCATGCCATGATCCTCGACCTGGCCGCCGGCTTCATCCAGCAGCACGGCCTGCGCACTCACCACGCGGTCTCCACGGCGGCGGCCTGCCAGCGGGTTGCCAGCGGGAGTACACCGGGGATGGTGGCGCTTGCCCCTCCGGCGGTAGGTCACTCGTACGGGCTGGTGCCGATCGAGACCGAGGTTATGGTGGTTCCGGAGATCCGCACCCGGTACGCGCTGATCGGCAAGGAGATTCCCCGGCCAACCGGCGATGACAAGACCATGCTGGTGATCGCTCCCCGCGCCGACGCGGTGGGCGCGCTCGAGGAGATCGCCGGGCTCTTTGCGGTGCACGGTGTAAACATGTACTCCATCGTCTCCAGACCGCTAGCCCAGCTTCCGGAGTTCCACTGCTTCGTCATCGGTGCCGAGGGTCACGTCAGCGAGGCGCCGCTCTCTGGTCTGGTTCGGGCGCTGATCGAAGCCGCTCATGGCGTCAAGCTCCTTGGCTCGTTTCCCCGCTGGAGGAGGTCGGAGGTGGTGAACCCCTCCCTTACCTTGCCGAAGGGGATGATGCACATGATCGATCTGCCGGGTTAGGTGTTCCGGGTGCGGCCTGCGGAGCGCGTCGGGATCGTTGGGCTGGGCCACATCGGTGGCTCGCTGGCGGCGGCTCTTGGCACGAGCCGCGAGGTCGTCGCCTACGATTTGGACCCCGGGGTTCGCGAGATCGCCTCCTCCCTCCTCCCGGCGGAGATCCTTCCCTCGCTCGAGGAGGTGGTCCTTTGTGCCGGGAGCATCGTGGTTGCAACTCCCACCCCCTCGGTGGGGTCGACGATCGGCGAGATAGACCGGTTATCGGGTACTTGTGGCCGCGCTCCGCTGGTGATGGAGGTGGCATCGGTGAAGCGGCCGTTTGCGGAGACGATCGCAAACCTTCACTCGGCGCGCTACATCGGGTTGCATCCGATGGCCGGGAGGGAAGGGTCGGGAATCGAGAGTGCGGACGGAGCTATCTTCGCCGGCTCAAGATGGGCTATCCTTCTCGACGGTGCGGAGGCGGACTGGGACGTGGCAGCCGCGGCAACCCTTGCGTTCGCGGCCGGGGCTTCGGCGGTGATCGGAATGCGCGTCGAGCTCCACGATCGCGTGGTGGCGCTCACCTCCCACCTGCCACACGCGCTCGCTTACGCTCTGGCAAGAAGCGCATCGGAGTCCCCGCTGTTCCCGCTGGCAAGATGGATGGTCGCGGGCTCGTTCCGGGACGCGACCCGGGTTGCGCTCTCCGCTGCTTCGCGGGTCGCGGAGATGCTGGAGCCGAACCGGGTGGAGCTCGAGGAGGAGCTTGACCGTTTCATCGCCTGCCTCGAGGGGTTACGAGAGGCGGTCGCGAGGGGAGATAGCAAGGGCTGGCTCGAACAGGCTGGCGATGGGGCTTCGGCGCCCTCCGCTACCGCGCGGGTGAGTGGTGCCCAGCCGATCGGGTCCGGGGAGCTCGCCGCGTGCCTGCTAACTCTCGGAGAGTCGGGGGTCGCCGTCACCGCTATCGTTGCAAACCCAGCCGGAGGGTTCGAGCTCGACTCCGCTTCCCTCTGAGGAGGCCGGGTCGAAGAGGAAGCCCCGCCGCCGCAGCTCGCTACCCAGCTCGAGAAGCTGTCTCAGGGCACCGGGTTCCCCGGCACCCAGATCCGGGAGGAGGGCGTGCTGGGCTAGATGGAGCTCGGCCAGCGGGCTCGCGATCTGGCCAAGGAGCCCGCAGGGTGCTTCGCTGCGAATCTGGCCGGGTTCGATCTCGGCGAGGGCGACCGTAGCGCGTTCCCAGGCGTAGGCCCGGGCGGCGCTCCACGCTGGGTTGGGACGGGAGCCGGTAGGGGGGTGGAACCGTTTCCCGGTGAAGTACTGGAGCCGCTCGGGTTGGCCAAACAGGTAGCCCTGCGCGTAACTGATTCCGAGCCCTAGGAGGGCTTCGGCGGTGTCGGCAGACTCCACCCCTTCGATGATCAGGTCGACGTTGAGGATCTTACGAGCTTCGTTGGCGAGCGCGACCATTGCCAGGTTGGGTGTAAGCGGGTCGTTCACCTCGCCGAAGACGCGGTCCAGCTTTACCTCGTCGAAGGGGTAGGAGAGGAGGCGCGACAGCGAGGCGAAGCCGGTTCCGAAGTCGTCTAGCGAGACCCGGACGCCGGCCCGCGACAGGGTGGAGAGCGAGGAGAAGGCGGTAGAGAGCAGATCCTCGGTCTCGGTGATCTCGACGGTGATCAGGTGCGGGTCTACGCTCCGCTCGCTGCAGGCGTCGAGGAGACACTGAGCGGTGTCGGGGTCTGAGAGCAGGTCCGGTTCGATGTTGATCGAGATCCTGCTGGGAGGGTTTTGGCTCAGATCGGCTACCACCTGGTCGGCGACGTTGTGAAAGAGGAGAATCCGATCTCGCCGCGAGAGGGCGTTCAGAAACTTTTCCGGCGAGAGAAGGGTCCCGCGATTGCGGAGCCGCGCCAGCGCTTCGAAGCGGAAGATTACGCCGCTCTCCAGCTCTACTACCGGCTGGTACAGCACCTCGAGGGGGGCCGAGGTTCTCAACGCGGTTGAGTGCGATTGGAAGGAGGGGGTTTCACCGGCCTCGCCGTAGAAAACCACTCTGGCCTTCTCCGTCTTAGACCGGTGGAGCGCGCTGTCGGCGCAGTGGAGGAGCTCCGCCGGATCGTCGGAGTCGGCAGGGTATACGCTTACCCCTACCGCGGTCTTGAGTCGGATCTTCTCATCGAGAAGCGGAACTGAGACGGAATTTGCGACCCGTTGGACCGGTATTGTCACATCGGCATCGGCGCCGAGCGATTCGAGCACTACCGCAAAGGTATCCCCGCCTATCCTCGCCACCAGGTCGGACGAGCGGAGTGACTTGGTAACGCGCTTGGAGACCTCCGTGAGGAGGGCGTCGCCTACGGAGTGACCGTAGCGCGAGTTCACGCTCCTGAACCCCTCGAGGTCCAGCAGCATCAGGGCTACCGAGTCGCCGGCCCGCGCCGCCCTGGCGGCGGTCTTGGGAAGCTCCTCCAGGAGGCGCTTGCGGTTGGCAAGTCCGGTCAGCGGGTCTTTCCTGGCAGTGGCGATCGCGCGCTTCAGCTCGGCTCCCCTCCGCTCGTCGATCACGCCGGCGGCGTGGACCATCGCCGCTAGGGTGGTGGCGCGCATCGCCTCGGCGTCCGAAACGCCCTCCAGCTCTCCACCGATGCGGGATATCGCCTCGACCGCCACGGAGGGTGAGAACCCGTCTCGGAAGAGGGCGAGCGCGAGCAGCCGGATTCGCGGGGAGGTGCTCTCCCCTTCGAGGAGGGCGATTCCGCAGTTCTCGATCAGAGTCTTCAGGGGCCGGGACGGCTCCTCGCCGCTCCCGAGCCCCCCCACCCAGCTGATCACGGGCGCGAGCAGCCGAGGGAGGTCGTTGGGGTTGTTCCGGCTGGATCGGGCGTCCACTAGGCCATCCCGGTAGGGAAATGTTCCGTTCCCCGAGCGGCCGCCAGGTGGCGGCGACAGGTCAACGCCACCTTATGTCCCATGATGTGGTGAAATCACTCACGGGATCAGTATAACGGTTGCAGTAACGCCACTTACTGCGAAAACGTGGGTTAAGTTCCTTCGGTATCGAAATGGTTGATGGGTCCGTTGCCACGGCCGATTCCCCAGGAGCGTGCGCCGTGGATGGCTCGAGTTACGTAGCGCTTGGCGGCCTCGCATGCGGTAAAGATATCGAGGCCACGCGCCAGTCCGGCGGCTATCGCCGCCGAAAGCGTGCAGCCGGTGCCGTGGGTGTTGAGGGTGTCGATCCTGGGAGCCCGAAGGTGGGCAAACCCGCTGCCGTCGAAGAAGACGTCGACGGAGTCGTCGCCGGACAGATGACCGCCCTTGACCAGTGCGGCCCTTGCCCCCATCTCCCATAGGCGCCGGGCCGCCTCCTCCATGTCGCGCTCGGTGTGGAGTTCGATACCGGTAAGTAATGCGGCTTCGTTCGCGTTTGGAGTTACGATCGTTGAATTGGGGATGAGCTCGGCGGCGAGGGTCGCGATCGCATCCTTGGGGAGGAGGACCGAGCCGGAGGCGGAGACCATCACCGGATCAACCACCGGCGGTGGAAGCTCTCCACCCGCAACCAGCTCGGCCACGGATTTGATGATTTCTGCGCTCGCCAGCATTCCCGTCTTGGCGGCGCGGACGTAGATGTCGCGGGTCACCGATCTTACCTGTTCGACCACGAAGCTGGCGGGCACGGCGTAGATGGCCTGGACGCCGGTGGTGTTCTGGGCGGTCAGAGCGGTAATCGCGGATGTGCCAAAGACCTGCAGGGAGGCGAAGGTTGCCAGATCGGCCTGGATGCCGGCGCCTCCGCCGGAGTCGGAGCCGGCGATGGTCATCGCCACTGGAGGTGTTCTCTCGGTATTCAAATTCTCTCCTTTTGATCGTGTGCCGGGTCGGGAAGGGCGGCAGGTGCCGGTTACCCGGCGAGATTGAAGTCCGGCAGCCCCTCGAACGGGGATGACGGCACTGCAAGCGGCCGGCGGGAGATGCGGCCGGCCTCCCAGGCTTCGCGGCCCGCGCGGACCGCGAGGGAGATGGCGCCGGCCATCTTTACCGGGTCGGTCGCCCGGGTTATCGCCGAGGCGACGAGAACGCCGTCAACGCCCAACTCCATCGCGAGCGCGGCGTCGGAGGCGGTTCCGATCCCCGCGTCGAGGATCACCGGGAGGTCGACGAGCTCGACGATGAGGGAGATGTTGGCCGGGTTGAGGATCCCCATTCCAGAGCCGATCGGGGAGCCGAGCGGCATCACCGCAACGACTCCGGTGTCGGCGAGGATCCGGGCCAGCGCGGGGTCATCGTTGGTGTAGGCGAAGACCTCGAAGCCGGCGGCTACCAGCTCCCTAGCCGCGTCGACCAGCTCGATCGGGTCGGGTAGCAGGGTGCGGTCGTCGATGACTACCTCGAGCTTGACCAGGTTGGTTTGGAGAGCCTCGCGCCCGAGTTCAGCGAGGGTCCGTGCCTCGCGCGAGGTGTGGGCCCCCGCGGTGTTGGGGAGAACTGTGGCGCCGGCGCCGGCGAGGTCCTGGTAAAGGCTGGAGCTACCGGAGCCAGGTCGGAAGCGCCGCAGGGCTACGGTGACGAGCTCGGCACCGGATGCCTGCAGAACATCGAGAACCACCTGGTGGCTGGCGGCTCCGCCGCTGCCAAGGATGAGGCGGCTCTGCAGATTCAGGCTTCCTATCGTCAACGCCATCTCAACCACCTTGCATTGCAGTCAACACTTCGACGGTATCGCCGTCATCAACCATAGCCTCGCTCCACCGGGAACGGGGGACGATCACCCCGTTCACCGCGATCGCGACTCCGGTCGCCGGAGCCCCGAGGCCGGTCAGGAAGTCGGCTACCGGCTCCGGATGGGCGAACTCCATCGGCGATCCATTCAGGAGTATGGCCATCGGACCCTCAACCGGCGATCCGTGATGGCGAGCAGAAGCTGATCCAGGGAGACTCCTCTCCGAAGAGCAGGTTGGCGCTGAGCAGCTTTGCGGTGAGCGGGGCGAGCAGGATTCCGTGGCGGTAGTGGCCGCCGTGGATGTAAAGCTTGTCGGCCATCCTTCCCACCAGCGGGATGTTGTCCACCGTCTGGGGGCGGAAGCCGGCGGTGATATCGGAGATCTCGGCATCGCGGAGGGCGGGGAGGATCGCAGTGCCGTCGGCGAGGAGGTCGACGACGTCGCGAATCCTCGGCAAGGACTCCTCCAGCGAGGCCTCCTCGACGGTGGCTCCGATCACTATCTCCCCGTTGGCACGAGGGACGATGTAGACCTTGCGGCCGAAAACTTCCCCTCGGATGCAGTTGGCGGGAAGGTACTCTGGCGCGGCGACCACGCGGATGGCCACTCCCTTGAGCGGCTGGATCAGCTTCCGGTTGGCGAGCAGGTCGCCGGTGTAGGACCCCGCCGCCACGATGACCGCCTCGTAGCCACGCAGGTCGCCGGCGACGTCGATCTCTCCCGACCTCCCTGTGAGGCGCACCTTGACCGGGTGGACCGGCACGCCCCTCTTGGCGAGGATCGAGATGAGGGCGGAGACGGCGGCCCGGTTGTCGACCTGGGCGTCGGCGGCGATCTGGAGGCCACCGGCCAGGCGCGGCGCCAGCTGCGGCTCCAGCCGCATCAGCTCGCTCCCGTCGAGGAGGTGTGGCTCGAAACCGAGATCGCGCTGGTACGCAGCCATCCGATGGAGCTCGTCGAGGTCTCCCCGCGAGCAGGCGACGAATAGGGAGGTGCGAACCTCGTAGAGGAGATCGCGGCCGGACTCGCTCTCAAGCCGGGCGTAATACTCCTTCCAGTACTCTCCGGCTTCGCGCTGGAGCTCTGCCATTCCGGTCTCGCCGTATGTCACCTCGGCCCCCGGAGCCAGCATCCCGGCAGCGACCAGCGAGGTCGAGGGGGAGCCGGGGTCGGCGTAGACGTCGACAGCTGCTCCGGCGGTTGCCAGCTCGTAGGCGATCGTCAGCCCGGCGATTCCAGCTCCGATCACTGCATAACGGACTGCAGGCGTAACGCACCTCCCTGTCGAACCAATGCCGCACTCGGCCACCAGCTTAGCCACGATGGGCGGATCGGGTGAACTTCTCCACGCTCGCGGGCGGCGATTGCGCCCGCGGCCGCTCGGTTCCGGAGGGTTGGAGGCACGGGGCGGTTAGCGATCCTGTAAGTGGCCGATTGCCGGATGCGCGGTGACTCGGAAAAAACTGTGGCATGCTACGTTTGGGCTTTATGGAAAGCGAGGTGCCGTGGACTCGACAATGCAGCTGGGCGGGTTGGGAATCAGGGAGATTCTCGAGTTTGGATCGTCGAACTTCCCTGACGCGAAGATCTTCTCCTACTACGGCTCTTTCTCCGTAACCCATACCTTCGCCGACGTCTCCTCCAGGGCGGCGCGGCTTGCCAACGCGCTCGGGTCGCTGGGTGTCGGCTCCGGGGACCGGGTGGCAACCTTTGCCTTCAACCACAACCAGCACATGGAGGCGTATCTCGGGGTACCGGCCATGGGCGCGGTTCTCCATACCCTCAACATCCGGCTCTTCCCCGACCAGCTGGCCTTCATCATCGACGATGCGGAAGATTTGGTGATCATCGCCGACAACGTGGTTGCGGGGCTGATCCTGCAGATCCTGCCCCGGGTCCCCACCGTAAAGCACCTCGTCGTCATCGGACCGCAGATCGTACCCGGCTTCGCCGAAAAGGCCGCCGAGGCGAGGCCGGGGCTGCAGTTGCACGACTACGAGGAGCTCCTAGCCGCAGCCGGAGATACCTACGACTGGCCCGACCTTGACGAGACCTCCGGCGCGATGATGTGCTACACCTCGGGTACCACCGGGGATCCCAAGGGCGTGGTCTACTCACACCGATCGATCTACCTGCACGCGGTTTCGACCATGAGCCTCTACTCCCGGCGGTCCTTCAGCCTCGCACAACCGGAAGGAGACCGGGCCCTGATCATCGTGCCCATGTTCCACGCCGCGGCATGGGGAACCCCCTACGGATGCTGGCTCACCGGATCTGACATGATCATGCCTACCCGATTCCTGCAGGCGGCGCCGTTGGCGGAGATGATCTCGACCTTCAAGCCCACCCTCTCCTCCGGGGTACCGACGATCTGGAACGACCTCTACCACTACCTTGAGGAGCATCCGGCAGACCTATCCTGCTTTCGCTTCATCACTTCAGGGGGATCGGCGACTCCCCGGTCGCTCATCGATGGATTCCTGCACCGCTACGGCGTCCCGCTGATGTCGGGTTGGGGTATGACCGAGACCTCTCCGATCTGCACCCTGGCGATACCGCCGCCAGGCACTCCCACGGAGCGGGTCGGTGACTACCTGGAGACGGCGGGCAAGCCTGTTGCCGGCGTCATGGTGAGGCTGGTCGGCGACGATGGGCAGGTGGTCCCTCACGACGGCGAGAGCGTGGGGGAGATTGAGGTGAAGGGGCCGTGGATCACCGGCAGCTACTACAAGCTGAGAGATTCCGGCAAGTTCGACGCCGGCTGGCTCCGAACCGGAGACGTCGGCAGTATCGACGCGGAGGGGTACCTGCGGATCGTCGACCGGGAAAAGGACGTGATCAAGTCCGGTGGCGAGTGGATCTCGTCGATAGAGCTGGAAAATGCGCTGATGGCTCATCCGCGAGTGAAGGAGGCCGCGGTTATCGGGGTTCCGGACGAGAAGTGGTTTGAGCGCCCGCTGGCTATGGTGGTGCTGACGCCCGGAGGGCTGGTCACCCCGGCAGAGCTGACCGACTTCCTTGCTGGCAGGGTCGCGAAGTGGTGGTTGCCGGAGCGGTTCAGCTTTGTTGACGAGCTGCCAAAGACCTCGGTCGGCAAGTTCGATAAGAAGGTGCTTCGCGCGCAGTATGAGCGAGGTGAGCTGGAAGTCCGCTGGAAGGAGTAGCTGATTTGGATATTGAACAGCGAAAAGAGCTCGCCGGTCTGATCGACGGGATAGTCGACCGGATCGAGCAGGGCAGCCTCGACGAGTTGCTCCACCCTGAGCTGAGCGATCCGGAGGCGATCAAGGTTTCGCAGCGCGAACTTGCCAAGGCAAGGAGGGCGTTGCTGAAGGCGCGCCAGGCGCTCTCGGGGGAGGGGGAGTGACCGGCGAGACGGAGGCCGAGATCCTCTGGGAGCCCAGCGATCCGGCAAGCTCCCCGCTGGCGGCCTTTATCGACCGCTACGCCGATCGGCTCGGGCTCGGGGATCGGAGCTACAGGGAACTCTACCGTGCCAGCATCGACCGCCCCGGTCCGTTCTTCCGGAGCGTGGCCGAGTTCTGCACGCTGAAGGGGTCGCTTGGCGGGGTGGACCTGGTCGGCGGGCTCCCGGATGCCGCCTTCTTCCCGGAGGGGATGATCAACTACGCCGAGGAGGCGCGCGCCCGGTTTACCGATCCCTC
>JAJYHR010000144.1:10742-13790 GCA_021784675.1 Actinomycetes bacterium
TGGTGGGCCGGCTCCAGGACGGGCTCCGGGCGGTGGTAGAGGAGGGGGACCGGGTGGCCGCCTACCTTCCCAATGTACCGGAGGCGGTGGTCGGGCTCAACGCCGCGGCCGGGCTGGGCGCGATCTGGTCCTGCTGCTCGCCGGAGTTCGGGAGCGGTGCGGTGATCGACCGGTTCGCCCAGATCGAGCCAAAGGTGCTTCTTGCCGCCGCGTCGTACCGCTACAACGGCCGAACCGTTGACCGCTCGCAGGAGCTTGCCGCTATCGTAGCCGGGCTTCCCTCGCTGGAGCTGGTGGTGATGGTGGGTGGCGAAGCTCCCGAGCTGGGAGTCTCCACCGTCTCCTTCGACTCCTTCGGGGAGGAGGCCGGGCCGGTGTTTAGAAGGGTACCCTTCAACCACCCTCTATGGGTGCTTTACTCTTCGGGCACTACCGGGATCCCGAAAGCCATCGTCCACTCCCACGGTGGAATAGTCCTCGAGCACAAGAAGGTGCTCGAGCTCCAGGGAGGGATCACTACCGGATCGCGGTTTTTCTGGTACACCAGCACCGGCTGGATGATGTGGAACTTCCTGGTCGGCGGGCTGCTGGTCGGCGCGAGCATAGTTCTTGCCGACGGCGCCGCGGGCTGGCCGGATCTCTCGCGGTTGTGGCGCCTGATCGACGAGGTCGGGATCGAGTACTTCGGGGTGTCGGCGCCGTTCCTCCAGGCGTGCCAGGCGGCGGGCGTGAGGCCCGAGGAACACATGACCGCGGCGACTTTGAAGATGATCGGCTCGACCGGTGCCCCGCTCACCGCGAGCGGTTTTCGCTGGGTTTACGATCACGTTCCCGCCAAGGTCCAGCTCGTATCCACGTCAGGGGGGACCGACGTCTGCACCGCCTTCCTCGGGTCGTCGCCCCTGCACCCTACCTATCTCGGACGTATCTCCACCGCCTCCTTGGGAGTGGAGATAAAGGCGTACAACGAGGCTGGGTCGAGCGTTACGGGCGAGATGGGCGAGCTGGTGATCGAGGGGCCAATACCCTCCATGCCGGTGGGTTTCTGGGGGGATCCGGACCGGTCGCGGTACCACGCTGCTTACTTTGATCGTTATCCCGGGGTATGGCGCCATGGCGATTGGGTGACGCTGTACGAGGACGGTACTGCCGTGATCTACGGGCGGTCCGACTCTACCCTCAATCGCGGGGGAGTCAGGATGGGTACCGCTGACTTCTACGCGGTGGTGGAGGCGGTGCCGGGCGTCGTGGACGCGCTGGTCGTCGACACCTCGTCGGTGGAGACGGCGGGCGAACTGATCCTGTTCTTGGTTGCGGAGACGGATGACTTTGAGGGGCTCGTTGCGTCGATTCGGGCGGCGCTCCGCGCCTCCCTCTCGCCCCGGCACGTGCCAGACCGGATATTCCGTCTGAGCTCGCTGCCGAAGACCCTGAACGGGAAGAAGCTGGAGGTGCCGGTGCGGCGGCTGTTTTTGGGGGCCGAGCTCGCCGTGGTGGCCTCTACCGGTTCGATACAGGGCGCAAAGGAGCTGGAGGAGATCGCCGCCCTCGCCATGCGGTGGAGGGCGGGCGAGCTGGGCACGGGCGCTCGGTAGGCTCCGAGTTGTAACGAAGCAGAGCGGAAAGATACTTGGAGGTAGGCGGCTTGCGCGGTCTCATTCTCGACGAGGCAGATGGCAGGGTAGTGGCATCGGTAAGAGAGATCGCCGGAGGGGAGCTGCCGGCTCTTCCGGTACGGGTTCGGGTGATCTACTCGACCCTGAACTTCAAGGACGCAATGGTGGTGACCGGGCTTGGCCGGATCGTGCGCTCGTACCCGCACGTGCCGGGCGTAGACCTGGTCGGCGAGGTCCTGGAGGACGAGAGCGGGAGCTGCAAGCCGGGAGATCTGGTAGTGGTCACCGGTTTTCGCATGGGCGAGGCGACCTGGGGCGGATACGCCGAGGAGGCCAGGGTAAAGCCGGAGTGGATCGTCCCGCTAGCGGACGGGCTCTCCGCCCGGCAGGCGATGGCGATCGGGACGGCGGGGCTTACGGCCATGCTTGCCCTGCACTCCATCACCGATGCCGGGGTCGCCCCCGGCGAGACCCCCCTGCTGGTCACCGGCGCCAGTGGCGGCGTGGGATCGATAGCGGTCGCGATCGCCCACGCGCGGGGATTTGCGGTCGCCGCCTCCACCGGCAAGAGCAACGAGCACGAGTACCTGCGGTCTCTTGGCGCTAACGAGATCATCGACCGCTCGGAGTTCTCGGAGTCTCCTTCGAAGCCGCTGGAGCCGGCGCGGTGGTGCGCGGCCATCGAGGCTGTCGGAGGTGCGACGCTCGCGAAGGTGATCTCGGGCACGGCGGCAAATGGAGTCATTGCCAGCGTCGGGAACGCCAGCGGGAACGAGTTCTGCGCGTCGGTGCTCCCGTTCTTGCTGCGGGGGGTGCGTATCCACGGGATCGATTCGGTCCAGGCTTCCCTGGGGGCGAGGCGGCGCGCCTGGGACGATCTTTCCGAGCTGCTGGACGCTCGTCTGCTCGAGTCGATCACCGATGAGATCGGCCTGGACGAGGTTCCGGATGCGGCGGCAAGGATCTTGGCGGGAGGGGTTCGCGGCCGGCTGGTGGTCCGGGTCGCCGGGAGCTAGCCGATCGCCGGCTCGGAGGCCTGCTGATTCTCACGAGCGAGCTTCCGGAAGGCCTTGTCGGCGTACATCTCCTGATCGGCCAGGGTGAGCAGCGATACCAGTGAGCTGTGCCCGCTCTCCAAGGAGGCGATCCCGATGGAGACGGGGGTGTTCCGGCCGTCGAAGAGCCGATGGAGCCGCTGGGTGAGTTCTTCGGCCTGGCTACGGGTGGTATGGGGCGCGATTACGGCGAACTCGTCTCCACCGAGCCTGCCTACGATATCCATGGCGCGGAGATTGTCCTTGAGCTGGCGGGCGAAGCGCTTGATGTACTCGTCCCCGACGTCATGCCCGTCGCGGTCGTTCACCAGCTTGAGGTCGTCGAGGTCGAAGAGGAGGATCGATGTCGGCGCGGGATTGCGGGCGAGCCGGTCCGA
>JAJYHR010000140.1 GCA_021784675.1 Actinomycetes bacterium
GGTCCCCGCCACCTTGGCGGATTCGCTGGCCCTAAGCCTGATCGTCTCGCCGATCAACCCGTCGACACGTCCCAGATGGAGCTGGTGGCTCCGGACCGCCTCCACCTTCTGCCCCAGAAAATCGCCGACCGGGATCGCGCAGTTCGGCTCCAACGTCCCGGTAAGCAGCAGCTCAACGTGCGCAAGCGGCGCACCCATCTCCGGGAAGTAGCCGGCCTGGGTGGCGCATGGAAAGGCGGCGTCGAGCACCGCCCATCCCACCTCCCGATGGTCACGGTGGTTGTAGTAGGCATCCCCGAAGAAGACGGCGGTGGGATCGGGAGCAAAGATCGCCGCCGGCCGGAAGGTCCTCATCAGCGAGACCAGCTTGCCGCGGAGTTCCATGTCGTTCACCACCTCGCCATCGTGGTAGCTGAGCTGGACGATGTCCGCGATCCCCAGGACCTTACCGGCGTCGAGCAGCTCGAGACCACGCTGCTGCACCACCGACTCCGGGTCGGCGAACTCCCCGCCCTTGTCCCCCTGCGTGACCACCACCAGGACCACCTGGCTGCCGCTTGCGGCCAGCCAGGCGAGCGAGCCGCCACAGGCTACCTCGCCGTCGTCGGGGTGCGCAAAGATGGCCATAGCCACCTTGGGCAGCTCGGAGTAGAGCTTCACTGCCTCCGCCTAACCAGCTGCGAGACCCGGTCCCCGGCCACCTCGATCTCCTCATCGCCGATGCCGATATGGGTCACGAACCTGAGCAGGCCGGGCGAGAGCGCGTTGGCGAGAACCTCCCGGTCGGCCAGCTCCTTGACCGCCTCCGGCGCCCGGTCATGCCGGAACAAAACCATGTTGGAGTGGACCGGAGAGGCCACCGCGCCCTCGCCCACCCTCTCCTCGAGAATCGCCGCGAGCCGGCGCGCCCGCCGGTGGTCGTCGGCTAACCTCTCGACGTTGCTCTTCAGCGCGTAGATTCCGGCGGCCGCCATGAACCCGATCTGGCGCAGCCGCCCGCCGAGAAGCGCCCGCTCCTGCCTAGCCCGCTCGACCAGGTCTCCGGATCCGGCGAGAACCGAACCCATCGGCGCCCCCAACCCCTTCGACAGGCACATCGAGATCATGCGGGCTCCGCGTCCGAGCTCCGCTGCCGAGCTTTCAAGGGCCACCTGGGCGTTGGCGATGCGCGCCCCGTCCAGGTAGACCGGTACCCCGGCCGCCGCCTCCAGCAGCTGCTCAAAGCAGCCACGCGGAACGGTAGTGCCCCCGGAGGACATGTGCGTGTTCTCGGCGGCGACCATGGCTACCGGATGGCCACGGAACCGGTATCGGGTCACCACCTCGGCGACCTGTCCCGGTTCAGGATATCCTCTGGAGTCGTCGACCGCGTGGAACTGGACCGAGGCGTTCTTTGCCGAAGCGCCGTGCTCGTACTGCAGGAGGTGAGCACCCGCACCCACGACCACCACCTCTCCCGGCTGGGCAAGCGTCCGGAGCGCGATCTGGTTCGCCATCGTTCCCGAGGCGACGAAGACCGCCTCGGGCATGCCCAGGAAGGCGGCTCCCAGCCGCTCTAGCTCCGCCACAGTGGGATCCTCGCCGTAACCGTCGTCACCTACCTCGGCCTCGAAAACCGCCCTCCGCATCTCCGGCGAAGGCATCGAAACAGTATCGGACCTAAGGTCGATGAGCATGAGCAGATTCTAGGAGTTTCCGAAGAGCCCCCCCAACGCGCCATCCCCGGCAGCCGGCCAACTAGCGTGAACGAATGAACCATCCCCTCCTTGACGTCGCCAAGCAGGCCCTCGAAGCTGCCAAGGCGGAGCTCTCCCGCGGCTCGACGGCGGTGCTCGCCACCAAGAGCAGTCCCACCGACGTCGTCACCAAGACCGACCGGGCGGTGGAGGCGGCCATCAAGGCCGTGATCTCCGCCGAGCGGCCTCACGACACGGTGCTCGGCGAGGAGTACGGCGGCAGCGAGGCGGCGGCGGGGACCACCCGATGGATCGTCGATCCGATCGACGGGACCGTCAACTTCACCTACGGGATCCCCGACTACGCGATCTCGATCGCGGCCGAGATCGGTGGCGTGGTCGAGGTCGGGATCGTCTGCGACTTTCCCAGGAACGAGGAGTTCATAGCGGTCCGTGGCCAGGGTGCGGAGCTGGACGGGCGTCGCCTCGCCGTGACCGCGGTCTCCACCCTCGACCAGGCGCTGATCGGCACCGGCTTCGGATACGACTCCGAGCGCCGCCGGTCGCAGGGGCGCATCGTGGCCGAGCTGGTTCCGGAGTTCCGGGATATCCGCCGCGTCGGCGCGGCGGCCATCGACCTCTGCTGGGTCGCCTGCGGCCGCCTAGACGGCTACTACGAGGCTGGCCTCAAGATCTGGGATCACGCGGCCGCGGCCCTCATCGTGTCCGAGGCTGGCGGCACCGTCGATACCGCCCTCGACGGCTTTAACCGGGGCGACCTGGTCGTTGCGGCGGGAGCCAACCTCTTCGACCCCCTGGCGAAGAGGGTGCTGGCCGCTCACGCGCAGCTAGGTTGACGCCCGGCGATGCTCCCCCTCGGCCAGCTCCTGCAATGCCCCGAGGGTACGCCGCATCGCCATCAGGTTCCGGGCGATCACCCCAGCCGCCGGGTAGATCGGCCCGAGAGGCGCCCTGTCCCACTCGAAGATCTCCGCCACCCTGGTCGACTCAGGACCCAGGGGGGTGAGCGAGTAGCGCCACACGTGGCGCCCAACGTGGCGCCATCCGATCTCGCTCCCCTCGCTGAAGACGGTCACCAGGTTGGTCATCCGGTAGGGGATACCCATGCGCATCCGCATTCCGAAACGCGCCCCCATCGACAGCCGTTCCGGCCCGAAGATCAAGCTGGTTAGGGTACCAGAGCCGTCGATCCTCGGGTGGTTGCGGGGATCGGCAAGGATATCGAAGACGAGGACCGCGGGCGCAGCGATAACGATGGCGACCTCGACGCGCTTAGCCCTCCTCGCCATCGTCCTCTCCCTTCTGCAGCCGGACCGGCCCCCGGATCGCCGCCATCTCCCTGCGGAAGTCGCTCACGTCGGTAAAGTTCTTGTAGACGGAGGCGAAGCGGAGGTAGGCGACCTCGTCGATCTTGCCGAGCGCCTCCAGCACCGCAAGCCCGATCTCGGTAGTGGTAACCTCATCGCCCTGGAGACGGAGCCTCTCCTCGAGATCGGCCACCGAAGACTCGACGACCTCCCGCGCCACCGGCCGGTTCTTGAGCGCCGCCATCATCCCCGACACCACCTTGGTCCGGTCGAAGGGCTCCCGCTCACCCGAGCGCTTGAAGACGACCAACCGCCCCCCAACCGCCCGCTCGTAGGTGGTATACCGGCGCCCGCAGGCCTCGCACTCCCGCCGACGACGGATCGCCTCCCCCTCTTCGACCAGCCGCGACTCAACCACCCGATCGTCGGAATTACCACAGTATGGGCACCGCAATACCCAACGCCCCTTCGTTGAACTGGTTTCATCATAACCGCCCGAAGAATTTCGCGCACCGTACGGGCGTTCGATGCCAACGATGCTATCATGGGCTGGGAACCCGCTGGCAAGGCTAGCGCGAGGAAGGCAGGTGGTCGTGTCCCGTCACGAAGTGCGCTCTCGAATGTTGGCGTTCATAACCGAGACCATCGAGTCGCGCGGCTATCCGCCGTCGATGCGCGAGATCGGGGCCAAGCTCGGCCTGTCGTCCCCCTCCACCGTCCAGTACCACCTCCGCAAGCTGGAGGCCGAGGGCAAGATCCACCGCGACCCGAGCCGATCCCGAGCCATGGTCGTCGACGGCAAGGTACCCAAGTACCACCGGATACCGCTGATCGCCTCGGTCGGCGCCGGCTTCTCGGTCCTCGCCGACCAGGAGCAGGAAGAGGTGCTCGCGGTGCCGCCCTTCATCACCTCCGGCGAGGACAACTTCGCCCTCGCAGTGCGGGGCGAGTCCATGATCGACCTGGGGATCCTCGATGGCGACGTGGTAGTGGTCAGGCCGCAGAGTGACGCCAACGACGGCGACGTCGTGGTTGCGAACCTCGAAGACGACATCGGAACCCTCAAGGTGCTACGGAAGCGCGGTGGCCGCGTTCTCCTCGAGGCCCGTAACAGCTCCGACTCCCGCTACGCCGAACCGGTGGACGTTACCGGGCAGGTCGAGGTGGTCGGAAGGGTGGTCGGGCTGGTGAGGTCGATCTCCGCGGTACCGAGAGTCTAGAGCCCGGCTCCGCGGCGCTAGCGCGATCAGCTGGCGAGCCAGCTCGCCAGCGCCTCCACGCAACCGGCGATCTCCGCCTTCGCCACCACTTCGCCCGGGCTGTGGGCAAGCAGCGGGTCCCCGGGGCCGAAGTTGACAGCCGGAACGCCGTGGGTCGCAAGAAAGCCGGCGTCGGTCCAGCCCAGCTTGGCTCGCACCGAACCCGCCGCCGCGACCAGCCCCTCGAAGCCGGACATGGTGGCCGGCGCACCGGCTACCGCGTCCTCGACGGTGACGGTATCCCCCTCCTCCAGCACCGGCTGGAGCCAGTCGAGCAGCCTTGCGGCGGCCTCCTCCGGCGAAAGATCGGGAGCGAAGCGGTAGTTGCACCAGATCCGGGCGGAGTCGGGGATCACGTTGTTGGCCACGAACGACTCGATCCTCACGGCAGAGAGGGACTCCTTGAACTCCACCCCTCCCAGGATCGGGCGCCGCGGTTCCAACCGGTCTACCCTATCCACTAGAGAGGCCGCCCGCGAGATCGCGTTCCTACCCATCCACGGCCGGGCGGAGTGGGCCCGGCGCCCGCGAAGCTCCACCTTCGCCCTCAACGTTCCCTGGCAGCCGAGCTCGACCGCCCCTCCCGAGGGCTCGAGCACCACCGCCAGGTCCACGTTCAGCAGCCCGGGCATCGCACCAGCCAGCCTCCGGAGTCCGTTCTCGCTGGCATCGATCTCCTCGCAGGAGTACCAGACCAGCGTCAGATCCCGGGCCAGATCCCGTGTGGCCACCTCGCACATGGCGGCGACGCCGGCCTTCATGTCGACCGCCCCCAGCCCCCCAAGAACCTCGCCGTCCTCGAAAACCCGGTCCTCGCCGGGTACGGTATCGAGATGCCCCGCGAGCAGCACCCGGGGGCCGCTCCCGGGGATCCGAGCGACGAGGTTGTTCTCGAAGCGTGCCAGCGAGAGCTCGCCGTCCCCCTGGAGACGCTCCTCGATAAAGTCGCAGATCGCCCGCTCATCGCGGGAGACCGAGGGGATCCGCAGGAGCTCCCTGGCGAGCGCGACCGCCTCGATCAAAGGGTCGCACCGTGATCGCGGAGCATGGCGTTCAGCTCCGTCTTCTGATGGCGCTGCCCCTCCTCCAACCGCCCGATGATCAGGATCGCCGGCAAGCCGTAGGTCCCGCCCTTGAAGTCGCGCTGGCGCGTGCCCGCGACCGCCACCGACCAGTCGGGGATCCTCCCCCGGGGCAGCTCCTCGCCGGTCGCGACGTCGATGATCGCGATCGACGGCGTGAAGATTACGCCGGCACCGACGACAGCTCCGGTCCCGACACGCGCGCCCTCGACTACCATCGACCTCGATCCGATAAACGCCTCGTCCCCGACCACCACCGGTGCCGCTTGCGGCGGCTCTAGCACGCCACCGATGCCGACACCACCGGAGAGGTGGACCCGCTCTCCGATCTGGGCGCAGGAGCCGACGGTTGCCCAGGTGTCGACCATGGTATCGGCACCCACGTAGGCGCCGACATTGACGTAGCTCGGCATCAGCGTAACCCCGGGTGCGAGGTAGGACCCGAAGCGGGCGGATGCCCCCGGAACCACCCTCACTCCCTTGGACTGGTAGTCCGCTTTGAGCGGGAGCCGGTCGACGAACTCGAACGGCCCCGCCTCGGTCCGGGTCAGGCCCCTGAGCCTGAAGGAGAGCAGGATCGCCTGCTTCACCCACTCGTGCACGACCACCTCGTCGAGGACCGGGTCGATCTCCGCGACCCGCACCGTCCCCTGGTCCAGTGCCTCGAGAACGGAGAAGACAGTCTTCCTTGCCTCGACGTCCTCCGGAGACAGCGACAGCCGCCGCTCGTAGAGCTCCCCAATGACATCTGCTGCTTCCATGGCAGATTAACCTAGCCGCACCTTAACCCAGCCGCACCGCCAGCTCGGCGATGTCGGAGGTGGAGAGCGTAGCCGCAACCCTGACGTACCGGCGGTCGCCGAAGCCCGATCCCGGAGCGACCACGATACCGAGCTCGCGGGCGAGGTGGAGAGCGAGAGCGTCACCGCTTCCCTCGAAGCGGCCGGCCGCCCTGGCCCAGAGGTAGATCCCGCCGTCGGGCGGCTGCGGATCGGCAAGGTAGCCGGCCATCACCTTCGCAAGCGCCTCCAGGCGCTCGCGGTACCGCTTCCGCTGCTCGATCACGTGGCCCTCGTCCCCGAGCGCCGCCACGGCGGCGGCCTGGACCGGCCCGGCGGGAATCAGGCCCAGCTCGCGGCGGGCAGCCACCAACCCGGCCACCAGCCGGCTATCGCCGGCGTAGGCGCCGATCCGCAGGCCGGCGAGGTTCGACCGCTTCGACAGCGAGAAGACCGAGAGCACCCCCTCGGTCCCGCACTCCAGCGCCGAGGCGCGGGGCCGGGACCAGAAGTAGTCGCTGTAGCACTCGTCCGAGCCGAGTACGATCCCGTTCCGCCGGCAGAAGTCGGCCACCGCGGGGTACTCCACCACCTCTCCGGTCGGGTTGCCGGGGGAGTTGATCCACAGAAGGAGCGCGGAGGAGGCCACCTCGGGCGGGATCCGATCGATCTGCATCTCCCCGCCCTCGACCGGAACCTCAAAGGTCTCCAGCCCGGCAAACCGCGCCCCGGCAGCATACGTCGGGTAGGCGACCGCGGGCAACAGCACGTAGCGCCGGCCGGGCCTGCTCTCCGCGAGGATCGCCGGCAGGGTGGCGATGAACTCCTTGGAGCCGACGGTCGCTGCCACCGAGGCCGGCGAGAGGGTCACCTGGAAGCTCTTCTCCAGCCAATCTGCTACCGCATAGCGGAACTCCTCGGAGCCGTCCGAGCGCGGGTAGCCGCGCTCCCGGTTGGAGGAGGCGAGCACGTGGGGAATGAAGCCCGGCGGCGGGTCGACCGGAGAGCCGACCGAGGCGTCGATGGCCACAAACTGGGCTTTAGCTGCGAGCTCTCTTAGCTGAGTGACGGTGGGTTGGCGGTTATCCACTACTCCACCCTATCCGGTGGTTGCTCCTCGATATTCCCGGCGAAGGCCGCGAGCGCCCTCGATATCACCTCGTCGCCAGCCCGGTCCACCCGGGCGGTGACCTCCACCCCGTCCTTCATGGCGCGCTCGGCCACCACCTCCGCCTCCCGGTGGACGAGAGCCAGAACACCGCCGGCGACGAAAGGAATCCGGTACACCCGGAGAGCGCTCCCCTGGCGGAGGACGTCACCAAGCTCCTCGACCAGCTCGGCGAGGCCGGCCCCCGTCTCCACCGACACCTGCGAACCCGGTACCGCAGGGTGGAACTCCTCCTCCGGCAGCACGTCGATCTTGTTGTAGACGATCAGCCGCGGGATCGAAGCCGCCCCGATCTCGCGCAGGGTCTCCTCCACCTCCTGCATCTGCTCCTCCATCCTCGGCGAGGAGGCGTCGGCCACGTGGATCAGGAGATCAGCCTCCGCAACCGTCTCCAGCGTCGACCGGAACGACTCCACCAGCTGGTGCGGGAGTTTGCGGATGAAACCGACCGTGTCGGTGAGCAGCACCGTCTCCCCGCCTCGCAGCTTCAGGCGCCGGGTGCGCGGATCGAGGGTGGCAAAGAGCCGGTCCTCGACCAGGACGTCGGAGCCGCAGAGCGCGTTAAGCAGCGACGACTTCCCCACGTTGGTGTAGCCGACGATGGTCACCTGGTAGGTGCGGGAGCGCGCCCGCGCCTTGCGCTGCACGTGGCGCTGGCTCTCGAGAGCGCCCAGCTCCCGCCGCAGCTGGGAGATCCGATCCTGGATCCGGCGCCGGTCCTCCTCGAGCTTGGTCTCGCCCGGGCCACGGGTCCCGATCCTCCCCACCTGCTGCGAGAGCGACCTTCCCCTCCCGACCAGCCTTGGAAGCCGGTAACGGAGGAGGGCCAGCTCCACCTGCGCCTTGCCCTCCTTGCTCTTGGCGTTCTGGGCAAAGACGTCCAGGATGACCGCGGTCCGGTCGATAGCGGTCCGGCCGAGGATCTTCTCCAGGTTCCGCTGCTGGCCCGGGCTGAGCTCCTCGTCAAAGACGACGGTGTCGACGTCGAGGGTCTCCGAGACCAGGTGCAGCTCCTCCGCCTTGCCGGAGCCGACGTAGGTGGCGGGATCAGGAGCCTCCCTCGCCTGGACGACCCGCCCGACCACGTCGGCTCCCGCCGTGTCCACCAGCGCCGCCAGCTCGTCGAGCTGCTCCTCAACCTCTTCCCGGGAAACCCCCGGGCCGACCACGCCCACCAGGAGGATCCTCTCCCTGACCGTCCTCTGAATCAGGGTCACGCCGGGACCAGCCTCACCGCCGGGTCAATCTCCGCCACCAGCGCGCTCCTGCCGCTGAGCCAGGCCACCTCGGCTTCGAAGTAGACGGAGAGCTCGCCACCCGGGTTCACCACCGTCACCTCGTCGCCGGCCATCCCGCGAAGCCGGGCGGCGTAGGCGGTGGCCACCGAGCCGGTACCGCAGGCCAGGGTCTCTCCCACGCCGCGCTCGAAGACGCGAATCTCGATCCGGCCCGGCGAGACCTCCCTCACCCACTCGACGTTGACGCCGTTCGGGTAGAGGTGCTGGCGCAGCAGGCCGAGGGTCGGTACGTCCAGGTCCGAAAGCTCCTCAGTCACGAAGTGGATCTCATGCGGGTTGCCGACCGAAACCACCGCGAAACCCTCGGGCGCAAACCCCCCCTCCGGGGTGCCCATCGAGGTGCTCCCGATCGCCTCGCCGGCATCGCCGGAGAGCATCCGGTAGCGGCGCTCCCCCGCCGCGGTCATCACCGCGACCTCGGTGGGGCCGAAGCCGAGCCGAGTGACGAGGAGGTGGCCGAGGCACCGGAGACCGTTGCCGCTCATCTCCGCCACCGTCCCGTCCTGGTTGAAGAGGCGCATCACCGGAAGACTGCCGCCAGTGAGCACCTCGATGACGCCGTCGCCGCCGATCCCGCGCCTCCGATCAGCGAGCCTCGCCGCCAGCACCGGCCCCATCTGCGCCGGGCCTGGGTTGGCAACGATCAGAAAGTCGTTCCCTGCCGCTTCGTACTTAAACAGGTGCATCTTCGCCGAGCAACTCCTTTGCCCTAATCAACCCTTCCTCCTCATTCTCTACCCAGAGGATACGGGGATCGCGCTCCAACCACGCGAGCTGGCGCTTGGCCAGCCGGTAGGTCCTGCGCTCGATCCGCGCCGCCGCCTCCTCGCAGGAGACGCCTCCGCCGAGGTAATCCCAGATCTCAGCGTAGCCAATCGCCTCCCTCGCCGTTCGCGAAAGCGCCTCCCGGTCGAGCCTCGCCGCCTCTTCGATCCACCCCGACCGGAGCTGGACGGCGATCCGACTCCGGATCCGCTCGCGAAGCCGCTCTCTCGGGATCTGGATCCCGAGCATCGGATACCTGGCGGGCCGGTCCGAGCCCAGCTCCCCGCCGCTCACCGACCGCGCCCCCGCCGATCCCAGCGCGACCTCCAGCGCCCGAACCAGCCGCCGCCGGTTGCGGGGGTCGATCCCGGCGGCCGCCTTCCGGTCTACCGCCGCCAGCAGCCGGTAGCCGGCCGCCGCCTCCCCCTCCCCGGAGATGGTGGCCTCCAGCCAGCGGCGAAGCCCCGGGTAGCTGGGCGGGACGCTCATCCCGTTGGCGACCGCCTCCACCCAGAGCGCGGTCCCGCCGGCAAAGACCGGCCGGAGCCTCTCCCGTCCCAAGGCGGCGAGGGTCTCCTCCAGATCGTGCAGATACTGCCCGAGCGAGTACGGGGAGGCCGGATCGACATGCGCTACCAGCCGGTAGCCGAAGGCCGACCGCTCCTCTCGCGAGGGCATGGCGGTTCCCACCTCCATCCCCCGGTACACCGTCATCGCGTCGATCCCCACCACCACGGCGCCGCCCACGGTGCGGACCACTTGGTGGGCGAGCGCCGTCTTCCCGCTCGCAGTCGGACCGACGATCATAAGGCCACCCGCCACGCCTGCGAGGATAGCCGCTCTCAACCTCCTCGAGATCATCCGGTTCCCCCGGCAGGGCCGGACCCCGCCGGCGGGCCTGGCGGGGCGGTTAGGATCCGGAAGCGCCGCGTCTTTTCGCGCGAACGGCGCTCGCCGCAGGCGATCGAGGCGCGGTGCCGGCGCCCCGCCGCGGCCGCGGCCGGAGAGGGGAGGAAGCGTGGCCGAGCTGGAGTGCCTCCGGATCTACCCGGTGGAGCTCGAGATGCGAGCGAGCTTCGCCAGCTCCCGGGAACGGGTCGACGTCCGGCGGCTGCTCCTGGTCGAGCTGGTCGACCGGGACGGAGCCAGCGGCTGGGGAGAGGTCGGCGCCTTCGAGCACCCCAGCTACACCGAAGAGACGCTCTACACCGCCCGCCTGGTGATCGAGCGGGAGGTCCCTCGCCTGCTGCCCGGCAAGCCCGCCAGCCCGGAGGAGATCTCCCGGACCCTCCGGGCAATCCGGGGCAACCCGATGGCGAGGGCCGCCGTAGAGATGGCCGGCTTCGACCTGGCCGCGAGGGTGGCTGGGGTCCCGCTGTCGGCGTTGATCGGTGGGGATCCCTCCCGCACGGCAATCCCCTCCGGGGTTGCGCTCGGCATCGACCACGACCTCGACCGGCTGCAGCGGGCCGCCGCCGAGGCGAAGTCCCAAGGCGCCTCCCGGATCAAGCTGAAGATCGAGCCGGGCTGGGATCTCGAACCGCTCTCCGCGCTCCGCGAAGCGCTTGGCCCCGGCTTTCCACTCGTGGCCGACGCCAACGCCGCCTACGGCCGGGAGAGCACCGGCGAGCTATCGTTGCTCGATCCGCTCTCCCTCGCCATGATCGAGCAACCCCTGGGGCCGCTCGATCTGGTCGGCCACGCCCGCCTGCGGGGCGAGATCGCCACTCCGATCTGCCTGGACGAGTCGATCCGCTCGGCACACGACGTCGCCACCTGCCTCGCTCTTGGCCTCCGCCCGGTGATCAACCTGAAGCCGAGCCGGGTGGGGGGGTACGCGGAGAGCCTGGAGATCCTCGCGCTTGCCGGAAGGGAGGGGCTTGGCCTGTGGATCGGGGGAATGCTCGAGTCGTCCCTCGGCCGCGCCCACCTGCTGCAGCTCTCCACCCATCCCGGCGTTACCCTGCCCGGCGACGTCTCCGACCCCCGGCGTTACCTGGCAACCGACGTCTGCGGCCCGCTGGCTGCCGCCGGGAACGGCGGGCTTGCGGTGCCAACCTCCCCCGGTATCGGTGTCGAGCCCGACCCGAGGATGCTTCCGGCGCCAACCGAGATCGCGCTCGGCTAGCCGGGGCGACGGTACCCCCGCTCCCGCTGCCGGGCGTTCAGCCCCGGCGCCGCCCCTGCCTGATCAGCAGGATCGACCCGATGACGAACATGATCAGCGCCCCCGCGACCACCCCGAAAAGGATGGCCACCCCCAGGGGGAGCCAGATCGCGGCGCCGAACAGGTGGACCGGAACCCGGTTCGGATTCTCGACCGTGAAGATCAGGGTCGCCGTCACCACCACCAGCAGCAGCAGTGACCCCAGCCAGGTGCGGGCCCCGCGGCGGGGGCCCTTCGGAGCCGGGGCGGCGATGCCCTCGGGCTCCACGCCGGGCGCAGGCGCCGCCTTCTCCTCTTCACCGTCCATCCCCCAATCTTAAGTCCCCAGGAGCCGGCCGGTGCGGCAGCGGCGGGTCTCCGCATTCCGCAGCGCTGGCGGCGACAGGCACACGGCTTAAGCTCGAACCATGGCACCAAGATCGCGTCTGCTCGTCAACACCGGGGACGGAAAGGGAAAGTCCTCCGCCGCCATGGGCGTAATGGCCCGGGGCTGGGCCCGGGGGTGGCGGGTCTGCGTGGTCCAGTTCGTCAAGGGCGGGAAGTGGAAGGTTGGCGAGCGGAAGCTCGCCGCCGAGCTCGGGATCGAGTTCCACACCCTCGGGGACGGCTTCACCTGGGAGTCGGAGGATCTCGCCGCGACAGCGGATCTCGGCAGGATGGCCTGGCAGGTTGCCAGAGAGAAGATCTCCTCCGCCGAGTACGACCTGGTCATCCTGGACGAGCTCACCTACGCCATCAACTACGGCTGGCTCGAGGAGCCCGAGGTGCTGCAGGTCCTGGATGGCAGGCCAGAGCGGACCAACGTCGTGGTCACCGGCAGGAGGGCTCCCCAGGGGCTGATCGAGATCGCCGACACCGTCACCGAGATGCGCAAGGTCAAGCACGCCTACGACGCCGGCATCAAGGCACGGAAGGGGATCGAGTACTGACCCGGGGCCTGGTTATCGCCGGCACCTCCTCCGGAGTGGGAAAGACCTCGGTCGCGGTCGCTATCATGAGGGCCCTCGCCGGCCGCAAGGTCGCGGTCGGCGCGGCAAAGGTCGGTCCCGACTTCATCGACCCCGCCTACCACGAGCTCGCCACCGGGCGTCCCAGCTACAACCTGGACCCGGTGATGACCGGGGCGGCCGGCGTGCGCGACAGCGTCTCCAGAGCCGCGCACGGCTGCGAGCTGCTCCTGATCGAGGGGGTCATGGGCCTCTTCGACGGCACCCACCTCAACGGGCCCCCGGCACCGGGGGGGCTCCCCGAGGGGTCGACCGCCGGGGTGGCGGCCGAGCTCGGGCTCCCCGTCCTGCTGGTGGTGGACGCCTCGGGCACTTCCCATTCGGTCGCCGCCACCGTCCACGGCTTTCGCAGCTGGTCCAGCCGGGTACGGCTGGTGGGGGTCGTCGCCAACCGGATCGGCTCCGACTCCCACCTGGAGATGGTGGAGAGCCTCCTATCAGCAACCGGGGTCCCGCTGGTCGGGCACTTCCGCCGCGACGAGCTTCCCCACCGCCCGAGCCGCCATCTCGGGCTCAACACCGTCGCCGAGGATGCCGCCTCCGCCAGCGCCTGGGTGGCGGAGCTCGGGAATGCCGCCGAGCGGAGCCTCGATCTGGGACGGATCATGGCGCTCTGCACACCCCTGCCCGCTCCCGAACCGGCAGTAGGGCGTCGGCGGGCTAGCGCCGTCGTTGCCTTCTCCTCCGGGCCGGCCGCCAGCTTCATCTACCGCGAGAACATCGAGCGGCTGGCCGAGGCCGGTTTCGAGACCGTCCCCTTCGACCCCAGGTTCGAAGCGCCGCCGGCCGCCGCTGGCCTCGTCTGGCTGCACGGCGGGTACCCGGAGCTCTTTCTCGAGGAGATCGCCACGAACGTCAAGCTGCTCGCATCGCTCCGGGAACGGGTGGCGGAGGGCGCCCCCACCGTCGCCGAGTGCGGGGGGCACCAGCTCCTCGGGCGCTCGCTCAACGGCGTGAGCATGGCCGGAGCCCTCCCCTTTGCCTCCTGGATCGGTGAGCGGCCGGTAATCGGCTACCGCAGGCTCACCGCCGGCCAGCCTGTTCTCGGGGGGCTGGAGAAGGCCGCTCCGGTAGCCCACGAGTTCCACTACGGCCGCTCGGATGCGGTCGGGGAGGGCCTGCTGGCCACCGCCGGAGCGGTACGGCACCCCGGAGGCTTCGGCACTGCCAGCCTGCTCTCCAGCTACCACCATCTCCATCTCGGCTCGGCCCC
>JAJYHR010000067.1 GCA_021784675.1 Actinomycetes bacterium
GCGTACGCCATGGCCGCGGCCGATGTGCGCATCCTCGCCCCTATACCCGGTAAGAGCGCCATCGGGGTGGAGGTCCCCAACCAGACCAGGGAGATCGTAACCCTGGGAGATGTCTTTGCCAGCAGCCAGATGGCGCGGGCGTCCAGGGTGCTGGAGGTTCCGCTCGGGCAGGATATCGCCGGCGTCACCACCGTGCTCGACCTCGCAACCATGCCTCATGTGCTGATCGCTGGCTCTACCGGCTCGGGGAAGTCTTCGCTGATCAACTCGGTCCTTGTCAGCCTGCTGGTCCGCAACACCCCCCGCGATCTGCGGATGATCCTGGTCGATCCGAAGCGGGTCGAGCTCAGCCAGTACTCCGGCCTGCCACACCTCCTCACCCAGGTGGTGGTCGATCCGAAGAAGGCGGCGCACGCTCTCAACTGGGCGGTGGCCGAGATGGAGCGGCGCTACGACATCCTAGCCAACTGGGGCGTGCGCGACATCGCCGGGTACCGGCAGCTTCCGGCCGACGCCGACTTCGGCGAGGAGGGAGCGCCCGAGGAGCTCCCCTACATCCTGGTGGTCGTCGACGAGCTCAACGATCTGATGATGGCGGCGCCCCGCGACGTCGAGGACTCGATCTGCCGGATCGCCCAGAAGGCCCGTGCGGTCGGCGTCCACCTGGTGCTGGCTACCCAGAGACCGTCGGTGGACGTGATCACCGGGGTGATCAAGACCAACGTCCCATCGCGGATCGCGTTTGCGGTGGCATCCCAGACCGACTCCCGGGTGATCCTTGACCAGCCCGGCGCTGAGAAGCTGGTCGGAAGGGGAGACATGCTGGTGGTCACCGCGGCGAGCTCCCAGGCCCACCGGCTCCAGGCTCCGTGGGTAGCCGAGACCGAGGTCGCCTCGGTCGTCGGGTTCTGGCGGCGGCAGGGAGTGCCGAGCTTCGTGGAGGAGCTCGAGAAGGGGGAGGAGTCCGCGCGCGGCCGCGAGAGTGGCGGGGGCGACCTTGACGAGCTCTTTGGCGCCGCCGCCAGGCTGGTGGTCGAGTCCGGGGCGGGCTCCACGTCGATGCTCCAACGCCGCTTGAAGGTTGGTTTTGCCCGCGCCGGCCGCCTGATGGATCTTCTGGAAGAGCAGGGGATCGTCGGCCCACCAGAGGGGTCAAAGCAGCGGCAGGTGTTGGTTTCCGTGGAAGAGCTGATGGAGATGGGCCTTTAGCGGGCGCAGCCTTGCGATTAACCAACCCTTCATGGTTTCCCCCGGGCAACCCGGTATATTGGTGGCTTCGCGGTTTCTTATCGGAGTGGGAGGAGCGCTATGGCGGGTAAGGATCAGTGGATTAAGCCGAGCGGCTCGAAGGGGAGAGGGCGCAGAGGCGGCCCGCGGGTCTTTGTCCGGCGGGTAGCGGTGGGAGCCCTGGTCCTGGTTGTCGTGCTCGCCGCGCTTAGCGTGATCCAGCTTCTCCGGGCGGTTCCCAACCCGACCTTCGAGCCGGCAGCCTCGGCCACCTCGATCCCCGGGCCACGCCCGTCGATCGCCTGGCCGGCGCACGGCGAGGCGGCGACCGAGGTCCTTGGGGTGGGTAGCCTCGGACGTTCGGGCGGCTCCACCCCCACCCAGATCGCATCGGTGGCGAAGATGATGACCGCTCTGCTGGTCATCCACCAGCACCCGCTCTCGCTCGGCCAGGGTGGTCCGACCCTCACCATGACCCCGCAGGATTACCAGATCTACCTCCAGGACAAGAACGCTCAGGACTCGGTGATGGCGATCGCTCCCGGTGAGCGGCTTGACGAGTTTCAGCTCCTCGAGGCGCTGCTCATCCCCTCCGCGGACAATATCGCTACCGTGCTTGCCAACTGGGATGCCGGCTCGGTCCCGGCCTTCGTGGCCAAGATGAACGCCTACGCCGCCTCCCTGGGGCTCTCGCACACCCACTACGGTGACCCGAGCGGGCTCACTCCGTCCACCACCTCGATCCCGAGCAACCAGCTCCAGCTGGCTGGACTGGTGCTGCAGAACCCGGTGCTGGCCCAGATCGTCTCCCAAGCCCAGGCGACGCTTCCGGTCGCCGGTACCGTCTACAACGTCGACTACGCGCTCGGTCACGACAACATCGTCGGGATCAAGACCGGTTCCATCCTCACCGGGAACTTCGTAATGGCCACCCAGATTCCGGTGGGTTCCAACCCGGCCTCGGCCTCCCGGGGGGAAGCGGTCGGGGTGAGCGCCATTCTCGACCAGGGGGGCGTGCAGCCGCTGATCACCGCCCTCGATGCCGGAAAGAGCATGGCCAGGTCGCTACAGGCGGTGGTGAGGCGGGTCTCGGTGCTCCGCAAGGGCGAGACGGTTGGGCAGCTTTCTGTTCCCGGTGGGGGTACGGTTCCGGTGCTGGCGGGATCGTCGGTAAACCTCCTTGGTTGGGGCGGGCTGTCAGAGTCGCTGACGCCGGTGCTCGCCAAGCAGCTTTACGGCCTCAAGGCTGGCGCCAAGGTCGGTACCATGACCGTTTCGGTCGGGCAGCAGGTGAAGGTGATCCCGCTCTACGCCGGCGGGGCGATCGTCCACCCATCGGTGATGTGGCGGCTGACCAACCCTTGACCGGGGAGTTCGGCTCGGTCCGGGTGCCTGCGTCGGCGGCCAACCTCGGGCCCGGGTTCGACACCCTGGCGGTCGCGCTCCCGCTGTACCTGACCGTCTCTGCCGCTCACGCGGGCGAGTTCAGCTATCACGGGGAGGGTGAGGGCGCAGCCGAAGTGGTCACCGAGGGGCACCCGGTGCACCAGCTGGTGCTGGCGGCGGCCGGTACCGACAGGGTGAGCCTCAGTGTCGCGTCGGAGATCCCGCTGGCCCGCGGGTTGGGCTCCTCCGGGGCGCTCGCCGTCGCGATCGCGGCGGCCTGCGGCCACCCTGATCCGCTGGAGGTGGCTCTCGAGTTCGAGGGGCACCCCGAGAACGTGGCGGCGTCCTATTACGGCGGGCTGGTGGCCGCGCTCAGAGACGGCCCTCGGGTGGTGATCCGGAGGATCCCGGTCGACGAGGAGCTTCGCTTCGTGGTGGTGATCCCCGAGGACCGGCTTTCGACCAAGATGACCCGGTACGCCCTCCCCGCAGAGGTGCCCTTCGGCGACGCGGTCGCCACCCTCTCTCGGGCGGTGCTCCTCTCTCATAGTCTTTCCAAGCTGGAGCTGCTCTCTTCGGCCCTCTTTGACGACCGGCTCCATCAGCCGTACCGGGAGAAGATCTATCCGCAGGCAAGCGTCTTGATGGAGCTTCTCGTTCGCGCTGGATGCATCGGTGCCTGCTGGTCGGGGGCCGGGTCGAGCTGCCTTGGGGTGGTTGCGGCCGGCAGTGCGGCCGCGGTCGCGGCACGGGTTGAGGCGAGCCTGGCTGAACGGGGGGTGAAGGCCGGTGTCCTTGCGGTCGCGCCGGACCTATCGGGCATCGTGCGGCTGTAAAGGGCGTTCCCCGGCCCGGCGGCAGCCAAGGAAGTTGCTTTGGTGAAGACGCGGGTGGCACCCTCCGATTAACATGGTTGCGATGTCGTCCTCGGAGCAACTCACCACCTACGGGCCCAGCGCGCTCGCTACGCCGGCGAACGCTATCACGCTGGTGAGGATCGGCTTGGCGCCGGTGCTGGTGATGATCCTGATCTCGGCCCCGGACTCGCTGCTGCCGGCGTGGATGTGGGCTGGGCTTGCCTTCACCGACGGGGCCGACGGCTACATCGCCAGGCGCCAGGGGGTTACCAGGTCAGGGGCCTTCCTCGATCCGCTCGCCGACAAGCTGCTCGTCTTTTCGGTCTTTGCCGCCCTCTGGTTCCTCCACCGGGTCTCCGGGATGCCGGTTCTTATCATGGGGGTACGGGAGCTGCTGGTAAGCGCCTACCGTACCCAAGTCCTCGCCTCCGGGCGCAGCCTTCCCGCCCGGATCCCGGGGAAGCTGAAGATGGTGGTCCAGATCGTGGTGATTGGCATGGCGCTGATTCCGGCGGTCGCGACCCACGATGCTGAGCTCATCAACGTCGCCGCGTGGATCGCTACCGTGCTGGCGGTGGTCAGCGGCATCCAGTACTTTACCGACTCCCGGAGCATCAAAGCGTAGCCGTGAGGGTTGCGGTCGTAGCCATCGGGACCGAGCTGCTGCTGGGCCAGATTGTCGACACGAACTCGGCAACAATCGGCCGCGCGCTCGCCGAACGCGGGATCAGCAGCCACCTCCAGATCAAGGTAGGGGACAACCACGGGCGGATCGTGGCGGCGCTCCGGCAGGCGCTCGAGGAGGCGGATGCCGTGATCACCTGCGGTGGGCTGGGGCCGACCCAGGATGATATCACCCGGGAGGCGGTCGCCGAGGTGGCTGGGAGACCGCTCCTCCTCGACGGGGCGGTGGCCACTCGGATCGAGCAGCTTTTTGCCGGCCGGGGGCTGCGGATGCCGGAGAACAACTACCGGCAGGCGATGGTGCCCGAAGGGGCGGCGGTGATCACCCAACGCAAGGGGACCGCGCCCGGTCTCATCGTCCCGGCGGGCGGGAAGGTGATCTGCGCCCTCCCCGGGGTGCCCTACGAGCTGGAGGACATGCTACCCGAGGTGCTTGCCGTGCTGGTTCGGCGCTCAGGCGAGGAGTGGGTGATCCGCTCCCGGATCGTGCGGACCTGGGGGCTTGGCGAGTCGCGGCTGGCCGAGATGGTAGCTCCGAGGCTGGAGGCGGTGGAGGGGTCCAGCGTGACCCTCGCCTTCCTCGCCTCGGGTATTGAGGGGATCAAGGTGAGGGTCACGGTGAGGGCGCGGAGCGACGCCGAGGCCGCCGGCTACCTCGACCGGGAGGAGGAGCGGCTGCGTGCCATCCTGGGAGACTACGTATTCGGCATCGACGACGTCTCGCTCGAGATCCGGCTCGCCGGGCTGTTGGAGGCGAGGGGCCTGCACCTTGCGGTGGCGGAGTCGCTGACTGGGGGGATGCTCGCCAGCCGGCTGGTCGGGGTTCCGGGAGCCTCATCGTGGTTCCGGGGCGGCGTGATCAGCTACGCGACCGAGGTGAAGCGGGACCTTATCGGGGTGACGGCGGCGAGCGTGGTCTCGGAGGAGGCGGCGGCGCAGATGGCGCTGGGCGCGGCGCGGGTACTCGGAGCCGAGGTGGGCATAGCCACCACCGGTGTTGCGGGACCGGAGTCCATGGAGCGGCGCGACCGGGGAGTTGTCTGCATCGGCGTAGCGGTCGGCGGAGCGGTCGGGACGCGCGAGGTGAAGCTGCTCGGCGATCGTGAGCGGGTGCGCGCGTATGCAACCGCGACGGCGATCGATCTCGCCCGGCTGACGCTGGAGGGTTCCAGCCGGGGGATCGTTCTCGGCGGCGTCTCCGCCGGGAGCTGAGCGTGGTCGGAGAATATGTCGATCAAATGTTCGAATTGTCTTAGCGTTGCGCTAGTCTCTTTTCGAGGTAACTATCGCGTTGGGAGGTTCAGGTGGAGCGGGATAAGGCCTTGGATTTGGCGATCTCTCAGATCGAGAAGCAGTTCGGCAAGGGCTCGATTATGCGGATGGGGGAGAATCCCCAGATGGCCATCGAGTCGATCTCCACGGGCGCCATGGCCCTGGACCTGGCGCTTGGTGTGGGGGGGCTCCCCCGGGGCCGGGTGGTGGAGGTCTTTGGCCCGGAGAGCTCCGGAAAGTCGACGCTCGCCCTTCACGTGGTGGCGGAGGCGCAGCGTGGCGGCGGGAACTGCGCCTACATCGATGCCGAGCACGCGCTTGATCCGGTGTACGCCAAGGCGATCGGGGTGGATATCGACTCGCTCCTGATCAGCCAGCCCGACTACGGCGAGCAGGCGCTGGAGATAGCCGACGTGCTGATCCGGTCGGGTTCGCTGGACGTGGTGGTGGTGGACTCGGTTGCCGCCCTTACCCCGAGGGCGGAGATCGAAGGGGATATCGGCGATACCCACGTCGGCCTGCAGGCGCGGCTGATGTCGCAGGCGATGCGGAGGCTGACCGCCAACCTCAGCCGCACCAATACCCTTGCCATCTTCATCAACCAGCTCCGGGAGAAGATCGGGGTGATGTACGGCTCCCCGGAGGTGACGCCTGGCGGCCGGGCGCTCAAGTTCTACTCCTCGGTGCGCATCGACATTCGCAAGGTCGAGGTGATCAAGGATGGGGCGGAGATGGTCGGCTCCAGGACCAGGGTGAAGGTGGTGAAGAACAAGTGCGCCCCTCCATTCCGCCAGGCGGAGTTCGACATCATGTACGGCAAGGGGATCTCTCGAGAGGGTTCGGTTCTTGACGTCGGGGTGGAGATGGGCCTGATCAAGAAGTCGGGCTCCTGGTACACCTACGACGGCGAGCAGCTGGGTCAGGGGCGCGAGAACGTGAAGAGCTTCCTTATTACCAATCCTCAGCTCATGGCCGAGCTGGACATGAAGATCCGTGAGCAGGTGAAGGGAACCCCGGTCGACGGGTTGACCCATGGGATGGGAACGGTGGAGGACGAGGCGTTCCTGGAGAGCTAGCCTCGCGATCCCGGCTTTCACCCACCGGTAGACTTGCTCCGGTGAGCGATCGCTACTACATCAAGACCTTCGGATGCCAGATGAACGAGAACGACTCAGAGCGGATCGCTCAGCTCTTGGCAGGCCAGGGGATGGAGGAGGTCGCGAACGCTGCGGAGGCAGATGTCGTGGTCTTCAACACGTGCACCATTAGGGAGAACGCGGACAACAAGTTCTACGGCCGGGTCAACCAGCTCCGCGGGCTCAAGCAGTCGCGGCCGGAGCTGCGGATCGTGGTGGCGGGCTGCCTCGCCCAGGGCGAGCGGGAGGCGATCTTCCGGCACGCCCCCCACGTGGATGTCGTGGTCGGAACCCACGCTCTTTCCCAGCTTCCCGATCTCCTCTCGCGTTCCGATGGGAGGAGCCAGCTGCTCGCGGTGGAGGTGGCGGAGGGGGCTGAGGACCCGCTGGAGGATCTCGGAGCCAAGCGCGACGGCGGCGCGACCGCCTGGGTCACCATCCAGACCGGATGCGACAACTCCTGCGCGTTTTGCATCGTTCCCTCGGTCCGGGGTCCCGAGCGATCCCGCCCTTTCCAGGCGATCGTCGACGAGGTGGCGGGACTGGTCGCCTCCGGGGTCTCTGAGGTGACCCTTCTCGGTCAGAACGTGAACTCGTACGGTCGCGACCTTACCAGGCGTCTCCGAGCTTCGGAGGGGGAGGGAGACTGGGCCCATCTGGTCGGATTCTCCTACCTTGGCGACGCCCCGATAGCGCGGATCAGGCCGCTCTTTCCGGAGCTGTTGCGGGCGGTGGGGGCGGTTCCCGGGGTCCGGCGGGTTCGGTTCACCTCTCCGCATCCCAAGGACATGCGGGAGGCGACCTTCCGGGCGATGGCCGAGACCGGCGCGGTCTGCGAGAGCCTCCACTTTCCGCTCCAGTCGGGGAGCGACCGGGTACTTGCGGCCATGCACCGCGGGTACAACGCCGAGCGCTTCCTAGAGCGGCTCGCGCTGGCCCGATCGATCGTCGCGGATCTTGCGGTCACCACGGACATCATCGTGGGCTTTCCGGGGGAGACCGCGGCCGACTTCGACGAGACCCTTGCGGTTACCGCAGCGGCCGGGTTCGACTCCGCCTATACCTTCATCTACTCGCCGCGGCCCGGCACCGAGGCGGCGGCGATGGTGGAGCGCTACGTCGATCCGGCAACGGTCCAGGAGCGGTTCGAGCGCCTGAAGGCGGTGGTGGAGCGGAGCGCGCTGCAGAGGCACCGGGAGCGTGTGGGCAGGGTCGAGGAGGTCCTGATCGAGGGGGTGAGCAAGCGCGACCGCGAGGTGGCTACCGGGCGCACCCGCCAGAACAAGCTGGTCCACCTGCCCGGGGTCGACGGTGCCGCTACCGCCGGAGAGTACGTGGAGGTCGAGATCACCGGAGCTCGGGCTCACTACCTGCTCGGCCGCTTCGCCGGCGGCTCTCTCTCCCTGCTTCCGGGTGGCTCGGTGACGGCGGAGCAGGGAGAGAAGTGAGCGGGTGCGCTCGGGGACTGCTGGTCGCTGGCACCAGCTCCAACGCCGGCAAATCGACCATTGTCGCCGGCATGCTGCGCTGGGCGAGGATGAACGGGATCCGGGCGGTGCCCTTCAAGGGGCAGAACATGGCGCTCAACTCCTCCGCCACCGTCGATGGCGGGGAGATCGCCCGGGCGCAGGTGCTCCAGGCGCAGGCTGCCGGGGTCGATCCGGTGATCGACATGAACCCGGTTCTGATCAAGCCGAGCGGGAAGGATCGCTCCCAGCTGGTGGTGCTCGGTAGGCCGGCCGGAGAGCTCTCCGGGGATGGCTGGATGGAGGGGCGAGCGGAGCTGCTCGAGGTGGTCGCCGGCGCCTACGAGCGGCTGGCCGCCAGGGCCGATCTGGTGATCGCCGAGGGTGCCGGCTCGGCGGCGGAGATCAACCTGATGGGGGGGGATATCGCCAACCTGAGGCTGGCGAGACGGACCGGCATGGGTGCGGTGCTGGTCGGCGACATCGATCTCGGCGGGGTCTTCGCCAGCCTCTATGGCCACTTCAAGGTGGTCGATCCGGCGTACGCCGGCTGTTACCGGGGGTTCATCATCAATAAGCTTCGCGGGAGCGCGAAGCTGCTTGAGCCGGGAATCAGCGAGCTTGAGGAGCGGCTCTCGACCCGGTGCTTTGGGGTCGTCCCGTACTTCGAGCACCAGCTGCCGGGGGAGGACTCCCACAACCGGCAGGATCGGGTCCGGAGGGTTGCAGGCGATGGGGCGAGGCTGCAGGTGGCGGTGGTCTGCCTCCCGTACCTCTCCAACTTCACCGACTTCGACCCGCTCTTCCTGGAGCCGGAGGTGGACGTCTTCTACGCGAGCACTCCGGCCGGGATCGCCGGAGCGGACCTGGTGGTGCTTCCCGGCACCAAGGCCACGGTTGCCGACCTGGAGTGGCTGGCCGCGGTTGGGCTGGGCGGCGCTATAAGCGATCACCTAGAGGGACGGGGGTGGCTGCTGGGGATCTGCGGAGGTTACCAGATGATGGCGGCGGTGATCGCCGATGCGGTCGAGTCGAAGCGGGGGCGCGTTGGGGGGCTGGCGCTCCTCGACGCCGAGGTGGTGTTCGGACCGGAGAAGGTGACCAGGCTCGCGGCCGGTGCGTCGCGGTTCCCGGCGGAGGAGGAGGTCAAGGGATACCTGATCCACCACGGGCGGGTCAGCAGCAACGAGGCTCCGCTGCTTTGCCTCGATGGAGAGGAGGAGGGTTCGGTCAGGGGAAGGGTGCTTGGTACCACCCTGCACGGCCTCTTCGACAGCGACGGCTTTCGGGCCCGGCTGCTCGCCAGGGTGGCGGAGGACCGGGGGAAGCGTTTTGCCTCCAAGGTGGGGTACGCTAGCCACGTTGACGGGGAGCTGGACCGGCTGGCGCTCCTCCTCGACGCCCACCTCGACCTGCGGGCGCTGCTGCAGCTCTGAACGGGCTGCGGATCGAGGCCGGATGCTTGCCTCGATTCCAGACTTGAGCCTTCTTTTTCCCAGAGAGGGATTTGCAACTGATTCGAAGAGCGGCAGACCCCTTTGCGATCGCCCTTCACTGCCGCCAGGTCTAACGGACCGCTTTCTGCGGCGCGGCCAGGGTCGGCTCCCAGCGCACCTGGTTGCACTTGCCGGTGCGGGCAAGCATGGAGGCGGCCCGGACCGGTGCTCTGCGGCGCTGCCGTACTCGATCTCCGTCCGAGGCAACCGCGAAGGGGAGTATCTGGGGAAGGTGGGTAGTCTGGAGCGATCGTTCATCGCCCGGTCCGGGCCGTTTCGAGGAGATCTGGTGCTGATGGTTCCACACGGTTCGCGGCTGCCGGCTGGGGGACTCCGCCCCGCACCCGGAGAGTTCACCGATGCCAGCGAGAGGATCGCGCGTGCTTGATTTCGTCTACCTGACCAACGCCGATACCGAGGTGCTGGCGATGCGGAGCGTCTGGGAGGAGGTCCCTCCTGGCTTCGGGCTGGTGGTGAGGGCGATCGACACCGCCGGGGATTCCGGCGCGCTTGCGGCCACGGCGAGGGTGGTGGTAGTGAGGCTGCTTGGGGGGGTGCGTGCCCACAGCGGCTTTGGCGATCTTGCGGCGAGATGCCGGAAGCTGGGCGTCCCGCTGGTCGCATACCCGGGGGACGCGTCGATCGACCCGGAGATGCTCGCCGCCTCGACGGTGCCCGCCGGGGTCTGGAAGGAGGGCTTTGCCTACCTGATCCAGGGGGGGGTGGAGAACCTGGCCAGCTTCGTGCGCTTCATCTCCGACGTGGTCTCGCACACGGGCTATGGATTCGCCCCAGTGACGGAGGTCCCGGGCTACGGGAGGTACCGCTCGAACACCTCCGAAGCCCCGGAGGTGGGGCTGCTCTTCTACCGCGCTCACCTGATCTCCGGCAACCTCTCCTTCGTCAACCGCTTCCTCGAGGTGGCTTCGAGCATGGGGATCGGAGCTGCCGCCTACTTCGCCTACTCGCTCCGGGACATCTCGGACCCCTCCGATTCGGTAATCGGGATGATGCGGGCCGACGGGGTGGAGGTGCTGGTGGCGACGGTCCTTGCCGGTGGCTCGCAGGACGGGTTGGAGTGGGATGCCGGGCCGCTCGGGCTTATGGGGGTCCCGGTGCTCCAGGGGATCGTGGCGACTACCAGCCGCTCCGAGTGGCTCGAGTCCGAGTCAGGCCTGCGGCCGATGGACGTGGCCATGAACGTGGCGATCCCCGAGTTCGACGGACGTATCGTCACAGTGCCGATCGCCTTCAAGGAGCGGGTGGACGAGGACGAGCTCTACGGCACGGCGATCACCGCCTACCGGCTCGACGAAGAGCGTGCCGGCTACGTGCTCTCGCTCGCCCGCCGCTACCTCGGGCTGAGGCGCAAACCCAACTCGGCCAAGCGGATCGCGGTGGTGCTCTCGGCCTACCCGACCAAGCGCTCCCGGCTTGGGAACGCGGTCGGGCTGGACACCCCGGCAAGCCTGCTGCGGCTCGCCGCCGCCATGGAGGAGAGAGGGTACTTGATCGAGGGGCTGCCCGAGGATCCGGTGGAGCTGATGCGGCGGTTGGGCGATCTGATCGACTACCACTCGCCCGACACCGTGGCCGGAGGTGGCCTGGCGTTTGGCGCCACAGCCTACACCGGCTGGTTCCGCGGCCTCCCGGCCCGGGTCCAGCGGGAGGTAGAGGCGGCGTGGGGGCCGCCTCCCGGGAAGGTATATCTATCGAACGGCGAGCTCCGCTTCCCGGCCATCGAGTTCGGTAACCTGGTGGTCGCCATCCAGCCTCCAAGGGGTTTCGGGGACAACCCGATCGCGGTCTACCACTCTCCGGAGCTGGTTCCGACCCATCACTACCTTGCTTTCTACCACTTTCTCGAGGCCGGGCTCGGCTGCGACGCTGCCGTCCACCTCGGCAAGCACGGGACCATGGAGTGGCTCCCGGGAAAGTCGGTCGGCCTCTCCGACTCCTGCTACCCGGCGATTGCGGCCGGGAGCCTACCGGTCGTCTACCCCTTCGTCATCAACGACCCGGGGGAGGGGACGCAGGCGAAGCGTCGGTCGCACGCCACCATCGTCGGGCACCTGGTCCCGCCGATGACCCGGGCGGAGAGCCACGGGGGCCTTTCCGAGCTGGAGATGCTCCTCGACGAGCACCAGCGGATCGCCGCCCTCGACCCAGAGAAGCTGCCGGCGATCCGGCTGCGGGTGTGGGAGGCGATCGCTTCGATCCAGCTCAACGTGGATATGGGGGTGGAGGCGGCCCCGGACGGGGTGGCCTTTGACGACTTCCTGGTCGACGTGGACGGCTACCTCTGCGAGCTCAAGGATGCTCTGATCAGGGGCGGTCTCCATATATTGGGCGAGGCCCCCTCGGGGCAGGCGCTCGTCGATCTCATCGTCGCCATCACCCGGGTGCCGCAGCTGGACGCTCCCGCGCTCCGGCCCGCTCTGGCAACCGGCGAGGGGCGTAGCGCCACCGACGAGATGGAGGCTCGGGCGGAGGAGCTGGTCTGGGAGCTCTACGGCCAGGACTTTGACCCCCGCGTCCTCGACGATCCAGGCTGGTTGCTCTCGGTCGGCCTTCCCAGCCCGCTCAAGGGGGAACTCAGGGAGGCGCTGGCGTGGATCTGCTCGCGGCTGGTTCCCAACCTGGCGGCGACCGCGGGAGAGGTGGAGCGGGTGGTGGACGCGCTCGCCGGGCTGCCGGTGCCACCGGGCCCATCTGGAGCTCCCACGCGGGGGATGGCGCACTCCCTTCCGACCGGGAGGAACTTCTACTCCATCGACCCCCGGGCGATCCCGACCCGCCTCTCCTGGGATACCGGGTGGCGGCTTGCCGGCGCGCTGATCGCGAGGTACCTGGAGGACAGGGGAGTCTACCCGACCTCGGTGGGGGTGGTCTTCTGGGGGACCGCCGCCATCCGGACCGGCGGGGACGACCTGGCGCTCGCGCTCAGCCTGATCGGTGTCGAGCCGATCTGGGATCCGGTGTCGCAGCGGATCGGCGGGCTTCGCCTGATTCCACCGGGCGAGCTCGGCAGGCCCAGGGTGGACGTGACCTGCAAGATCTCTGGCTTCTTTCGGGACGCCTTCCCGCACGCGGTCAGCCTGCTCGATGAGGCGTTTGCGATGGTCGCCAAGGAGGCCGGCGAGGGGGAGGCCAACCCGCTCGCCGAGGCAGGTGTCGTTCCGAGGATCTTCGGACCGCAGCCGCGCTCCTACGGCTCCGGGATCCTTCCCTTGTTGGAGACGAGGAGCTGGCGCGACGAGGGGGATCTCGCCGAGGTCTACCTCGCCTGGAGCGGCTTCTCCTACTCCCGAGACGCCTTCGGCGAGCCGGCTCGGGACGCGCTCTCAACCCGGCTCGCGGGGATGCAGGTGGCCTTCAAGGCCCAGGACAACCGGGAGCACGACATCTTCGACTCCGACGACTACCTTCAGGAACACGGCGGCATGATCGCGGCGGCGCGGGCGGCGGGAAATCGGGAGATCGCCGGGTACTTTGGGGACTCCGCGGTCTCAGCCGCGCCCAAGGTGCGCTCGATCGAGGAGGAGGCGGCCCGGGTGGTGCGGACCCGGGTGGTCAATCCGAAGTGGATCGACGCCATGATGAGGCACGGGTACAAGGGGGCCTTCGAGATGGCGGCGACCGTCGACTACCTCTTCGGTTACGACGCCACCGCCGGGGTGGCCCGGGACTGGATGTACGACGCGGTTGTCGATCGCTACGTGGCCGATGCGGGGGTAGCCGGTTTCATCAAGGAGGTCAACCCGCAGGCGCTGGCGTCGATCTGCGAGCGGCTCCTCGAGGCGGAGTCGAGGGGGATGTGGAGGCCATCGGGCGATCGGTCCGGGCTGGCGAGGTCGGCGCTGCTGGGGGTCGAAGGCGACGAGGAGGAGCGGTCCAGTTGACTTTGGGCTTTGACGACGTAGTCGGGCATGAGAACGCGAAGCTTGCCCTCGAGCTGACCGCGGTAGACCCGACCATCGGCGGGGTACTGCTGGTGGGGCCGCCGGGCTCGGCCAAGTCTACGCTGGCCCGCGGCCTTGCCGCGCTGTTGGGAGCGCGCTTTGTCGAGCTCCCACTCGGGGTGACCGAGGACCGGGTAAAGGGGAGCATCGATATTCAGTCCGCCCTCGCCTCCGCGGCCATCAAGGTTTCTGACGGCCTGCTGGTGGCGGCGGACGGGGGAGTGCTCTACGCGGACGAGGTGA
>JAJYHR010000147.1 GCA_021784675.1 Actinomycetes bacterium
TGCACCTCCTCGGGTGTCTGGACACGCCGACCAGGGGAGACTACTGGCTCCGCGGGGAGCGCGTTGCCGACCTGGACGACGGAGCGCTTGCGGAGATCCGGAACCGGCGGATCGGATTCGTCTTCCAGCAGTTCAATCTCCTGGCTCCGATATCGGCCCTCCGGAACGTGGAGCTCCCGCTGGCGTACGCCGGCATCGCGCGCCACGAGCGCAGGGAGCGCGCGGAGGCGGCCCTCGCGCGCCTCGGGTTGGAGAAGTGGGCGCAGCACAAGCCAACCGAGCTCTCTGGAGGGCAGCAGCAACGGGTCGCCATAGCTCGAGCCCTCGTCACCAACCCCGACTTCGTCCTTGCCGATGAGCCGACCGGGAACCTCGACTCGGCGGCTTCGGCGGACGTGATGGACCTCTTCGACGAGCTCAACAGCGATGGCAAGACGATCGTGCTTATAACACACGAGATGGACATCGCAAGGAGGGCCCGGCGGATGATACGGGTACGCGACGGCCTGCTGGTCGAGGCCTCGTGAAGGCTCTCCAGATCCTTGGCGGTGCGCTCGAGACGCTCCAGTGGCACCGGATGCGCGCGGCCCTTACCGTTCTCGGAATCCTCATCGGCATTGCAGCCGTGATGATCACGGTTGGAATCGGCGAGGGCGCTCAGCTGAAGGTGACCCAGCAGATAGCGTCGCTGGGAAGCAACCTGCTGACGGTCACCCCCGGGAGCAGCACCAGCGCATCTGGCGTCAGGGGCGGCCTTGGAACCGCGAACACGCTGACCCTCCAGGATGCCCAGGCGATCAGCTCGCCGAGCGTCGCCCCGGCAGTCTCCGGAGTCGCGCCCGAGGTCACAAAGTCGGAGACGCTGGCCAACGGCGCGACCACCTGGACCACCACCGTCTACGGGACGACGGCGAACTGGATGTCCATCCGCTCCCGGACGCTTTCGGCAGGAAGGTTCATTTCGGCGAGCGACCTCGCCAGCAGGTCTCCCGTGGTCGTCCTCGGCGCCCTTACCGCTCAGGAGCTCTTTGGAAGCACCGACCCGGTCGGCGATAGCGTCCTCATCGGCAACCTGCCAGCGACGGTGATCGGGGTTCTCGCTCCCATCGGGTCGGGCACCTCGGCCCAGACGAACCAGGACGACCTGGCCATACTGCCGATCACGACGGCGCAGACCTACCTGGTCGGGACCGCCAACCTCGAGTCGGTCAAAGCGATTCTGGTAAAGGCGCGGAGCGGGTCGCAACTCTCCGCGGCCTACCAGGAGATCGATCACGAGCTGTTGGCGCTCCACGGCATCGCCAACCCGGCGAACGCCGACTTTACCATAACCGCGGAGCAGTCGATCGTCTCGGTGGCGACCTCGGTCACCACGACCCTCACCTACCTGCTTGGAAGCGTGGCCGCAGTGTCGCTCCTGGTCGGCGGTGTCGGAGTGATGAACATCATGCTGGTCTCGGTGACCGAGCGGAGGCGCGAGATCGGCCTCAGGAAGGCCCTTGGCGCGACCCGGCGCGCCATCCAGGTCCAGTTCCTCGCGGAGGCTACCGTGCTTGGCCTCGCCGGTGGCCTCTGCGGCGTCGGCCTCGGGGAGCTCGGGGCGCTCATCCTCCCGCGCATCGTTGGCTACCCGGTGTCGATCCCTGCCACCGCGACGGCTGCCGCGCTTGTCCTCGCCGCAGTGATCAGCATCGGCTTCGGCGTCTACCCCGCCGCGAGGGCCGCGCGCCTCTCCCCGATCGACGCGCTGAGGTCGGAGTAAGCGGCCATGGCAGGAAGTGAGATGGCAGGCCGGCCAGCCGCCGGGCCGCGCCCCGCGAACCAGCGGCCGCCGCGGAGACGATCCAGAGCGTTTAGGCGGGCAGCGTGGCTATTGGCGGCGCTCGTGGTTGCCGCGGCATTAGCCGGTCTCGGTTACCTTCAACTGCGCCCGCGCCCTCCCCGGTACCAGCTCGCCAAGGTCGCAGCCGGGCCGGCTTCAGCCACCATGACCCTGGTAGGGACGGTGCAGCCGGATACCTCGGCCACCCTTACCTCGCCGGTAGCTGGAACCGTCTCGTCGGTGTCGGCAAGCGTTGGCGAGCAGGTTACCGCCGGAGAGACCCTGGCAACCGTGGTCCCGAACGGCAATCCCGCCTTGACGGTGGCCAACGATCAAGCGGCGCTTGCCGCAGCATCGGCCGCGCTGTCCCAAGCCCAATCGGCTGCGGCGGCTCCCTCCGCCTCCGGATCCGCTGTCTCGGCTGATCTGACCGAGATATCGAAGTCGTGTACGAGCTCCCAATGCCAGAGCGCGCTCCACGCGCTCGCGAAGATGGCGGCCCCCCCGACTGCGGCCGGGCAGCGGAGCAGCGGGACCACCTCGGTGACCGCCCTCCAGGCCGCCGTGACCGAAGACCAGGCCTCCCTGAGTGCCGCGCAGGCGGCGGCCCAGACAGCTTCGGTCACCGCCCCGATCTCCGGCACCGTGGTTTCGGTGGACTTCCCCGACGGCCAGCGGGTCGCTCCGAAGTCCAAGTACTCGATCATCATCATCGAGCCGGCAGCCTGGCAGGTACTGGTGAACGTGTCCTCTGCGAGCCTGCCCTCTCTTGCCGTTGGCGACCGCGCCGCAATCACTGCGGCATCCGGGGCGCAGCTGACCGGATCGGTATCTTCCCTGGGCACCGTCCCAACCGTCGATGCGGCAACCGGGAGTGCGACCTTCCAGGTGATCGTATCGGTAGCTGGTTCACCACGCCACCTCCTCGACGGGATGAGCGCGGT
>JAJYHR010000164.1 GCA_021784675.1 Actinomycetes bacterium
GTTGGTGATGGTGAATGTCCCACCGGCGATGTCGTCCGCGCTCAGCTTTTTCGAACGGGCTCTGTAGGCAAGATCGTGGATCTCCCTGGCGATGCCGCCAAGGCGCTTGCCGTCCGCGTTATGGATCACCGGCGCGATCAGCCCCTCCAGGTTCAAATCCACCGCGATCGCTATGTTGACGTCGCGGTGCACTACCAGAGACTCGCCGAGAACGGAAGCGTTGATGTTCGGGAAGGCCCTGATCGCCTCGACGGTAGCCCTGACTATGAAGGGAAGGTAGGTGAGCCCGAACCCCTCCTCCGCTTTGAACTCAGCCCCGCGCTGGCGGCGGAGCATCTCTACCCCTTCGAAGTCGACCTCGATCGACATCAGCGTGTGCGCCGAGGTCGCCTTGGAACGCACCATGTGCTCGGCAGTCCGCCGCCGGATGTTGGTAAACGGGACGACGTAGTCGCGAGAGCCCACACCGATCTCGGGGAGCGGAGCGTACCGGGCGACGCTCACCACCTCCTCCACCGGAGCCGGGGCGGCGACCTGAGCAGGTGCGGGAGGAGCTGGGGGGGTCGCCACTGCCACTGGGGGTGGGGCGGCTACCCCGGACTCGCGGCTCTCCCTAGCCACCTTGTCGAGGTGGTCGAGGACGTCTGCGCGGGTGATCCGCCCGGCGACACCAGTGCCCACAATCTCATTGGGGTCGATATCGTTCTCGCTGATCAACCGCCGAACCACCGGAGAGAGGACCAGGTCGGCAAGCTCGCTGGTGGCGCCACCCGGAGCCGAAGAGGCCGCTGGGGCTGGAGGAGCCGCCGCTGGGGCTTGAGGAGCCGCCGCTGGGGCTTGAGGAGCCGCCGCTGGGGCTGGAGGAGCCGCCGCTGGGGCTGGAGGAGCCGCCGCTGGGGCTGGAGGAGCCGCCGCTGGGGCTGGAGGCGCCGCCGCTGGGGCGCCCTGCTCATCTGCTACCCGCGCTAGCACCGTTCCAACGTCCACGGTCTCCCCCTCCGGGACCACGATCTCGCTGACGTAGCCAGAAACCGTCGAAGGAACCTCGGAGTCGACCTTGTCGGTTGACACCTCGAACATGGGCTCGTCGATCTCGATCCGGTCACCCACCTTCACCATCCACTTGGTGATAGTCCCCTCCGTAACGGTCTCACCAAGCTGCGGCATAACTACATCAGCCAACGTGCAAACTCCTTCCAGTCAAAGCCAGAACAGTCTCCCCAAACGCCTCGGATAGCGTAGGGTGAGGCTGGATAAATTGGGCAATCTCCTCAGCTGTGGCCTCCCAGTTGACGGCCAGATAGCCCGGAGAGAGCAGCTCGGTTGCCCACGGACCGACCAGATGCACCCCCAAGACCTGGTGCGTCTTCGCATCCGCGACCACTTTCACGAAGCCGTCTACCTCGCCGATGATCCGGGCCCGGGAGTTGCCGCCGAGCAGGTCCTTCTTCACTACGACATCGACCCCGTGCTCGGCCGCCTGCTCCTCGGTCAACCCGGCGAAGGCGATCTCCGGGTGGGTGTAGATGCACCAGGGAACCCTGGTGTAGTCGACAGGCGCCGCACTCTCGCCAAGGATGGCCTTGACCGCGGCAATCCCCTCTGCAAACCCCACGTGCGCCAGCTGAGCGGTGTTGATCAGATCCCCGATCGCGAACACGCTCCGTTCAGCGGTCTCATACCCGGGTCCGACCTTGACGAAACCTTGCGCGTCCACCTCCACCGAAGATCCGGGAGCAAGCAGCCCATCGGAGTTCGGGCGCCTGCCGACCGCGACTACCACCTGCTCGACCTCGATCTCGGAGCCGTCCGCCAGCTCAACCGCTACCAGCTTCCCGGCACGCCTATGGCTGCTCACCCCGACGCCGGTCTTGACCTTGATCCCGCGCTTCTTGAAGGAACGGAGGAGGACGCCGGTAAGCTCGGCGTCCACCCCGGGCAGGATGCTGGGCAGAGCCTCGACTATGGTGACCGTGGTTCCGAGATCAGACATCATCGACGCGAACTCGCAGCCGATGACTCCCCCGCCGACAATCAGCACCGACTCCGGGAGACGGGTTAACGACAGCACTTCGTCCGAGGTGAGGATGGACTCGCCGTCAGGCTCGAAGCCCCGGATCCACCTCGGCTTCGATCCGGCGGCCAGGATGATGCTGGAACCTTGGAGCGTCTCTCCGCCGGATACTTCGACAGCTCCACCGCCCTTGTAGGTCCCGTGGCCGTCGAAGATGTCAATCCCCCGCCCCTTCATCAGGCCAGCAAGTCCCTTGGTAAGGCGGTCAACCACCTGCTGCTTTCGGGACTGCGACACCCCGAAGTCGATCCTGGTTGGCGAGGTCTCGATGCCGAACTCGGCAGCACCCTGGACGCACCTGTAGGTGGCCGCCGTCTCCAAGAACTCCTTGGCGGGCACACACCCGCGCTGCAGGCAGGTGCCGCCTACCCGATCCTCCTCCACCACTGCTACCTTCAAACCTGCGGAGGCGGCGTAAAGTGCCGCCCCGTAACCGGCTGGTCCTCCACCAACCGTAACTAAGTCGTAAAGCTCCTGGCTCATCTGATCCTTTCCACCGTCTGCGAGCTCGCCCGTTTTACCCGCTCAACCTTACCCCGGAGACCCCTACGATCCAAGATTCGCCTCCGCTATCGCGGTAAGGTCCAGGCGCTCATCGGCGGTCAACTGGATCTCGGCGGCCCCCGCGTTCAATTCCAGCTGGCTTATCGAAGAAGCTCCCGGGATAGAGACAACCCCTTCGTGGGATAC
>JAJYHR010000061.1 GCA_021784675.1 Actinomycetes bacterium
CCCAGGTCGTACGCCGCCAGGAAGACGGCACCTGGCTGCGCCTGCTCGACCTACCCGAGATCGTCTCCCCGCCAAGTGAGCGTGCCGGCGCGTAACCGCAGGGTGACGACCGGGCGCTCCGCGCGCCGCATGCTCGACCCCGTCCCCGAACCATGAGCGGCGGACGGAACCTCAAGACGGGCACACGCCACCGGCATCCTCGGCGTCGCCGAAGGCGAACAGAGACGGTGCGTCAACGAGTGCCGACGTACCCGCAGGTGTGAAGCCTTCATGTTCCCAGAGGGAGTGAACGTCGCTCGTCTGCCTGGCCGTGCCACGCCGGCTGCACGCGGCCGGGGCGGGCGGCCGCTTAGCAACGGCCGGGTTGGCGTTAGAGGCGAGCTCGAGGCTTCGCCCTGGGGGGAGTGAGCGCCCGATCGCCCGGACTCTTCGGCGTGAGATGTCCAGACGGGGCCCCCAACTCGAGGACGCTTATCTCGGAGTGGACGGCCCACGTAACAGCCGGAGAGCGCGTAGTAGTGCGCGCGGAGTCGCTCGAGACCTGATCGGGAACTCGACCTAGCGACGGATAGCGAATCCGATCAAGGCGGCGAACTCGCCCCTATCTGCGCTGCGCAAGGCATCCAGGTACTCGTCTCGGAGTTCCGAGGTCTCCGAGGGTACGCCGCCGCCCCAAGTAAGGCCGGACTCGCCAAGGTCGGCCAGGAGCAGTTCAGCCGCGTAGCGCGAGTGCCTTCCGTTTCCATTTGGGAACGGGTGGATCCAGACGAGGCGGTGATGGTAGCGCACGGCCAGCTCGATAAACGGGTAGGCGGTGTTGATCCCGTCGCCGATCTGGGTCAGCACGTCACCGCGGAGATCCCGCAGCTTTACGGCAATTTGGTGAGGGTCGACGCCAATGTTTGTCTCCCTGCGCCTGAGGGTGCCGGCCCAACTCCAAACCTCCCCGAACATCTCATAATGCAGCTCGCGGAGGCCCGACTCGTCCAAGTACCAGAAGAGGCTCCTGCTCCGGGTGCGTCGCAGCTTGGCACGTGCGCGCAGGATGTTCTCGCCTTCTGCTCTGTTCAGGTCTTCCCGCGTCGAGACCCAGCCCGGAAGAAGGCCGTCGAGTTCCTCGTCCTCAAGCGGCGTGGCGCCTTCGGGCTCCGGGCCGAAGGACGGACTCACTTCTGCGCGGACTTCTCGAGCATCCCCGAACCTGCCATCGCCGACAGCGTTGCAAAGAGGATCTATTGATGTTTCCAGAGCTTCCTGGTGTCGATCAGCGCCTGCACTTGCTCGTCGACTACGTCGGGGTCCAGGTATGTGCCCTGGGCTTCCAGGCTCATCGACCGCTCGGTGGCGGCCACTTGTTGGGCGATCTGGCTCATGGCCTGCCTCTCGACAGTTGTTGCCAGACTGGTTCTGGGCACCAACGCATAAACGAGCTCGCAATCCATGGCCTCGGCCGCGCGGCTCAAGCGATCCAGGGTGACGCGGCCGTGGGGCTCTGCTCGTTCGAGATCCTGGACCGCTCCTCCGGTAACGCCCATGCGGGCCGCCAGGTCGGCCGCGGACATACCGAGCGCCAGGCGTATGGCTCGCACCCATCCGCTTCGGGGTGGAGCAAGCTTTTCACGGGCTATACCGGCCAGCCTGCGATCCAGTTCTCTTCTAGCAGTTCGGTTCTTGGCAATCGCCATCATCAGCTCCATATTCGATAGCGTTACCTATCAAGTATATGAGTTACATTACAGTAATACTTACCATGTACTCCTGCAACCTCATAGCTATAGCTTCTAACTAGCCTTGTTCGACTGCGCAGGGCACACCGATCCGGCTAGGGTGCGTTCGGTTCGCATTGCAGAGGTGACCGTGGCTCTACACCGGTATTTGATCGCCCTAACGGCGCTCTTGGCCGGGGCGGCCCCTCCTCCGGTAGCTTGCCGACCATAGGTAGCTCGAGCATTGCTGCGCTGAAAAGGGCAGCGGCAATAAAGATGCCGCAGGCCGATCAAGACCCGACGGTGTAGCGGCGAACGGAGGCTTGTAGGGCCGGCGCGTGAGTATGGGCCAGGCGGCAATGCAGTGAGCCGTCAAGTTAGCGGCCAGGGCGGTCAGTAGGGCCAGGCGGAGAGAAGCGCCGACTTGCCGTCGGCCGGCATCGGCGATCGCCCCTGCCGCGCCGGAGTCCGGAAATAGGCCGCCGAGTGGCCGGGGGGAATCTCACCCCCCGGCCACTCGGCCTCCAGCCTTACGGGTAGTAGGTGCCGGTGTTGGCGACCGAGGGCTGCGACAGCCCGGCCGGCCCGCCCCCAAATAACTTGAGCAGGTTGCCGGTCATCCGGTCCACCGCCGACGCGATGCAGCCGGGAGAGCCCGAGGTGCAGGGGTTCATGGCGGCGATCCAGTTGTTGGTCCCGGACTCAAAGACTCCACCCTTCCCGTTGCGCCCCGTCCAGTAGGTGGTGTCGGCGTACATCCTGACTTGGGAGAAGCCGATCACCACCGGCGAGTGGGCGAGGATCTGGACGCCTGGCGGGTTGGGTCTTGTCGGGTTGTAGCCATCGAAGTCGGAGTAGAGCAGCCCGGGAAGCTGAGATCCCTGCTTGAGGCCGGTGCCCTCGTACAGCCACGAACCGGGGTCGGTGACCACCAGCGGGAAGCTCCGGTTGTTGTTGTAGCCGTTGTAGGAGTTTCCCACCAGCGTCGAGGCCGGCAGGTTGGCGGGGGGCTGGCCCCACCAGTTCTGGGTCACCCGGGCGT
>JAJYHR010000093.1 GCA_021784675.1 Actinomycetes bacterium
TCATGCTCTCCTGGAACAACTTCCTGCTTCCGCTGCTGGTAGCCAACCAGCCCAACCTATGGACCGTTCCCCTTGGCGTGGTGATGTTCCAGCAGGAGTACTTCGTGAACTGGCCGTACCTGATGGCGGCGGCGGTGATGACCACCATCCCGGTTGCGGTGATCTTCCTCGCCTTCCAGAAGTGGTTCGTGAAGGGTATCGCGACCACCGGAATCAGGTAGAGGGAGCCGGGTCCCTGGTTGTCGTCTCCCTCGCGGGTTGACGAATCTTAACTTACCGGTTAGTGTAGATTCATGACCCCGAGCGCGAGCACCCAGAGCCGGATACTTGGCGCAGCCGCCCAACTCTTCTACGACGCCGGAATCGCGGCAACCTGCGTGGACAGGGTGGCGGAACGGGCGGGCGTCTCCAAGCCGACCCTCTACGCGCACTTTCGCTCCAAAGACGACCTGGTCGCAGCGGTTCTCGAGAGCCGCCACGCCGAGCGTGCCGAGGGCTTGGAGGAGTGGCTGGCCGAGCACGGCGGCGAGCCCCGCGAGCGGCTGCTGTCGGTCTTCGACTGGCTGGCAGCCTGGTTTTCCGCCAGTGGGAACCGGGGATGCGCCTTCGTGAACGCCTCCGTCGAGATCGTGGAGCCGGATCACCCGGCGCGGGAGGTGGCTCGCGCGCACAAGCGCTGGATGCGCGGCCGTCTGGCGGAGCTGGCCGCAGCGGCGGGAGTGGGCGATCCGGCACAGATGGGGTCGGATCTGATGATCCTGATCGACGGGGCCAACGCGCGGATGGTCGTAGGCGGCGATCCGGGAGTGGCCGCCGACGCCCGGCGGATGGCGGAGGTGCTCCTCGATGCCGCCTGCCGGAGCAGCCCATGATACGGGCCTCACGGGGGGCATCCGCCCGCCCCGCCGGGGCACTTGCGGTGGCTGGCCTGGCTCTCGGCCCTGTGGTGGCGCTCGGGTTTTCTCGCTTTGCCTACGCCCTGCTGCTACCGCCGATGCGAGACAGTCTTCACTGGTCGTACGCTACGGCGGGCCTGATGAACTCCGCCAATGCGGCAGGGTATCTCGCCGGAGCGATCGCAACCGGGGCGATCGCCCGCTACCTTGGGGTCCGCCGGGCCTTTCTAATCTCGTTCGCCGTCGGCGTGGTCAGCCTGTTCGCGATGGCGGCGTCGGGCGCCACCGCCTTCCTGCTGCTGGTCCGCGCCGTCTCGGGCGTGGCGGGCGCCGTTACCTTCATAACGGGGGCGGGGCTGGCGGTGGAGATACTGGCGGCGAGCACGCCGGGCAAGGCCGCGGCGGTGCTTGGTCTCTTCTTCGCCGGAGGCGGCGCCGGCATCGTTCTCTCCGGTTTGGCGATCGGGCCCCTGCTCGGCTCGGTGGGAGGGGCCGGCGACTGGCGGCTGGGCTGGATGGTGCTCGGGGGGATGGGGATGGTCTCCCTGCTGGCCGCCGCGCCAGCCGCCTTGGTGGCTAAGGATCCGCCGCCCCGACCGGAGGCGGGCCGGCGGTGGCCCGCGCACCGGATGCTCCCTCTGGTCGTCTCGTACGGTCTCTTCGGGATCGGGTACATCGCCTACATGACCTTTGTCGTTGCGTTCCTCAAGGGAGAGGGGGTGGATTCCGGCGAGATCGGCCTCTTCTGGCTGGTTCTGGGTCTGCTCTCGATCGGAAGCACCTTTGCCTGGGCACGCCCGATATCGAGGCTGCGAGGGGGAGGTGGGGTGTCGCTGGTTCTCGGGGTTCTCACGGTGGGGGCGTTGCTGCCACTGCTGTCGCGCTCTCCGTGGGTGGTCATGAGTTCGGCGGTGCTCTTCGGTGCCTCCTTCCTTTCGGTGGTCACCGCGGTGACCGCGGTAGCACGGCGCCTCCTCGACCGGCACTTCTGGACGCCGGCGATCGGCGGCCTCACCGTAGTGTTCGCCATCGGGCAGTGCCTGGGTCCCGTCCTGTCCGGCGTCCTCTCCACCGGTCCCTCGGGATTGCGAGTCGGGTTGGCGCTGTCGCCGCTGGTTCTCGCGGCGGCCTCCCTGGTAGCTCTGGCGCAGCGCGATCACCGGGTGGAGCTGTCCGGGTCCCGCTGACCGCCGTCTCCCGGAACGCGATCGCCCGCGGAGGGGCGAGCGCAGCCGTGATGGTAAAGGCCCCTCGAGGGCGGGTCATTGGGCAGCCGCGATAAATTGGTGGTTGGCAACGGTGCCGCTGGTGCCACGGCCGCATGCCTTCCGGTCTGACCGTGGAGAGCCGGCCTAGCGGGGGGGTATGAAAGCGACCTCGGCCCAGGTGGCCCTGGCATGGGTGCTCGGGCGGGGTGCGGATATCGTCCCGATCCCCGGGACCCGGAGCATCCCCCGGCTCAACGAGAACATCGCCGCCGCCTCGCTTTCCCTCTTCGATGCCGAGATGGCCGCGCTCGAGGCGATCTTCCCCGCCGGCGTCACCGCCGGCAGCCGCTACCCGGACATGTCCACTGTCAACGGCTAGCCCATTACCGTTTACTTAGAATTACATCCCTGTTATTACCGGTCTTGGGAGGTAAGAGATGCCAAGACCTGGGTGGAGAAAGCAACCGGATGACTCGCGGCTCACCGATCACATTGCAATCGGAGTGCTGGCGAGGACCTTTCCCAAAGAGCTCGTTGATGAGATCCTGCGCAGCACCAACAAGGTGCAACAGCGCACCCGCCTGATGCCCGCACGGGTGGTGATGCGCCACCTCACCTTACGGCTCTCACCCTTCC
>JAJYHR010000037.1 GCA_021784675.1 Actinomycetes bacterium
TTCAGGCGGCAACGTCCAGTACCACACCCCGCTCAACCTGCCAAGCGCCGACCAGAACCTCGAGCAAATCGCTGCTGCCGACGGGTGCCTCTACTACGGCCCGACGCAGATCACCCTCCAGGGCAACACGATGACCGTAGTCTCGCCTCAGACCAAGAACACCGCCTGCGTCGGCAGCAACCTCCCGCTGCCCCCGAACGGCGTAATCTACGTCGCCAGCTTGCCGCAGACGACCAGCGGCACCTGCAATACTCAGGAGCTTGACACCGTCAACCAGTCCGCTCCCTGCCAGCAAGGGAACGCCTTCGTCCAGGGAACGCTTTCCGGCCAGCTCACCATCGCTTCGGCAAACGACATCACCGTCACCGGGAACCTCGAGTACACCGGCTGCATGGCGAACGGGACATCCGATCTCCTCGGGCTGATCGCCAACAACTTCGTCCAGGTCAGCGATCAGTTCTCCAAGAGCAACCAGACCCCCGATGCCTGCTTCGGCCATCCCAGCAACGACCCGACCATCATGGCGGCCATCCTCACCCTCCAGCACTCGTTCACGGTCCAGCGGTTCTGGCAGATCCCGTACTCTGGAACGCTCTACCTCTACGGCGCGCTGGCTGGATACTACGCGGATGTGGAGGGCGTCTTCTCCGGCTCTACGATCACCAACGGTTACTCGACCAACTACACCTACGACAACCGGCTGAAATACCTGTCGCCCCCCTACTTCCTCTCGCCGATCGGGGCGTCGTGGCTCCGGCTGTCGCAGATCCAGGTCGACAACCCGACCTCGTTGCCGCCGCCACCGTCCTAATAACGGAGCGTGACCGGAGCTACCCCTCGTCCCCTGCGGCTCAGCCCAGCTTCGATCTCACGGCCTCCAGCAGGTTGGGAGTCTTGATCGATACCGGTATCGAGGCGTCCGGCTCCTCCTCGATACCGGAGGCCACCCAGGCAAACTCGGCGCCCAGCAGCTTGGCAAAGGTTCCGTCGGTGGTAAGCCTGTCGCCGATCATGAGAGCGGGTCCATCGATCAACTCCCTTACCAACTCCACCATCGCATCGCCGGGCTTGCCCGCGTACTCCGGGGTAACGCCGGTAGACGCGATCACCGACGCAACCAAGGCTCCAGTACCGGGAACGATCAGCGTCTCCAGCGGATAGGTGGGATCCTGGTTGGTGGCGAGGAAACGCGCTCCGTTGCGAATAGCGACGCACGCGTTGGACATGTCGATGTAGGAGAACTTCCGGTACCATCCAAGGGCTACGGTCTCCGCCTGGAGAGCGTCCTCAGGGGAGCGCGGTGCCACCAGCTCGCACTTCCCAGCCTTGAGCTCGTCGAGCAAGCCGTCCTCGCCAATACCGAGAACCCGTTCCCCCGGCGCGACGCGCCTGGCAAGAGCCATACCCGAGGTGACTATCTCCTCCTCGGCAGCCTCAATACCCATTCCTCCAAGCTTCTCGACATACTGAGCCCGGGTCAGGGTGGAGTTGTTGGTGACGAAACGGATCGGGTCTCCGGTTGACCGGATAAGGGTGATCCCCTCGTCGGAGCCTTCGATCAGTGTCGTATAGCGCCAAACCACACCATCAAGATCGATCAGCCAAAGCACACTAACAAACCTCCGTATAGCCTCAAATGCTGCTGCAGTCATCCAAGTATGCCCATCACCGTACCCTAGAGAGCAGAAGATGCACGCAGTCAGTACCCTCCGACTTCGCCGTATAGACCCGGAGAAGGCGACAGACGAGTTCCTCGACAATCCGTACGGAGGAATCCCCGAGGAACTGCTCACCACCGATGAGCAAGCCGGAATCTACAGGTACACCGTGGCTACCCGGCCAGGACCAGGCGGGATCCGAGTCACCGGCGTCGCAGCGCTGCTCACGGTCGGGTTGAAGGGCGACGCCGGCACGTGCTTGGTGGACCACAAGTTGACTTTGGCGAACGAGGACGGGGTGGTTTACACACCGGGGGACTGAGCTAACCTACACTCACCGGGTGGGTCAAAATTAGACCGCTGCTTACACTGAAGGGTCGACGGAGCCTCTCTCCGACTCCGAACTCGCCAACCTGGGCTACGACTCGGCCGACTTCGCTACCTCGGAAACAGAGCTCCGCCGCCGACTTAGCGAGGGAGATCTTGGGATCCTCTGCCGCCCTCCATCACGCGAGCGGCTGCTCTCCGCCCTGAACGGTGGGCGGCTTCTCCCTCCGAAACCACCCTCTTTTCGCCAAAACCGCTCGACGCCGTGATCTACGAACACGCTGGGAACTAATAGCCACGCCTTATAATCTGAGTGCCAAAGTATCGAGGAGGCATGATGGACTACCAGAAACTTTTGGGAGACGAGGCTTCCGAGCTTCTCGAGTACAAGGCATCCGCCATTCCCCAAGAGTGGCTTACAACTCCCGGACCAAACACGTATGAGCAGGTGTTCCTGGACTCAGACCGATCGCAGCGGGTGCTGCGCAGCCTGTCCTGGCTTTACGGCCATGGCCGTCTCGGCGGTACCGGTTACATCTCGATCCTTCCGGTAGACCAGGGCATCGAGCACTCGGGCGCAGCCTCCTTCGCTAAGAACCCGGCCTACTTCGACCCCAAGAGCATCGTCGAGCTTGCCCTTTCTGCTGACTGCTCCGGCGTGGCAACCACCTTGGGGGTTCTCGGAATGGTGTCTCGCAAGTACTCGCACCGCATTCCCTTTATCGTCAAGCTAAACCATAACGAGTTG
>JAJYHR010000009.1 GCA_021784675.1 Actinomycetes bacterium
GCACTCCCACCCGCGCTCCCTGCGGCTGAAGGCGGCGGCCCCGCCTGGCCCGGCCGACCAGATGGCTAGAGCGCGATCCCCGGCGCAGACGATGCGCAGATCCGGAGCAGGGCGGGCGAGCGCCGAGACCGGAGGCCGGCTAGCCACCCCGCCCCTCACCTCGATGACCTGGCCCCTGCCGGTTCCGGCGTCCGCGATCCGGTTCCAGCGCTCGAGGTAGTTGCTCCCGATCTCCACCAGCCGGTCGCCGTCTTCGAAGAGACGGGCCCGGTCGGTCTCCCCCCAGTGGCCGGTCTCCATGTCGTGGAGAAAGGTGGCGGTACCCGCCGACAGGCTTACCGCACCGCTGAAAGCATGGGTGGCGTCGAGCAAGCCGCCGCGATCGCCACCGTCGCGACGCACGCGCAGGTCGGCGAAGACCACCCCGGCCTGCAGCCACCAGACGTCTGCCACCTCCTCGAAGGGAGAACCCCCCACCTGCCTGCCAACCCGCCGCCAGCCCCCCTGCAGTGGACCCAGGGTCACCAGCGGGCGGAGCCCGGGGATCGCCGGATCACTCACCCTGCAACAGGAGGCTCGCGCGAAGCTCTTCGTGAAAGTGGCGCAGCGGCTGCTCGTGGCGGGAGGCGAGCGGCCCCAGCTTGAAGGCGGGTGAAGCCGCTCCCAGCTGGAGTCCCTCGCACACCTCGACATCCTCGCTGAGGAAGGCTTTGATCTCCTCGACCAGCGCCTCCGGGTCAGCACCCAGGACGGAGCGGACGCGGAGCGTAACCTTGGATCGAGTCGGGCTGACCGGCCTGACGTCGTAGGCGGCGACGCAGGAGCTGCTGGTCACCACCATGGTGTTCGGAAAGATCAGGTGCGCCCCCAACCCTTCGGCCTCGGCCTCGGGCAACCAGTGGAGCAACGGCGGCTGGTGGCGCGGCGCCTTGGGTGGTTCGAAGCTCCACCAGCCCCGGCCGCAACGTTCCCACTCGAACCGGGCGTGGTCGAAGGCCGCGAGGGTCTTGGCGTGCAGATACCAGAGGTGGTAGACATCGACGTGGTTCTCGACCAGGAACTTCCAGTTCGACTCGATCTCGAACGAGAGCTGCGCCACCTCGACGAGCGGCCCGGCCAGGAAGGTGCTCATGCGCCGGTCGAGGTCGCCGACCAGTTCTCCGAACTCCCCGCCGCCCGAGCCGAGCCGGACGAAGATGAGCCCGTTCCAGATGCCGAGATCGACCTCGGCGAGGGAGACGCAATCCAAGTCAGCTCCGGAGAACTGCTCCCGCTGGGGCAGGGAGGCGAGCTCCCCGGTGATCCGGAAGCTCCACTGGTGGTACGGGCAGGTGACAAAGCGCCCGCCATCTCCCTCCCCGGAGAAGATGGGAAGGCCGCGGTGCGGGCAGAGGTTGTGGTAGGCCCTGATCGACTCTTCCCCCACCCTGACCAGGACCACCGGCGCCCCACACAGGTCCACGCTCTGGTAGCTGCCCACGGCGGGGAGGCGCTCGATCGAACTCACCAGGATCCACTCACGATGAAACAACCGCTCGATCTCCGCCGACAGCACTGGCTCGCCCCGGTACAGGTCGCGGAGCCCGGAGGCACCAACGCCGGCAAGATCGGCTCGGCTCCAGCCCAACGTCTCCTCCGCGGGGTGCAGCTCAGTCGCGCTGCACCCGCTCATCGCCACCCCCGCCGAAGGCCTCCTTCCCCTCTCCCTACCCGGCTCCACGCAACCGCCGTGCGCAAACATCGACTCCCCTCTCAATCAGGCTCTACCTATCGGCGGGAGCAACCTCGAAGGGTTTCCCGCAAAGCGGTACGGTCCCGGGGCATCACCCCGGGACCTACTGCACGCGCTAGCTCTTCGGATGCAGGTACTGCAGGTAAAGGGTGTACGGTACCCCGACGTTGTGCACGATCCCGGTTAGGTAGGACGAGAGCGCAAAGGTGTCGTTGAGGCTCACCAGCATGTCCCAGCACCCGCTCTGCCCGTAGAGCTTCCCAGCCTGGGCGTAGAGCGCATCCGCCTGAGCCGGCGTGGTGGAGGCGTTTGCCTGCGCCAGCACCGCGGTCGCCTGGGGAACGGAGCAGTGGAGAAAGTTGAGGCCTCCACCCGGATCGAAGGTGATGTGCGCCCAGGTGTACGGGCTTGCCGCATCGGGCCAGGAGGAGTAGACGAAGAGCGCGGGCGCCCCGGCATCGTTGGTAGCCCAGTTGTAGACGGTGCTACCCGAGTAGCCGACTACCTTCACCGTCAACCCCAACGGAGCCAGCTCGGTCTGGATCAGGTTGGCGACCTGCCCTGCCGTCGGATCGTTGCTCTGGTAGCCGAGGGTCACCGACCGGTCCGCGGCCGGCATCGCTTTCACCGCCGCTGCGAACAGCGAGGGCTTGTAGCCAGAGATCTCCGGCGCCTGGTTGGGAGCGAGAATTCCCCGCGGGTAGATCCGGTTCAGCACTTCGGCCCGGCCCGGGAAGACGGACTGGACGATCGCCTGCTTGCTGATCGCGTGCATCAGGGCCTGCCGTACCGGAAGCTTCGCGAAGAGGGGACTTCCAGGATTGGTGTAGATCTCCGTCGACTCGAAGGTGGGGAGCACGTACAGTTTCACCTTCGGGTTCGACTTCAGCGCCGGTATCGCCGAGGAGGGGATGTTGTGGAGGATCCCGTTCAGCTGGCCGTTCTCCAGAAGCAG
>JAJYHR010000014.1 GCA_021784675.1 Actinomycetes bacterium
CGCCGCGTTGGCCACCAGGTTGATCCCGCGACTGGCAAGATCCCCCAGCGCATCGGCGCCGGCTTGGTCTCGCGGATCGATGGTAAAGGCATACGAGGAACGGCCCCCAATCCCGAGCCTCCGCTTCCAGCCAGCGCTCCGGCCACCCGGCAAGCGCAGCGCCAGGTTGATCCCGCTGTTGTCCGGACCCAGCTCCGCGCTCATCAGCTGGCCATCGCGAAACCTGAGCTGCTCCAGGTGGCGACCTATCTCCCGGAAATACCGATCGTCAAGGTCATTCACCACGGACTCCAGCAAGACCTTAAAGCCCTCGGACTCGAACTTGCTGCGATGCTCGGTGGCGAGCCTGGCAAGCTCGCCCAGCCGCAGGACGAAGGCCTCCAGCTGGTGGACCGCCACCGAAAGCACGGATCCCGGCAACCGCGACGACAGCCCCCAGATCCCCCGCTGATCCTCGAGGGCTCCGACTGCGATCGCGTACATCTCGCGGACGATCTCCGGGTGGGCCAAGCTGTCGGCCAGGATCTCCTGGCGGTAGCGGATCCTCGCCGGATCGCCGAGGCTGGTGAGCAGCACCCGTTCGGCCAGATCGAAAAGATACCGGTCTCCGGCCGACATCGCATCGAAAACGGTCGCCGCTTCAAGGTCCTGGACCAGATCCTCGTGGCCGGGCGGGAGCTCGGCGTCGAGGTCGAGGTCCATATCTGCGTAGAGAAGATGCGCCTTCACCTGGCAAGCCTCTCGCTCAGCCGCTCTCGAGTAAGTCCGTAACTCTCGGCTATCGCGAGCGCGTAGGCGCGCCCATCGGCCGGCCCCCTCACCACCTTGAAGGTACGCTTAGCCGGATTGCCAGGGACGACTGTGCTCACCATGGACACCACCGAGGCGCCGAGTGAGGCAAGCTCGTCGACAAAGGTAACGTAAACGCAGAGCGCATCCAGATCGATCGCCTTGTCGATGACCTTCCTCCCGAGGAAGCGGGCATCCCGGAGCGTCGTCGAGGTGAAGATCTCATTCATTATCAGGATGCTCCTCGAGGTGGCGGTTTCCAGAATCCCTCTGATCCTCACGATGTCATCCTCGAGCTTTCCGGCCATCCTACCAAGATCCTCCTCCCTTTCGAAGTGGGTGAAGATCCGGTCAAACAGGTAGGCGCGGGCACCGGTCCCCGGAATTGGGCAGCCAACACTTGCAAGGTGGTGAAGCTGGCCGAAGGTCCTCGCGAAGGTGGTCTTTCCCCCTTGGTTCGGTCCGGAGACCACGAAAATGCGCTCGGAGTCCCGCAGCTCGAAGTCGTTGGTCACCACGCCGGCGCCTGCCAGGACAAGCTTGCGAGCAAGTGGGAGATCGAAGGTACTCGATGCGTAAACCAGCTTCGATCCCGTAACGATCTCGGGGTAGCAGAAGTCGAGACCGGCGTCCCTGAGGGGCTTGGTGTAGGTATTGAAGGCCAGGTAGAACTGCACGTCGCGCTCGAAGCGCCGGATCCTCGAGTCGTAAAATCGGCCAAAGTGGCCGCAGTAGTGCTCCAGTGCCGAGAACTCCTCCTCAAAGAGCCGGGCCACCAGCTCGAGGATCCGCTCGCCAACGTGGTTCATCCCCGGCCAACCGCGGTACTTGACCAGGTAGTCCTTCGCCTCGTCTTGCTTGAACCGCTCGAAGGTTACCAAGACTTCGGCGCTGTAGTCGGTCTCGTCCTCGTACCTGCTCACCTCTACCCTGCGACCTTTGATTCGCACGCAGTAGCGGACGGCCGCCAGCACCTCCTTGACGCGCTTCGTCGCGGCCGCGAACGCCAGAAACGCTTCGGAAGCGACATAGCTCTCCAGGAAATCCCGGAATGACCTTAGCCCTCGCGACCCAATGGATACACCGCCCAGCTCCCTCGCAAAACCCAAGGTAGCTTCGCAATAGATACCGGCCGTATCGAGCAGCCAGCCCTCCCTCTGGTAACTGGAGTGCATCCTCTCCAGTGCGGCAAGGCGCGAGCGGACATCGCGGAGCCGGTCGACGAAGCGGGACACCTGCTCAAAGAGGACGGGATCCTCCAGATCCAGGAACACCTCCTGCCGGTACTCGATGGCATCGACGTCATGGAGCGGCTCAGCAAGCACCGCAGCGATGGCGCCGGACTCCTCCCATCCCCGCGCCACGGCCTCCACCACCTGATCCAGATTGAGGTCGTGAAGCACCCGCTGATCGGGACCGGCGCCGCTTGTCCAGGTCTCCGGCACAGGACCGAGGATTTCCCCGGGCACAACCTGAAAAGATTCGCTCATCGCCGGTCCCCGTAACCGGCAACCAGAACCGGAAGCCGCGGAGACACGGGGCAGAACCGGTCACTCCAACGCCTACCGGGCCCGGTATCGTGTTTCAATCCCGCTCTAGATCCAAGGCGTTCCTGGCTCTTGCGTGGCGCAATGGGCATTGCCTCCTCCTGTTCTCGCCCTACCGGCGCTCTACAGGAGCTATCAGCTAGAAAAGCGGTTGCGGCGAGCTCCATCGCCGTTCGATCGATCCTGCATTCCAATCTATACATGGATGGAGGGAGACCGCCACCAACCCGCAGCAGCCAGGCTCCCATCGTGATCAGCGAAACCATCCTGCCCGAGCTCCAGGGGATCGGGCGGCGGGCGCACAGCCTCTCATCAGGATGTCTGGAACAGCCGAGCAGCAGATTTGCCGCCGGCTGCTCCGCAACCTGCCCTGAACTCCAGCTGAATCAGGAGTTGGAGACCTGCTAGCGGATCTAAACCGGTGACGGTGTGCAACCAGAAATCGCCACGCTCATGAATACCTATGGGTGTATCCGGTAACGTTCATCCGGCAGCCCTAAAGGAGGTAATTCATGAGAATCGGAAGGATACTCGTGTCGGCGGCTCTGCTGGCGGCGGCGCCCGCGGCCTGGAGTCTCGCCTCCCATAGAGGAGGCACCCCCCGCCGGCCGGGACGGGCCGGCCATGTTGCGGCGCGCCGGCTCCGGTCACCGAAGGTAGCGGCCACATTCCCTGCCGGAGGGCCGACGCCCCACTTCGTCGGCGTCGACTACAGGTTGAGGCGGCTTTTCGTCTCCCACCTTTCGCAGGGCACCCTGACGGTGATGACAACCTCAGGGGTCCCGATCAAGACCATCGCTCTCGGCGGGGTGGTTCATACCGTCGTCGTCGACCAGGCGACCCAGACGGTCTACGTCTCCGATATCGCTCGTGGCCTGGTCGATGTGATCAATGCAAGGACTCTCGCCCTCAAGGCGAGGATCAGCGTTGGCGGGAATCCGCACGGGCTTGCCGTCAGCCAATCAAGACACCAGCTGTTCGTATCCAACATCGGGACCAACGCCGTAGACGTCGTCTCGACCAGGTCCAATGCAGTCGTGGCCACGGTTCCAGTCGGACCCAACCCGTGGGGCGTTGGCTTTGACCGCCGCACCAACACGATCTACAGTGCAAACACCGGCGTGGCGCTCGATGGCGCGACCAACCCCGCTGGCGACACGATTACCGCCATCAACGCGACTACCGATACCGTCGAGGCCACCATCTATGTCGGATCCCACCCGTGGTGGGTGCAGCCAGATCCGCAGAACGGCCAGATCTACGCCGGCCTCGCCGGAGCGAACGCCGTCGCCGTGGTCAAGCACGGAAGACTGGCCATGGACATCCCGGCAGGCGTCTCACCGCACGGGCTCGGTCTCGACCCGCGCATGCATGAGCTCCTAGTGAACGACAGCGGATCAAACCAGGTGACCGTGATCGACACCAAATCCGACACCGTCGTTGCAACCCTCCCCACCGGCACGCAGCCCCAGGGTGTCGGCATCGACCTGAAGTCGAAAACGGCCTACATCGCCAACCAGGGATCGGCGACCATATCCAAGGTCTCCCTCAAGTAACCGGCCAGAAGCCCCCCGCCCCGCACCGAGCCGGCAACTCACCTCGACGCCCAAGCCAACTCCCATCTGCCCCCCGGGACCGGTTGGAGAACAGGTGGAAACCTGCGGGACCGTGGCGCGAACCTAAAGGCAGGAGTTCAGCCTGAGTAGTCTACGCCCCCCTGGATACGGGGTTTAGGAGCCCGGACCGTGTGCGGCGGCCACTCCTCGGTATCGCTTCTAGCCTGAGACCCTAAGGCAGCTCGCTGCGCGAAGCCGCGCCAAGCCACTCCGGATGGGTTTCCCACTTCCTCGGGCCCAAACGCCGCTTCGGGTCGGACTCGACGAGCGAGGTCGCGAGCACCAGCCCCGATGCGGCCGCCAGCCCGACGCCAGCCCAGAGCGCCGCCACCAGGCCAAAGAACGAGGCGATCACGCCCAGAACAACCGGTCCAAGCGCGTACCCCCCGTCTCTCCAGAGCCGGTAGACACCGAGCGCGCTCCCTCTCCAGGCTGGGTCTGCCGTATCCCCTACGACCGTGATCAAGTTGGGATACACAAGAGCCATCCCCAACCCCATCAGCACGGCGCCACAGATGACAACCGGGTAGGAAACAGTGACGAGGACGACCGCAAGGCCACCGCCAACGGTAAAGGTTCCTGCGACTATGGGTAACCTACGGCCATACCGGTCGGCAATCGCTCCGCCGCCGAGCTGGCCGAAGCCCCATACCAGGGCATAGGTACCGGCAATCGTGCCGATAGCCAAGAGCCCCACTCCCAACCGCAGGAAATAGAGCGGAAGGAACGCCGCCACCAGGCTATCGAGGAATTTGTTGATCATCCCTGCCTGGCATACTGCCAGCATCGACCGATCCCGGTAGCTCATGTACTTGAAGATTTCGAGCAGGCGCAGGTGCGGCCCGGAGCGGGAAGTGCCTTCGATCCGGGTCCATGGAAGGGTGTCCTTGGCAAACAGCACCGTCACCAGCAGGCCGACCACCACGACCGCCAGTACCAGCAGGTAGGGCGCTGGCCTGAGCCCGTACTTTGCAACCAGGAGTCCGGCGGCAATGCCTCCCAAGCCAACGCCGATGTAACCGGCCGATTCGTCGATGCCTACGGCCAGTCCCCGGTTCACCGGACCGACAAGGTCGATCTTGGCCGTAACCGACATCGTCCAGGTAAGGCCCTGATTCACCCCGAGCAGCAGATTTGCCGCGAGAACGTACCACCAGCTGGTAGCGAAGATAATGAGAAGCGCGTACGGGATCGCAAAGAGCCAGCCAGCAACCAGCAGGGCCTTCCGCCCGCGACGGTCAGACAACCGACCAGAGACCAAATTCATGATCGATTTCACCAGCCCGAACGCTGCCAGGAATGAAACCGTATAGAGGACCGAGACAATGCCGAACTGATCCCGGGCCAGGGGAGGCAGCGCAACCCGCTCTACTCCGATAGTCATGCCGATGAACAGGGTGATGACGGTGAACAGGGAAAACTGGAACCAGTTATCCCTGAGTCCGAGCTTGACACCTGCTCCGCTCACCTCGTGCCGACCCCTCCAGAGGGAGCGCTTGACCTCACCCCGCCGGGAAGAGATGTGGGCATTCACCGTGCCGACCTTTACTCCTTCAACCGCGGATCTCCATGGCCGAAACGGCTGCATCGATCGCCCCCCTAACTTCCTCCGAGGTAACGCAGTAGAACACGAACGCCCCGCGCCTCTCCCCCCTTACCAGACCGCGGTCCCGAAGAACCCGCAGATGATGCGATACCAGCGACTGCGACAGTCCGACCGCCTCTACTATCGCCCCCACCGGAACACACGCCGTACCCAATGCGGTCAGGATTCTCAACCGGTTCACGTCCGCCATCGCCTCCAGCAGCGCTACCAAGCGTGCCGCCGCCTTGATGTCCATCGGCTCGGCAAGCCCTGGGTAACGGCCGTCTTCCTGAATTAACACCTGAGACTCCTTGCCTACGTGTTTATGTGATCATATCACCATAGGCACAATTACCCGATCCTCCACGACTTTCCGCCGCAATCGCCTCCCTCTCGATAACTGATTGCGGCATGACATCGCGAAGTGCCGGTGGACCGTTATCCGCTGGCGGAGCAGGATCGCTACGCCCTTAGCGCAGCTATGCGTGCGTTTGCTGCCCCTCCCGCTGAGATTCGACTTCCCAAAGCCAATCTCGCCGGCCAATACCGTAAACCGGTGCCCAGCCGCCTGCGAGGCTGGCAAGACGAATGCAGTGTTGCGCAGCGCTATCGTCCGACTGCGATGACGTCCCCGAAGTCGAAGCAAGCTCTTCCCCTACTTGCACTGGAGCGGGCTCGGACAGGTTAAAACAGGCGCGCATCCGATGGAGGCCAATAGACCATGACGACCCTTCCCACCAGCAACGACGCCGAGATCGGGCCGAAGAACCGGGAGTCCTCGGAGTCGCCCCGGTTATCCCCCAGCACGAAGTAGTGCCCGCCGGGAACCCGTTGGTAACGGATGCCGGTAGTGGCAACACCAGCGGGGAGGAACGGCTCGCGCACCCTCCTCCCGTCCAGGTAGACCGATCCTCCGGACGAGTAGATGGTCTGGCCGGGAAGCCCAATAACCCGCTTCACCAGATAACTGGCGGAGGAGGCCGCGGAGTCGTTGGGCGGCCTCCTGAAGACCACAATGTCACCGAATCCGATTTGCGGGTGGAGCACGCCCATCCGCTCGACCACGACGTACTCCCCGGGGACGAGGCTTGGAAGCATCGATACCGAAGGTACGTAAAAGGGTTCGACAAAAAAGGCACGGGCAGCAACGCCGACCAGCACCACCGCGAGGATTGCGACTACCGCGCGGAAGCGGCCGCCAGCGAAATCCCCAGGACGCATCAGAGGCTGGCCACTAAGCGCTCCACTCGCTCGTCCTCGGACGCAAATGGGTCCTTGAGCATGATTGTACGTTGCGCCTGGTCGTTCAACTTCAGGTGAACCCAGTCCACCGTGTAATCACGATGCTTCTCCTTGGCGGCCCGGATAAACTCTCCCCTCAACTTCGCTCGCGTCGTCTGGGGAGGGATATCGCACGCGGCCTTAATCGTCTCATCCTCGACGATCCTGGCGGTGGCCCCGGATGCCTCCAGCTTGTAGTAGATCCCGCGCTTCCTGGAGATATCGTGATACTGGAGATCCAGCAGCGACACCTGCGGGTGAGAGAGACCGATGCCGTGGCGGCTCCGATACCCGTCGATGAGCTTGAGCTTGGTGATCCAGTCGACCTTCCCCATGAGCTGGCCCGGATCCGAACGGAGGGTGGCGAGAGCCTCCTCCCACATCTCCAGCGCCTGCAACTCGTCGGCGGGAAGGCCCGCCCTATCGGAAAAGCGCTTGGCCCGCTCCAGATAGGCGTCCTGGATGTCGAGCGCCGAGATCTCCCTCCCGTTCACCAGCCTTACCCGCTTCGTAAGCGAGACGTCATGGGAGATCTCCCGGATGGCCCTGATCGGGTTCTCGAGCGAGAGGTCGCGAAGGACCACCTCCGCCTCGAGCATCCGAAGGATCAGCGACATCGCCCCCACCTTGAGCATTGTCGCCCACTGGCTCATGTTCGAGTCTCCGACGATGACGTGCAGCCTCCGGTACCGCTCGGCGTCGGCGTGAGGCTCGTCACGCGTGTTGATGATCGGTCGAGAGCGGGTCGTGGCCGAGGAGACCCCTTCCCAGATGTGCTCCGCGCGCTGCGAGAGCGAGTAGATCGGCCCCCGCGAAGTCAGGAGCACCTTGCCCGCCCCGGCGTACACCTGCCTGGAGACTAGGAACGGGATCAGCACCTCCACCAGGTGCGAGAGGTCGTCGACCCGAGTCGTCAGGTAGTTCTCGTGGCAGCCATAGGAGTTTCCCGCCGAGTCGGTGTTGTTCTTCAGCAGGTAGACGGTTCCCCTGATCCCCTCCTCGCGCATCCTCGCCTCCGCCGAGTGCGCCAGCGACTCCAGCACGACCTCCCCGGCCTTGTCGTGGGCGACCAGATCGACCAGCGAGTCGCACTCAGGGGTGGCGTACTCGGGGTGAGAGCCGACGTCAAGGTAGAGGCGGGCCCCGTTCTCCAGGAAGACGTTCGAGCTGCGTCCCCAGCTGACTACCCTCCGGAAGAGGTACCTCGCCACCTCGTCGGGGCTCAGCCGACGCTGGCCCTTGAGCGTACAGGTGACCCCATACTCATTCTCCAGGCCCACGATGCGCCGGACAAGCCGCTCCATGTTAACCGGAGCCCATCAGGCGGGTGACCTCGGCGGCAGGGATCCTCCGGAAGCTCCGCCTCTCACCGGTATCCTCCAGGACCGCGACCTCGAGGTCTTTCGCCTCCAGGGTGTGGCCGTTGGTGCTGAGCGCTCCGACCGCTGAACGAAGAGCCTCTTCGGAACTCCACCCCTCTCGGTACCTCTCGCCAAAGCGATCGCCGATCGCCTCCGAGTCGCCCCCAAGCACCGAGAAGGTGCTCTCATCCATGACCGTGCCGTCGTAGAGAATGTGGTAGAGCTGGGACTCCTGGGAGCCCTCGCCAAGCTCGACAACCAGGATCTCCACCTCAAGAGGCTTGACCTCGTGGGTAAAAACCTGGCCAAGGTACTGGGCGTAGAGGTTGGCGAGCCCGCGGGCGTCCACATCGCCCCGCGAGTACGCGTAGCCTTTGGTATCTGCATGGCGGATGCCGGCCACCCTCAGCTGGTCGAACTCGTTGTACTTGCCAACCCCGGCAAAGGCGATGCGGTCGTAGATCTCGGAGACCTTGTGCAGCGACTTGGAGGGATTCTCCGCACAGAGAAGGATTCCGCCGGCATATCGGGTCCCGATCAGAGCCCGGCCTCGAGCGATGCCCTTGCGGGCGTAGTCGGCTCGGTCCTTCATCATCTGCTCTGGGGCTACATAGAAGGGCATACTCATTGCCTTGCCCCTCTCCCTCTCAGCTCCTCGGTCAACTCGGTAGCGATGCCGGCAAGCTCCGCATCCTCGACCCGCCGGTAGCCGCCGGGGCCGATGGCGGCGACTACGGGATAGATCCCTCTTACCGGGTCAGGCCCGCCGGTAGCCGAATCCTCCTGCGCCGCCTCGAACAACGCCTTGACCGCTAGCCGGATCGCGTCGGCCTCGCTCATCTCCGGCGTGAAGCCCAGCTTGATGGTGGCGCGCGCATCGCGCCCGCCAGATCCGGTCGCGTAGTAGGCCACCTCCTCGTAGCGGCCACCCGCTACATCGTAGGTGAATATCCTCCCACGCTCCTGCTCAGCGTCCCATCCGGCAAAGAGGGGCACGACCGCCAGCCCCTGCATCGCCATGGGCAGATTCGCCCTGATCATCTGGGCTAGCTGGTTTGCCTTCCCCTCGAGGGAGAGGAGCGAACCCTCCACCTTCTCATAGTGCTCCAGCTGAACCTGGAACAGCCGCACCATCTCCACAGCGGGTCCCGCAGCACCGGCGATCGCCACCCCGGAGAGCCGATCAGCTGGAAACACCTTCTCGATGGTTCGGTTGGCAATCAGGTTGCCCTCGGTAGCCCGACGATCGCCGGCCATCACCACACCTGAGGCGTGCCGCAGCGCAGCGATGGTGGTTCCGTGCGGCACCCCCTGCAGCCCGGCCCCAGCCACACCAGCAGGATCCGGGGTAAGCCCAAGCCGCTTCACCACCTCGAAAAAGCTCGGTCCGGGATCGGACGCCACGTCAAATATCGGTAATGCCACAACGATCCTTCCAGATAACGTCTATAAACCCAACGCGCGGTCCGGTTGAGCCCTATTCCCCGCCCTTCTGGACGTAGTTGCGCACAAACTCCTCGGCATTGTCCTCCAGCACCTCGTCGATCTCGTCGAGGATGTCATCCAGCTCGGCCTTCAACTTCTCCGAACGGTCCGCCGCCGGCTCCCTCTCCGCCTCGACCTCTTCCTCTCGTTCGGTGGAACCCCGCTTTACCTGTTCTCTCTCAGCCATCTCTCTTTCGCCTCGCTCTCCTACGTTTGAATCTTAGCTACGACCCGAGGGCTTCAACCAGTTCCGCGGCACTCTGAACCCGCTCGAACAGCTCACCAACATGCTTCTTCGTTCCCCGCAACGGATCCATCATCGGCACGCGCCTGAGTGGATCCTGTCCCAGATCGAAAATCAGGGAGTCCCAGTTCGCCGCCGCCACCGATTCCGGAAATCTCGAGAGGCACGTCCCCCGGAAGTAGGCACGAGTTTCGGTCGGCGGTTCAGTCGTGGCAGCAATCACCTCCTCCTCGCTGAGGAGAGTCCGCATGGGCAGCCGGCTGAATAGTGATTTTGCCGGCCTCACGTCATGGTACTGCAGATCGATCGCTGCCAGCCGCGCGTCATCGGGAGCGAGCCCGTGCCGATCCGCGTAACCCGCCACCAGCTCGCGCTTGGCCACCCAGTCCAGCGTGTCGGAGAGCTTCGCGGGATCATCCATGAGAAGGTCGAGCACCCGCTCCCACTCCGCGAAAAGCTTTGGCCCCTCCTCCTCCCGGCCGAGGAAACCATAGCCGACCGCCTCGGCATACTTGGTGGCCCGCTCGAGATACTCGATCTGGATCTCGATCGCCCTCATCTTTCGTCCGTCGGACAGCATCACCCTCTCCTTGAGAGTCGGGTCCCAGGAGACGTCGCGAAGGGCATGAACCGGGTGAGCAAGGGTGAGGTTCATCCCGTTCACGAAGCCATCCTCGATCATGGAGAGAACCGTCGCGGTCATCCCCAGCTTGAGCCAGGTGGAGGTCTCCGAGAGGTTGGCGTCGCCGACGATCACGTGAAGGCGCCGGTAGCGATGGCCGTCCGAGTGAGGCTCGTCCCGCGTGTTTACGATCGGGCGCTTCAACGTGGTTTCGAGGCCCACCTCCTCCTCGAAGAAGTCGGCGCGCTGCGAGATCTGGAACGGTACCGGGTGTACGTCCCGGCCAGTGAACTCGGACCCCACCTTGCCGGCGCCGACAACGACCTGCCTGGTGACGAAGAAGGGGATCACCCCGGAGACGATCTTCGAGAAGGGCACCGCCCTGTCCATCAGATAGTTCTCGTGACAACCGTAGGAGTTCCCCTTCCGGTCGGAGTTGTTCTTGTAGACCACTATCTCCTGAGCGGGGTTCGAGATCCTCTTCACGTTCGACATGGCGCGCCGCATGATGTACTCGCCGGCCTTGTCATACCGAACAGCCTCCAGCGGGGATATGCACTCCGGAGAGGAGTACTCCGGATGGGCGTGGTCGACGTAAAGCCGCGCGCCGTTGGTCAACACTGCGTTGACCAAATGGGTCTCCAGCTCCGTCGAGGACGACCCGTCGACCGAAAATCCCCGGGCATCGTTGCCCGGAGACTCGTCTACGAAGTCCCAGTCCACCCTTCCGGCAATGGCGCTCAAGTAGGCGTTGATAAGCACGGAGGAGGCCGTGATCGGGTTCGCATCCGGCTGCTGGGACACGCTTACCCCGTACTCGGTCTCGATCCCCAGAACCTTCTGGACGGCCATCACTACCTCCTATACCACAGTTGCAACGCCAACAGGGTTAGAGATATTGCCCTGTCGCCACCCGCTCTATCGCTCTGCCGCCCTCAGCTCCACTCTCCTTGGCCAGGAGAATCCGCATGAAGACTATCCTCTCGCCCTTCTTGCCGGATATCTTCGCCCAATCGTCCGGGTTCGTGGTGTTGGGCAGATCCTCGTGCTCCTTGAACTCTTTGGTGATCGAGTTGTAGAGGTCGTCGAGCTTGATTCCCGCCGGCTGGCCGGAGATCTCCCGCTTGATCGCCAACTTCTTGGCACGGCGGACGATGTTTTCGATCATCGCACCGGAAGAGAAGTCCTTGAAGTAGAGGACCTCCTTCTCGCCATTCTGGTAGGTGACCTCGAGAAACCGGTTGTCATCGGTGGAGGCGTACATCCTCGCCACCGTCTGATCGATCATCTTCCCCACCGTGACCTTAGCGTCACCGCCGCCGAGAACCTCCACCTCCTCCTTGTCGAGAGGAAGCTCCGCCACCAGATAGCGGCTGAAGATCTGCGCGGCCGCTGCCGCATCCGGCCTCTCGATCTTGATCTTGACGTCGAGCCGGCCGGGGCGCAAGATCGCCGGGTCGATGAGATCCTCCCGGTTGGACGCGCCGATAACGATCACGTTGCGCAGGGTCTCGACCCCATCGATCTCCGCAAGCAGCTGCGGGACGACCGTAGACTCCATATCCGACGAGATACCGCTTCCGCGGGTTCGGAAGAGAGAGTCCATCTCGTCGAAGAAGACGATCACCGGCATCCCTTCCTCCGCCTTCTCCCGGGCCCGTTGGAAGATCAACCTGATCTGCCGCTCGGTCTCGCCCACATACTTGTTCAGCAGCTCCGGGCCCTTGACGTTGAGGAAGTAGCTCTTCACGCTCCGCCCCGAGGTGCTCTCCAGCTGCTTGGCGAGCGAGTTGGCGACCGCCTTGGCGATCAACGTCTTCCCGCACCCCGGGGGACCGTAGAGAAGGATTCCCTTCGGTGCCGGCAGGCGGTAAGAAGAGAACAGGTGTCGGTGCAAGAAGGGCAGCTCGACCGCGTCCTGAATCTCCTCGATCTGGTCGTCGAGACCTCCGATGTCCGAGTAGCTGATGTCCGGGACCTCCTCGAGGGCAAGCTCCTCCACCTCGGACCTCGGAAGCCGCTCGAGTACCATCTGCGAGCGCGGGTCAAAAAGCACCGAATCGCCGGCCCTGACCTTCGTACCGAGCAACGATCCGGCCAGCTGGACCACCCTCTCCTCGTCGCCCCTGCCGATGACTACTACCCTCTCGCCGTCCTCGAGCACCTCCTTTACCGTGGCCACCTCGCCCATCTTGTCGGCTTCGCGAACGGAAGTTACCGCGAACGACTCGTTGAGGATCACCTCCTGCCCCGGGCGGAGCGAGGATGCGGCGATCTCGGGATGCAGCGCTACCCGCATCTTGCGACCCGAGCTGTAGACGTCAACCGTCTCGTCAGCGTTGGCCTGCACAAAGACTCCGTAGGCCGCCGGCGGCTGGGTGAGCTTCTCGACCTCCTCCCGGAGGTTGGCGATGTGCTCGCGGGCCTGCTGAAGGGTGAAGGTGAGCTTCTCGTTCTTCGCCTGCGTCTGCGCGAGCGCCCCCGATACCTCGAGAAGCTTCTCCTCGAGCGCCCTCGCCCTTGACGGCGCCTCTTGCACGCGTTGCCGGAGCTCCCGAACCTCTTGCTCGAGCGCCTCTACCGATCGG
>JAJYHR010000066.1 GCA_021784675.1 Actinomycetes bacterium
CCTTAATGCCTCGCTTTGGATACCAGGGAGCAGCCGGGCTCCTGAGTGGAGTATCGGTGCTGGTCAGCGGATCTGAAGAGATAATTGCGAATGCAGATGCCGCAAGATCGGGGCTGGACAAGGCGGAGGTTGGCCACAGCCGTGGCCCGCTATGGGAGCGCTAAGGCATCTCCAGCGGCCAAGGACGGTGCAGAGCTCCCCTCTCCCGTGGCGCGGATGTTAACGGAAAGTTCCGCCGGGCGGCGCCTGGCCGCCAGTTCCCGTATGGTTGGCTGCCGTAGCTTCGGGCGGTGATGGTGTGAAGCGCGATCAGCCAAAGGCTGGACGGCTTCACGCCACGAGGGGCTTTCGGGCGAGAGTGGCCCGCGTTCCTCGTTCAAGGGCAAGGAGCGGTTGTGGACACTGGGACGCGCCAGATTGATGCTGTGATCTTCGATTGGGCGGGCACCCTGGTCGACGACGGTTCGTACGCGCCGGTCGACGCGCTGATGCGGGTGTTCGATGAGGCGGGCGTAGCGGTGAGCGAGGCTGCCTGCAGGGAGCCTATGGGGCTGCTCAAGCGTGATCACGTCCGGGCCATCCTTCTCATGGATGAGCAGGTGGAGAGGTGGTACGACCTCTTCGGGCTCCCTCCGGCGGAGGCTGATGTCGAGCGGCTGAGCGTCCACCTCGAAGAGATCATGCCCGGGGTTGCACTCGAGCATGCGGAGCCGCTCCCTCAGGCGTTGGCGGCGCTTGCCCAGCTGCGCCTCGATGGGGTGGCTATCGGCTCGACCACCGGCTATACCCGCAGAACCCTCGACGTCCTGCAGCGGTCAGCCGCCGCCCACGGGATTCGGGTCGACTGCGCGGTGGCCTCCGACGACGTGCCTGCCGCCCGGCCTCAGCCGTGGATGATCTTCCGCAACCTGGAGGCGCTTGACGTTTACCCGCCGGCACGGGTGGTCAAGGTCGGTGACACTCCGCTCGACATGCTGGAGGCCAGGAACGCCGGCTGCATCGCTGCCGGGGTGATCTACGGGGGCAACGAGGCGGGAAGGAGCAGCGCGGAGCTCGGCGAGATGCCTCCGGAGGTGAGGGAGCCGATGGTCGAGGAGTGCCGGAAGCGCCTGGTCGACGCCGGGGCCCACGTGGTGCTGGAGTCGCTCGCAGAGCTGCCCAGGCTGATCGCGGAAGGGCTTGCAAACTCGTGACGGTGGTTGGGGAAGAGGTGGACACAAACCTCACGGTCGAGCGCGATGGTTGTACGGTGCCTTCCAGAGGCGGCGAGGCGCATCCTGGAGGATGACTCCGAGTACTTCTTGGTGCAGGCGCTCTCGACCCCGTGCCTGAATGCCATCCAGGGCGCGAAAGGCATCTACCTGGAGGACGTGAACGGCCGCCAGATCATCGACTTCCACGGGAACAACGTTAACCAGGTGGGATATGCCAACCCGAAGATCCTTGCCGCCGCGTGGCAGCAGATGCAGGTCCTCCCCTTCTGCCCCGGCCACTACACCAGCGCTGCAGCTACCGCGCTGGCGAGCAAGCTGCACCAGCTTGCTCCAGTTCCCCGGGCGAAGGTCATGCTCGCCCGGGGCGCGGCGGAGGCAATGGCCATGGCCCAGGAGGTTGCCCGGCTCACCACCGGAAGGTGGAAGACGGTCTCCCTCCGCGGAGGCTTACACGGCGCCACCCTGGACACCCTCTCCCTGGGCGGGCAGCCTGGGACGACCGCCGGTCTCGGCCTGCTCCATGTCGCACCGTACAATCTTGAACGCTGCCTTGCCAGCTGCTCTGGCGACTGCCACCTGGGCTGCCTCGACTTCCTAGAAGACGTGCTCGAGCGGGAGGGCGATGTCGGGGCGTTGATCGTTGAGCCGATAGGGAGCAGCGACGTCAGGATCCACCCGCAGGGATACCTCCAGCGGGTCCAGGAGATCTGCCGGAGCCATGGCTGCCTGCTCGTGGTCGACGAGACCGCGATCGCATGGGGCCGTACCGGGAAGATGTTCGCGATCGAACACTACCCCGGGGTGGAGCCGGACATGATGGTGCTGGGCGAGGGGCTCGGCGCCGGCCTCTTCCCGATCTCCGCGCTCCTCGTCAACCCGGCGCTCGATGTGATGGCGCCCAGCCCGGTTGACCACTTCACCTTCGAGAAGTCGCCGGTCGGAGCCGCGGTCGCCCTAGCCATGATCGACGTGCTCGAGCGGGTGAGCTTGGTGGCGGAGGCGGAGCGGAAGGGCGCGTTCGTGCGCGCCCTGCTGGAGCGGCTGGCGGAGCGGCACCCGGTGATGGGGCCGATCAGGCAGATTGGCCTGCTGGTTGGCTTCGGGATCCGGCAGCCTGGCGGCGACGGCTGGCCAGAGGCCGCTGAGGCCTTGCTCTACGCGTCACTGCTCCGCGGGCTCAACTTCAGGGTGGCCGAGGGGCACGTTTGCCTCTGGACACCGCCACTGATCGCCGGCTACGGCGACCTCGACGCGGCCGCCAAGATTCTCGACGCGGCTCTGGCCGGCGTCGAGCGGGAGCTGCTCGCGGGGGAGGATACTTGGACACCGTCCTGTTGACTCCGGGGCCGGTCACCGTCTCCCGGCGGGTTCGGGAGGCGATGCTGCGCGACCACGGCACCTGGGACGCGGATTACCTTCGCCTCACCGAGCGGGTTCGGGAGATGCTGCTCGCCGCTGGCGGCGAGGGCGGGGAGTACGCGGTGGTTCCCGCTGGCAGGAAGCGGAACCACCGCCGTCGAGGCGGCGATAACCTCGCTCCTGCCCTCGGAGGCAAGGCTGGCGGTACTGGTGAACGGGGCGTACGGCCAGCGGATGCTCGAGATAGCGCGGCGTGCCGGGCTTGACGCCCGCGAACTGGCCATTCCCGAGACCGAGCCTGTCCGAGCCGAGCACGTCACTGAGGTGCCGAGCGCGAAGGCGGATGTGGACGCGGTTGGGGTGGTGCACTGCGAGACCACTACCGGACTGCTCAACCCTCTTGCTGAGGTGACGGCGGCGATCAAAGCCGCCGGAAGGCTGGCGGTGGTGGACGCGGTCAGCTCGTTCGGGGGCGTGCCCATGGATCTCTCCGGGCTGGGGATCGACATCATGGCGGGAAGCGCCAACAAGTGCCTGCAGGGGGTGCCGGGGTTGGCCTTTGTGATCACCCGGCGGGGACTCTTGCAGCCGCGGCCCGCGGTCTCCCCATCCCTTACCCTCGATCTTTACGACCAGTGGCAGGAGATGGAGAGATCGCCAGGAAAGTGGCGCTTCACCTCGCCAACCCACGCGGTGGCCGCCCTTCACGAGGCCCTGTGCGAGCTGGTGGAGGAGGGCGGAGTGGCGGCGAGGGCCGGGCGCTACCGTAGCAGCGGCGAGCTACTGGTGGAGGGGATGGTGGCCCGAGGTTTCGTCCCGCTCATCGCCGGGGAGTGGAGATCGGACGTCGTCACGACCTTCCTGCCCCCGGTGCCGGCTTTCGATGTTCCAGCCTTCTACGAGGGTCTCAAGCAGGCGGGATACCTGATCTGTCCGGGGAAGACCGCGACGGTCGAAAGCTTCCGGATCGGGAGCATCGGCGCCATCGGCCCGGAGGTGATCGGCGGCTTCCTGGATGCGGTCTCCGGTTTGATGGTGTAGCCTGCGTCGGCCGCGGCGAGAAGGCACTCCGGCAAGAGGTCCTTCTCGCCGGATGCTCTTAGTCGAGCTGGGCTACAGGAGACAGGGTGGCCTGGTCCGGGAGGGCCAGCAGCACCGGACCGCGCTGGAAGAGGTCGGCGCAGATCCCGGGGCGGAGGCCGAGCGCCTCCTCTGGGGAGATGGTGACCGAGAGCGCGGCGCCGCTTTCGGTGGCGACCCTGGCGTGGAAGCTGGAGCCCATGAAGCCGAGCTCGACGATGCGGAGGCTTCCCTCGGGGTTCTCCCGGATCCCGAGCTGCTCCGGCCGGATCAGGACGTTCACCGGCGCCCCGGGTCCGAGGCCGGTCTCGGCACTCAGCTGGCCCACGCCGGGGATCTCGACCGCCGAGGCCGAGACCACCGTCCCGCCGAGCCGGTTTACCCGGCCGACGAAGTCGGCGACGAACTCGGTGGCTGGCGAGGCGTAGATCTCGACCGGGGAACCGAACTGCTCGATCCGGCCGGCGCGCATCACGCCGATCCGGTCAGCTACCGCCAGCGCCTCCTCCTGGTCGTGGGTGACGAACAGGGTGGCGATCCCAACCTCCCTCTGGATCCGCCGGATCTCCTCCCGTAGCGCCACCCGGACCTTGGCGTCGAGCGCCGAGAGCGGCTCGTCGAGCAGGAGTACCGCCGGTTCGATGGCGAGTGCCCGGGCTAACGCCACCCGCTGTTGCTGGCCGCCGGAGAGCTGGTGGGGGAGGCGGTCGCCGAAGTCCTGGAGCCCGACCAGCTCGAGGAGATCGCCCGCCCGCTTTCGCCTGCTGGCGGGCGCCACCTTGCGGATCTTGAGGCCGAACTCGATGTTCTCCCGGGCGTTTTGGTGCGGGAAGAGGCTGTAGTTCTGGAAGACCATGCCCATGTTCCGCTTGGAGGCCTTGAGGCGGCTGATGTCCTGCGAGTTGACCAGGATGGAACCGGCCTCCAACGACTCCAGCCCGGCGACCGCCCGCAGCGCGGTGCTCTTTCCGCAGCCGGAGGGGCCGAGTAGCACGACCAGCTCTCCCGCACCCACGGAAAGGGAGAGGCCGTCAAGGGCCTTGGCCGCGCCGTAAGACTTGTGCAGGTTCCTGAGCTGCAGCTCTCCGCGTTCCACCTACACGACCCCCTTCGAGCCTCCCCTGCCCGCCAGCGTGATCACCGAGAGGGGCAGGAAGGCGATGAGCAGCGCGACCAGGGAGACGGCGACGGCCTCGGCCGCCGCCGTCAGGCCGATCTGCACTATGTATACCGGAAACGTGTTGAAGCTGAGGAGCGAGGCCACCACGAACTCGCCCAGGGCGTACGCCCCGGAGAGGATGAGCGAGCCGAGCAGGCCGACCCGGAGGTTGGGAAGGAGAACGTGGAGCGTGGTGGCGATCCAGCCGGCGCCAAGGGAGTGAGCGGCATCGGTGAGCGGGCCGACCTGGAGCGCCCTGACCGCGGTGTCGAAGGTGCGGTAGCTGTAGGGGAGGGCCAGCATGGCGTAGATCGGCACCAGGATGAGTGGCGACGAGAGCAGGATGCTCAGCAGTCCGTGGTACGCCCCCAGAAATCCGAGGACTACCACCACGGAGGGAACGCCGAGCGGGAGCAGGCTGATCGCGTCCATGGCCCGGGCAAGCCTCGGGGAGCGGCTGTTCACCCAGATCGAAGTCGGCACCACGAGCGACGCGGTGAGCAGCATCGATCCCACGGCGATCTTGAAAGACAGCCAGAGGGATGCCCAGAAGTTCGGGTCGGCAAAGAGCGAGCGGTAGGCGGAGAGGGTGATGTGCCCGTGGGTGCCGAGCAGCGAGTACCGCGCCGAAGCGAGGACGGGGATCAGGAAGAACCCGGCGACGAGCACCAGGACGGCAGCCCGGAACGGCCTGCCCACCCCCACCTCGTCGAGGCCGGTGGCGGCTACCGTAGCCAACGCGCGCTCCTTCTCGAGCTGGCCAGGTAGATGGTGGCTGCGGCCGCGATCACGATGATCATGCCGAGGCCGAGGGCGTTGCCAAGGTTTCCCTGGCCGGCGGCGACGTTCCCGGAGACCAGCGAGCCGATCTGGATCGGGACCAGCGGTATGGTCCCGGAGGTCAGCGCCTCGGCGGTAGCGTAGGCGGCAAAGGCGTCGGTGAAGATGACCACCGCACCGGAGAGGATCGCCGGAGCGAGAATCGGCAGGCCGACGCTGGCCCAGAAGCGGAGCCGGGAGGCCCCGAGGGAGGTGGCCGCCTCCACCCAGGAGCGCTTGAAGGTACGGATCGGCCCGATCATGATCAGCACCATCAGCGGGACCAGGAAGTACTGGTAGACGATGGTGAGACCCAGCACCGAGTAGAGCGAGAAGCCGTGCCGGTAGGGGTCGAAGCCCAAGCTCGACAGTACCTCGGTGACCACCCCGAAGTTCCCCAGGGTGGCGATGAAGGCGAACGCCAGCGGTACGCCACCGGTGTTGGCGAGGACGCTCGAAGCTGACTGGAGGAGCGCGCGGGAGCGTCCGCCGGTGCCGGCTATCGCCAGCGCGGCCAGCATTCCCAGGATGACCGCGAGCACCGTCGAGGCGATGGAGAGCTCGAAGGAGGCGATGAAGGAGCTCAGGTAGGGCCCCTCGGTGGCGATCCGCAGGTTTGCGAGGGTGAAGCCGCCGCTATCGGTCTCGAAGGCGCCGACCACCACCGATATTGCCGGGATGACGAGTAGGAGGCCGATGAAGAGCAGGAAGGGAACCGCGCCAGCCCAGGAGGCCGCGCGAGCGCCTGGCCACAACCCGGGGGAGGTAGGGGGCTCCTCTTCCCGGGCTGCGGCCGGCGATGGCTGGAGGTCGATTATCAAACCTTTGGCCAGTTGGCAAGGATGACGTTGTGGGCGGTGTTGAGCTGTGCCTGGGTTGGGAAGGTGGGAGTGCCGCTCACGTCCGGGATCCGGGAGAGGTAGGTCTTGTTTGCCGTACCGCTAGCTTCCATCGCCGGGAGCAGGACCGGGTTCGTGTACCCCTTGAGCCAGAGGTTCTGCCCGGTCGGGGAGTAGAGGAACTCCTCCCAGAGGCGGGCCGCCGCCGGATGGGGGGCGTACTTGGCGATCGCCTGGGCGTAGTAGGAGGCGTAGTGCGCGCCCGCCGGGATGATCACCTTCCAGTCGACCTTGCCCTTGAGCGCGTTGGCGTAGGCGACGTTCAGGTAGTCCCAGTCGATGTTGACCTTGACCTCGCCCGAGGCGATCGTGGCCGCGGAGGACTGGACCGGGACGAAGTTGCCGATCGACTTGAGATGGGCGTAGTAGTCGATCCCCGGCAGCACGTTGGAGTAGGAACCCCCGTTGGCGAGCGCCGCGGCGATCACCGCCGATAGGGCGGCGCCGGCGTCCTCGGGGTTCCCGTCGAGCGCGACTCCGCCGGTGAAGGCCGGGTTGGTCAGGCTGGAGAAGCCCGTGACCGGTGTCTTGGTCAGCGCGGCGTTGTAGCCGATGGAGATGTAGCCGCCGTAGTCACAGAACCACATCGCCTGCGGGGACTTGCAGTTCGCCGGGATCTCGCTCCACGGCTGGACCTTGTAGCTGGCGAGCAGTCCCTTGCCGGCCGCCTCCACCGCGAATGGGATCCCCACGTCGAGCACGTCGGGGGAGCGCGAGGAGCCCTTGAGCGTCTGGAGGGAGTCCACTTCGTAGGCCGATGAGCCCTCGGGGTTGACGTCGGTGATCTTGATCCCGTACTTGCTCTGAAACTCCGACATGATCTGGCCGTAGTTTGCCCAGTCGGCGGGGAGGGCGGTTACCGTCAGGCTCCCCTCCGCCTTGGCCGCCTTGACCAGCGCGCTCATCCCGCCGCAAGCGCTCACCGACCCGCAGGTGCTCCAATCGACCGAGCTGGTCGACGACGACGTGGCGGTCGCGGATCCGCAAGCGCTCAGGATCGCGGCAGCCGCTCCGGCAACCGCGATGCCGGCAGTTAACCCCTTCTTCACATCCACTCCTTCAAGATCCACCCAGATAACTAAGGGGTAATCTTGCCGCGCACCTCGAAACGCGGGATGTCCGAAGGGAAAACGTACTGGGAACCGGATGCGAACCTTTGGTTCCAGCATGGAGGGGGGGTGGGCCGGCACTGTTTCCGTCGCGCTGGCCCCGGTGCGCCGCGGGATCTTGATCCCAACCGGCCGCGCGCAAGCAGAATCAGGTGGCGGGGTCGGAGGCAGGCCCAAAGAGCGCAGCGCTAGCCGATGGCAGCCAGGAGCACGGAGAGGGAGTTGCGGAGCTCGTTCCGATCCCAGACCTCGTCGACGTAGCGCACCAGCGCCGGATCGAGCTCGGGCGAGGAGATGGCGACCCCGAAGGTGGTCCGGGCGAGATCGCGAAGCCGGAGCAGCGCCGGGAGGTCACCGAGATCGTCGGCGAAGTAGGCGAGGGTGGAGGTGTCCTGGGCAAGTGCCGCCAGCGCCACGCCCTTGTCCGAGGTGGATGGGGCGCACAGCTCGATGACCGACTTCCCGGCGACCGCCTCCATCCCGTACTGCTTCGCCTGCTTGGCCGCCCAGAGGAGCAGCGGCTGGGCGACCTCGGGGGAGCGCCGGAAGTGGAAGGCGACCGAGGTTGGCTTGGCCTCCACGTAGACCCGGCCGGCCAGCTCGCCGTCGAGGGCATCCTCGATCCGGTGGAGCTTTGCCTTGACCTCGTTGGAGATCCGCTCGGGGCGGCCGTAGTTGCCGACCTTCTCCACCCGGTCGATCGGGATCGCTCCGGCCAGGAACGCCGCCGGCCTGCCGGAGATCACCGCCACCCGGACCTTGGAGGAAAGCGCGGTGACCAGCGGCTCGAGCTCGGGGTCGATCACCGCGGCAGCCGGATCGCCGACGATCGGGGCGAGGGTGCCGTCGAAGTCGAAGGCGAGGAGGGAGTGCTTGGGGTCGCTGGCAACGGCGGCGACGAAGCGCCGCCAGCTACCCACTCCGTTCCCCGGGGTCCACGGCGGCGAACCACTTGTCCCAGGTGTTCCCGGCGACCCAGCTCCGCACCGCGGCAAGGTCGGTTCCGGTGGCGCCGAGCAGCGCCTCCCCGGTCTCCACTACGTCGAGCGGGTTGACCAGGTTGACCTTTCCGCGCAGGTGGTCGGCTATGCCGGCTTCGGTGGAGAGGACTATCTGGGCGCCGTCCCGCCCGAGCATGGCAGCCTCGGCGACCACCAGGTTCAACCCGTCCCGAACCGGGTTGACGAGCAGGGTGTCGAAGGTCTGGTAGGTGGCCAGGCTGCGTGCCGGATCGTCGCTCACCCGCAGGTGGATCGGTTGCCACGCCCCCCGCCTCCAGCGCTCGTTGATCCGGTCGACGATGGAGACCAGCTCCTGCTCCAACCTCCGGTACCGCGGGAGCGACTGCCGGGATGGGTAGGCGAAGAAAAGCACGCCGAACTCGCCCGCCCGCGACGGGCGGCTCTCCAGCAGCGACTCCACAGCCAGGGCGCCGCGCAGCAAGTTCTTCGAGGGCTCGATCCGGTCGACCCTGGCGATCACCGGGAGGTCGGGAAAGATCTTCTCCAGGGACTCCCTCCAGGCGGCCACCTCTCCCTGCTCCCGGGCCCGGTCGATGGATCCGCGATCGACGGGGAGTGGGGCGACGGATGTTGCCGCAGCCGCGGGTGCGGAGGCGAGGAAGTTGTCGCGCCACCGCTCGGTATGGAAGCAGACCAGATCGGCAGCGGCCAGCGAGTCCAGGATCTCCCGCTTGAACCAGCCCGGGAGGAGCTGGAATTCGTGTTCGTAGGGAAAGGGGGTGTGCAGGAAGAAGCTGATGGGAGCGTCGACCCCCATCGCCCTCAGCATCCCCGGGACCAGCAGGAGGTGGTAGTCGTTCACCAGTACCGGCATGCCGCGAAGGTCGAGCCCGGCGATGGCCGCCGCGATCGCGCGGTTCGCCTCCCGGTAGGCCTCGAAGGCTCTGGCAAAGGCATGGTCGAAGACTGGCTCCGCCGAGAGGTCGAAGAGCCCGTGGAAGAGGAACCAGAGGAGCTGGTTGGAGACCTGCTCGTAGGCTACTGTGTAGCTCGTGGAGTCGACGGGGGCAGGGATCAGCTTGGGGTCCAGCTCCCGGTATCTCCCGGACTCCAGCGCGGCCAGCTCTGAGGGGGCGGAGATCGGGAAGAGCCAGAGGCTGTCGCTCCCGGCCAGCGCGCCGCTCAACCCGCTGGCCAAGCCGCCTCCCGCGCGCCTGAAGCCGCCGTCGTCGCCGGTGACGACGGGGCCGCGATTGGTCACGAAAAGGAATCTGCGTGGGGTCACCGGCCTCCAGCCTAACCAGGGGGGGCACCGGTGAGGACGCTTGCCGCCTTCGACTCCTTCAAGGGGACCATACCGGCCGCCCGTGCTTGCCGGCTGGCCTTGGAGGCGTTCGGCGGCGACCTGGACCCTTGCCCCCTGAGCGATGGCGGTGAGGGTCTGATCGAGGCGGTCGGCGCGAGGAGGTCGACGATCCGCACCCGTGACCCGCTCGGCCGGCTCCAGGTGTCGGTGGTGGGGTTCACGGGTTCGATCGGCCTGATCGAGGTGGCCGAAATCGTTGGCCTTCCAGCTGCTCAGGCCCGGGGGGAGCTCGACCCGGTGCGAGCCACGACCGCCGGGCTGGCGACCGCGGTCGAGTTCATGGCGGCGAGCGGGGCGGCGTCGCTGGCGATCGGGTGCGGAGGGTCCGCCACCACCGATGGCGGCCTTGGCGCCGTCGTGCAGCTGCTCCGCCGGGGGTACCGCCGACTGCCGCTTCCCACCACCGTCCTCTTCGACGTCCGGACCGAGTTCGCCGGAGCCGCCGCCGAGTTCGGCCCGCAGAAGGGAGCGGGACCCTCGGACGTGCTGCTCCTCTTCCTCCGGTTGGAGGCGGTTTCGCGCTGGTACCGGCGGCGCTTTGGGGTGGACGTCGCAGGCCTTCCTGGCTCAGGAGCAGCGGGAGGTCTCGCCGGGGGTCTCGCCGCGATGGGCGCGGAGCTCTTGCCGGGGCTGGACTGGGTGGCCGGCGCCGTCGAGCTTGAACGAAGAGCCGCGCAGGTGGACCGCGTGATCTCCGGCGAGGGGAGGCTGGATGCCGGTTCCTTCTCCGGGAAGGTGGTGGGTGAGGTGGTCAAGCTGGCGGAGCGCCTCCACAAGCCCTGCGTGGTGGTCGCCGGGAGCGCCGACCCGGAGGGCCGTGCGCTGGCGGAGCGGCACGGAGCCCAGGTGGTCTCGCTGGAGCTGGAGCATGGCCGCGAGAGGTGCATGGCTGACCCCGAGGGTACGCTGGCCGCCTCCCTTCGCCGGATCGCATGGCGGGCTGGGCAGGGGCGAAGCTAGAGCAGCTCCTCCTCCGGGAAGGCGAGGTTCTCCAGCAGGCGGGTATAGCCGTCGCCGCTGACGCCGGGAAGGGCCCTGCGAAGGATAGCCGCGGCGACCTCCCGTGCTTGGAGCGACAGCCGCGCCAGCGGCTGGTGGGGATGTTGCTTTGCCCCCATGTCCACCTCGGCGATCGAACCCCTGCCGTGCGCAGCCGCCATGTCGATCGCGAGGCCGACATCCACCCCGTAGCCGGGATCGAAACCCAGGCGCAGGGCGTCGTCCCTCCTGAACGCCATCTCGCCCGCGAGCGGCGAGCCCAGCGTAGCGAGCTCGGGGTAGAACCATTCGAGTAGCGGCTTCGCCACCAGCTCGGTCACCCTTCCACCCCCGTACCCGGAGAGGGAGTCCCGGCTCCGGTACCGCGCCTTGACCAGCGAGGTTCCCGGCCTCTCGACCAGGATCGCCGCCATGCCTACGAGCTGCCTGGCGTCGAGCGAGCCGAGGTCGGCGTCGCAGGTGACCACCACGTTCCCGGTAGCGGCGGAGACGCCGGCGTAGAGGGCGTTTCCCTTCCCGAACCGATTGGCGGCGGGCACAAGGGTGACCCCCCTGATCTGGGAGGCCTCGCCTGCGGTGCCATCGGTGGAGCCGTCGTCAACCACGATCAACTCGGCGCTCGCCGGGAGGGCGCTGCGGACAGCAGCGAGCACCTGCCCGATCCGCCCCTGCTCGTTGCGGGCGGGGACGACGACGCTCACCGGCGCGCTCTTGCTCCTGCCCACCCGGGTATCCACCCCGGCCAGCCTATGCGGGCGGGGTCCGGCGCGGGCCCGCGGGGGAAGGGAGAGGCGGCCACCAGTGAGGCTGGCGGTCCGGCGCGGGTGGTATAGTTTTCCAAGCTGAACCATCGAGAGCGGAGTAGGGACGGGCCCTGTGATTCCGCGGCAACCAGCACCGGAAGGTGCCAGGTGCCAAAGCCCGAGCGATGGCGGTGAAGGAGGATCTGTGCCCCGTGTCGTCGGCCTGAAGTGCCGGGAGTGCTCTCGGCGGTATCCGATTGCGGCCAATCACGTCTGCGAGTACTGTTTCGGCCCCCTCGACGTCGAGTACGACTACGAGGAGGTGGCGAGCGCGATCAGCCGCGAGAGGATCGCCGCCGGCCCCAAATCGATCTGGCGGTACCGGGACCTGCTGCCCTTGGAGGGCGATCCGACGGTTGATCTGGTCGCCGGCTTCACCCCTCTGGTCAAGGCGGAGAGGCTGGGGGAGAGGCTGGGCCTCTCTCAGCTTTTTCTCAAGAACGACACCGTGAACCCCACCGGCTCCTTCAAGGACCGGGTGGTGGCGGTGGCCCTCTCCAAGGGGTTGGAGCTGGGGATCAAGGTGGTGTCGTGCGCCTCCACCGGCAACCTGGCGAACTCGGTGGCTGCCCACGCCGCCAAGGCCGGGGTGGACGCCTACGTCTTCATACCCGCGGACCTGGAGCGGGTCAAGGTGCTCGCCACCGCGGTGTACGGGGCAAGGATCGTCGCAATCGACGGCAACTACGACGACGTGAACCGGCTTTGCGCCGAGATCACTTCGGAGCAGCCCGACTGGGGGTTTGTGAACGTGAACCTCCGGAGCTTCTACTCCGAGGGATCGAAGACGCTCGCCTTCGAGGTCGTAGAGCAGTTGGGGTGGGAGTACCCGGACCACGTGGTGGTGCCGGTCGGCTCAGGATCGCAGCTCACCAAGATCCACCGGGGCTTCGGCGAGCTGCACAAGGTCGGGCTGATGCCGGAGCCGCCGAGCGTCCGGGTCTCGGGCGCCCAGCCCGCAGGGTGCTCTCCGGTCGCAACCGCCTTCAACGAAGGCCGTGACTTCATCCGGCCGGTGAAGCCGAGCACTGTAGCCAAGTCGCTGGCGATCGGCAACCCGGCGGATGGACCGTACGCGGTCGACATCGCCAGGAGCACCGGCGGAGGGTTCGGGAGCGTCGCTGACGCCGAGATCCTGGAGGCGATCGGACTCCTCGCCTCGACCGAGGGGATCTTTGCTGAGACCGCCGGCGGGGTGACCA
>JAJYHR010000100.1 GCA_021784675.1 Actinomycetes bacterium
CTTTGCCGCGATCGACGCCGCGGCAATTAGCGGGTGGAGACGGTCGCCCCCGACCAGGGTGGTCACCGGCCCCTCCCCGATGTAGTCGTGCTTTCCGTCGAGGAGGATCCGCGACGCCCGTAGCCCCGCGAGCGCATTTAGCGCCGCCGAGCGCAGCGCCCCGGTCAGGCCGATCCCGTCGATCTCGGAGGCGCTCGCCTCGCCAATGACGAAGCAGACCCCGCTAGCGGAGAGTTCAGCAAGAGCGCTGGCCCGCCGCTTGGGAGAGAGCGCCTTCGAATCCCGGTACCCGCTCCCGCACCCCAGGATACTGGCCGCACGCTCCTGATCGCCGTAGGCTGCCGCCACCACCACCGGCCCCGCCCACGACCCCCTGCCCACCTCGTCGATCCCGACATCCACCACCATCAGGCTACCCAGAGACCACTCCCTATGCTGGAGCCGGTGGTGATCCAGCCCATCGTGATCCAGAAGGCGCTCGCCGACTCGAAGTCCCGGCTCCGCGGCCGCCTGGACGAGGCGAGCCGCCGGGCGCTGATCACCTACTGCCTGGAGCGGACCCTGAACCTGCTCGCTCCCTACCGCCCGATCCTGCTCGCGCGGGGAACGCTCGAGCCGCCGTTCGGCCTCGAAGTCACGGTCATAGAGCAGGAGGGAGAGGACCTCAACCAGGCGCTCAGCTCACTCCTCGAGAGCTTGGGCGCGCAGGGAGTCGAAGGCGCCCTGGTGGTGCCGGGAGATCTTCCCTTCGTCGACGCCTTCGACCCGCTCCTCAAGAGCTCCGGAGGCGAGACCGTGCCGGCGCTCGCTCCCGACCAGCGGGTGACCGGGACCAACATCCTCCTCACTCCCACGGCACCGGGCCTCCGGACCCATTTCGGCGCTGGCTCCTTCCAGCTCCACCTCCGCTCGCTCCGGGCTAGATTCGGCAGGGTGCGCATCCTGTCCAACCGGACTGCCTTCGACATCGACACACCCGGCGACCTGGACCTCGCCCGCCAGCTCTTCCCCGCTTCGCCGCTGTGGAGCCGGCTTTGAGCGCCGGAGAGGGGCAGCGGGAGGGGTACGCCACCTACCTGGCGGAACCGGGACCGCGAGCGTTCGGAACCCCGGCATCCGCCCTGGCCTTCGGCGCCCACCCAGACGACATCGAGTTCGGAGCTGGGGCCACCCTGGCACGGTGGGCCGCCTCCGGCGCCGACATCCGTCTCGCCATCTTCACCGATGGCCGGAGGGGGACCTGGGATCCGGAGGTCGACCCGCTCGAGCTAGCCCTCGCTCGCTCCCGGGAGGCGGAGGCGTCGGCCAAGGTCATCGGAGCCACCTCGCCACCCACGCTCCTAGGTGAGACCGACGGCGAGCTCGCCACCTCGACCGGCCTGGTCATGAGGGTCGTGGCCCTGATCAGGGGGGTCCGGCCCGAGGCCGTTATTACCCACGACCCCTGGAAGCGGTACCGGATCCACCCCGATCACCGGATAGCCGGCGAGGTTGTCGTCGACGCACTCTCCAAAGCGAGAGACTGCACCTTCTGGCCGGAGCTGGGACCGGCGTGGCGGCCAGCCGCCCTGCTCCTGTTCGAAGCGGAGGAGGTCGACCTCCTCCAGCCGATGGACGGCTTCGTCGCCGTCAAGGCGAGGGCGCTCGCCGAGCACCGGAGCCAGTACCGCTCCAGCTACGGTATTGCCAGCGACGTCGAGCCGGTTGCCCACCTGGTGGCGCGCCTGCTGGCAGCGTCGCCAAGCCAGAAAGGCGAAGCCCCCTCTGAAGGGTTCAAGCTGGTAACCGACCTTTAATTGATCCGCTTCTCGAAGCCCTGCCAGTACTGCTCGCGCAGCTTGAACTTCTGCAGCTTTCCGGTAGCGGTCCGGGCAAGCTCGTTCCGGAACTCAAAGCTGGTCGGGCACTTGTAATGGGCCAGGCGGCCGCGGCAGAACTCCAGGAGATCCTCCTCGGTAACCGAGGCCCCAGGCTTGGCGACCACCAGCGCCTTTACCGTCTCCCCCCACTTCCCGTCGGGAACGCCGATCACCGCAACCTCGGCGACCGCCGGGTGCTGGAAGATGGCGTCCTCGACCTCGATGGAGGAGACGTTCTCCCCGCCGGTGATGATGACGTCCTTCTTCCGGTCGAGGATGGTCAGGTACCCGGAGTCGTAGCTGCCTCCGTCGCCGGTGTGGAACCACCCGCCGTCGAGCGCCTTTGCGGTCTCTTCCGGCTGGTTCCAGTAGCTCTCGAAAACCTGGTTGGCCCGCGCAAGGACCTCGCCTTCGCCGTCCACCATGAGGCTCACGCCCAAGCCCGGGGTTCCAGCCCGGGAGAGCCGGCGGGCCACCTCGGCGGGATCCAGGGAGTCCCACTCCTTCGGCTTCCGGTTGATGGAGAGCAACGGCGCGGTCTCGGTGAGGCCATAGATCTGGATGAACTCCCAGCCAAGATCGTGCTGCACCATCTCGATGGTGCGCGAGGGCGGCGGCGCTCCGGCCACCACGATCCGGACCTGGTCCCGCCCCGGAACCGGCAACCCCTCCGACCTCCGCTTCTCGGCGGCGCCGAGAACGGCCGCCCATACCGCGGGGGCGCCGCAGGCGAGCGTGACCCCCTCGGCCGCCACCCGCTCGAGAATGCTCTCG
>JAJYHR010000130.1 GCA_021784675.1 Actinomycetes bacterium
GAGTACGACATTCTGCTGGTCTCGGACGAGGTCATCACCGCTTTCGGGCGCCTCGGCCACTGGTTTGGAGCTGAGCGCTACGGCTACCAGCCGGATATCATAACCTGCGCCAAGGGCATGACCTCGGGATACTCCCCAATCGGGGCGATGCTGGCCTCTGATCGGCTGATGGAGCCGTTCCTGAAGGAGACCAACACCTTCCTGCACGGGATCACCTTTGCCGGGCATCCGGTGTCGGCGGCGGTCGCGCTGGCAAACCTGGACATCTTCGAGCGCGACGGCCTTCTCGATCACGTGAAGGCCAAGGAGCCCGAGTTCCGGTCCAAGCTCGACACCCTCTCTGATCTCCCGATCGTGGGAGAGATCAGGGGGGCCGGCTTCTTCTACGGCATCGAGCTGGTGAAGGACAAGGCAACTCGCGAAACCTTCTCCCACGAGGAGTCGGAGCGGTTGCTCCGTGGTATCCTTACCCCGAAGCTGTTCGACCTCGGGCTGATCTGCCGGGCCGACGACCGCGGGGATCCGGTAGTCCAGCTGTCCCCCCCGCTGATCGTCGACACGCCGCAATTCGACGAGATCGTGGCCATCCTCCGGGATGCGTTCGAGGCCGCTTGGAGCGCGCTCTAGCAGCAGAATCGGCCGCTACGGCCCGTGACTTCCGTAAACGGAAGGGGTTCGCATGCGGCTGTTCAGGATCCACGGTGACCTTGGCTACTACCAGCGCTCGGAGCTTGGCGACGAGACGCCGCTGGTTGAGAGGGCCGTTGGGAGCGGATGGGGAGTCCACCCGCTCCCGGGAGCCCAAAAGGTTGGCACGCTGGAAGGGCTGGCCCCCGGCGGCTTCCGAGTCAAGTTCATCGATGTGGTGGTGGCCGCCCCCAAGTCGGTCTCGGTAGCCTACGCGCTCGGGGGCGCAGAGCTGCGGGAGCAGGTGGCTAGGGCACACCTCGAGGCAGTGGATGCCGCCATCTCGCTGATGGAGCGGGTCGACCTGGCGGTCGAGGCGAGAGATGGCCGGCTCGAGGGCGGCGGGCTTCGCGGCGTCCAGCTCCTCCACCGGCTGTCGAGGGAGCTCGACCCGCACCTCCACTCGCACGTGGTGGTGGTCAACGGGATCGCCGCCTTTGGCGCCGAGCGTGCCATCGACCACTGGCGGATCTCGCGCACCCTGCCCGCTTACGAGCTGGCCTACCGGAGCGAGCTCAGGCAGCGGCTGCTCCCGGCGGGGATCGTGCTGCGGGGGGAGGGTCTCGGCCGGCTTCGAGTCGAGGGGCAGGAACCCGGCCTCCAGCAAGCCTTCTCTACGCGGCGGCTGCAGGTCCTCTCCCAGGCGCGCTCCGCGGGACCACGGGCGAGGCAGGTGGCTGCGCTGGCGACCCGCAGGGAACGGGTGGCGGTCACCCAGCCGGAGCTGGACCGGTTGTGGCTGGCCAAGGCGCGAGCCGTGCCGGCGGGTTGGCCCGACGAGGCGCCCCCTTCTCACATCCGGATCCCGGACCCCTTCCTCTCGGAGCTGGCCAAGCAGCTGTCGCCACTCCGAACCGGGACCGGGGAGGCTCTCGCGAAGACGCTGGCGTCGCTCTTTGGCCCGGAGATCGCCGCCGGCATCGAGCGCGGCCAATCGCCGCTGGTGGCCGGCGAGCGCCTCGAGCTCGACGGCTCAATCGCCAGGACCTACCGCCGCATACCCCTTGCCCACCGGCTCTCGATGGCCGGAGTCGACCTGGATCGGGTTCGCCTGCTTCCGGCACCGTCGTTGCAGGCGGGCGCGGTGCTCGACGCCATCGCCAGCGCCGGGAATCCGCGGCCGCTCCGGCTCATCGCCCGCTCGCAGCGGGAGGAGGAGTACCTGCGATCCCTCGGGCAGATCCCCGACGCCGGACGGGGCACCAACCTGCTGGTGGATGCGGGTTCGATGGCGCCGAGCGAGATCGCCGCCCTCTCGCGCGGCGGGGGGCTGGCGGTGGTCGTTCCCGGGGCGGATCCGGGCCGCGAGCGGTCGCCGGTGGTGGAGGTGGCCGCCGAACGCGGGTCGCTGGTGGTGAGCGAGCGGGCGGTCGACCTGTGGGGGGCTTTCGTGGAGGAGGCCGCTAGCTCCTTGCGGGACGGCAGCGAACGTCAGTTCGTGGTCGACTCCCCTGCGCTGGTGAACCGGCTTCGCGGAGAGATCGCCGCGGCACACCCGGAGCTGGTCGCGGGGAGCGCCGGGAGCCGGCCCCTCTTCCGGGGCGAGCGCGCCTCCGGCACCGATGGGCGCAGCGGTCGGGTTGCTTCGGTAACCGGCGCCTCTGTGGAACTGGGCGACGCGCGGGGGTCCTGGAGCATTCCGGCATCCCAGCTCCAGGTGGAGTCGACGGTGGCTCGCGCGCCCCGGCCGTGCCGTGCCGTCTCCTACTACGGAGCGCGCCCGCCTTCGCCCGCCGGGCGCCTCTCGGTGTACCTGGCCGCCCCGGGGAGCAGCGCCTTGGATCTTCTAGCCGGAGACAGGGAGCGCCTGCTCGTCGACGACGCCACCGTCCGCGAGCTCTCCAGCTATCGCCTCCGCGCCCTCGAGCTTGGCGGCGGCCGGGTTGCCGGGGAGGCGGTAGCCCCCTTCTTCCGGGCGCGGAGGGCCGAGCGCGAGCTGGCCTCTCTCTTCCAGCGAGTGCACCAGCTTGGCCTGGACGAT
>JAJYHR010000193.1 GCA_021784675.1 Actinomycetes bacterium
CGCGACTTTCCCGAGGTCACCATCTCGAAGATCCGGTTCCTGGAGAGCCAGGGGTTGATCGCGCCGGAACGCACCGCGGCCGGCTACCGGCGCTTCTACAAGAGCGACATCGATCGGCTGGCCACCATTCTCGGCATCCAGAAGAGCACCTTCATGCCGCTGAAGAAGATTAAGGACCATCTCGACGGTGCCAGCCGGCAGGAGATCCTCTTCGCGGAGTCTCCCACGGAGCCGCCGGCCTCCGAGGCTCCGGCTCCTGAAGCTCGGAGCAGGCGGCCCCAGTTTCACGACGCCGAAGAGGCGGCAGAGATCGCCGGGACCACCCCTGAACTTCTCCGCGAGATGATCGCCCACGGCCTCGTTCACGGGATCAGCGTCGCCGGGAGGCTGCACTTCACGCCTCACGAAGTCGAGACGATGAAGACGGCCCAGCGCTTCTGCGTGCTCGGGATCGAGCCACGGCACCTTCGCCTGTACCGGACGGCGGCCGAGCGCGAGGCCGGTTTCCTGGAGCAGGTTATCGCGCCCCTACTCCGGCAACGCAGCCCCGAGTCACGGGCAAACGCGCTAGCCCGGCTGGAGGAGATGAAAGCCGCTGGTGCGCAGCTCCGAGCCCTGTTGCTCGAAGGCGCGATGGCTAACCTCACCGAGGTGACGGCGCCGCCCAGATAGTGGTCACTCCTCCGGGTCGTACTCCTCGCCGATGCCGGCCCTCTCCCGCCGCTGCGCTACAAACGCAAACGCGGTCACCGCGGAGGAGAAGATCACTCCGACGGTGGCAGCTATCCCCAATGAGGTCGATACCGTGAAGCCACCCGCTATCAGAATGATCCCCACCAAAGCAAGAACCAGAACTCCCTTTACCCGCACTACCCCTCCCGGCTCGAACTGGTCGATCGTACCCTGCCACCCTGAGGGTAACTTGAACCCAAGCAGCGTCAGTCGGAGAAATCCTCGGGTTTGATCTCGTTCAGGAATGCCCGAAACTGCCCCACTATCTTCTCCTGGCTGCCATCATCAACCTCTTCGACCTCAGCCTCCTCCAAGACCGTGCCCTCTGCGTTCATGATCGCGTCAGAGACAAAGATCGGCGCCTCACTCCGCAGGGCGATCGCGATGGCGTCGGAGGGCCTGGCGCTGATCACCCGGTCGATGCCACCGGCCATCATCACCAGGTCCGCATAGTAGGTGCCGTTCCGGAGCTCTGTCACGACTACCCGCTCGATCTGGGCGTCCAGCTCGTCCATCATCAGCTTCACCAGGTCATGGGTGAGTGGCCGCTGAGGCTCGACGTGAGAGAGAACCAGGTCGATGGCGTTTGCCTCCGGCACCCCGATGAAGATCGGAATGACTCGGTAAGGAGAAGACCGCTCCTGCAGGAGGAGCACCGGCGAATTCGATCGCAGGTCTACTTTGACGCCTGCCACCTCAACCTCTACCATCGCCTACATGCTAATGAACTTCACCGGTCGTACTCCCCGGCGCGCACAGTTCAGAGACGGTTAAGAACCGATAGCCCCATCGCCGAAGCTACCTCCTGCAGGTGCACCGTTACCCAGGAGAAATCGTTGAGCAGCATCAACCCGCCAAAGAGCAGCAAGACGGCGGCCGAAACGACGTTGATCACGCCAAAGTGCCGCTTGATGAAGCCGAACGCGCCAAGCGCCCGAGCGAGCAACAGGCCGGTAAGCAAAAACGGTACCCCGAGTCCGAGCGAATAAACGGCAAGCAGCAGCGCTCCTTCGCCAAGGCGAGCAGAGTTGGCGGCCACCGCCAGGATCGAGGCCAGGATCGGCCCGATGCAGGGTGTCCAACCAAAGCCAAAAGCCATTCCTGCGATCGGGGCTCCAAACTTCCCAAACCTGGCGAGATTGGGATGGAACCGGCGCTCGAAAAACAACAGCGGCCGATCGGAGAACCTTGCGGCCAGCAGGTAAAGCGCCATTGCAACCAGCACCGCCCCGCCGATCCGCTCGATCAGCAGGTGGTAGCGGCTCAGAGCCTGGCCAAGCGCCGAAGCGGAGAGCCCGAGTAGCGTGAAGACCAGAGTGAATCCGGCCACGAAAAGCGCCGTCGACGCCGCCACCTTGCTGAGATCCCTGCGGCCACCCTCCGCCATTGCGGGAGCATCGATCCCGGAGATGACCGAAAGGTAAGCTGGAACCAGCGGAAGAACGCACGGCGAAAGGAATGAGAGCAGCCCCCCGCCGAACGCAATTACGTAGACCATCGCCGACCCCATGCCCCCAATTATACGTCGCACCCGATAAGCCAGGTTCCTGGAGTAATGTGTTCCCAGTTATCGGGCGTGTTGGTTGTCGTTTCATAACTATTATGGAATAATACACAACGCTACTACGTTGGCTCTGGAAACAGACGCATATGGAGGACACCACGTGAACGAGACCCACGGACGACCCAAACGGCACACCGCACTGGCCATCGCGGTGATTGCCGGAGCGCAGCTGATGATCGTGCTTGACATGACCATCGTCAACGTTGCGCTACCCACCATCCGCACCGCCCTCCACTTCTCCCCGACCGGTCTCGCCTGGATCGTCAACGCATACACGCTCGT
>JAJYHR010000180.1 GCA_021784675.1 Actinomycetes bacterium
CCATAATGGTGCTCATGTATCCAGAGCGAAAGCCCGGCAGCCACTTGAGCACGGCGTCGATGACCCAGATAATCCCGAAGGTGACCCGAAGCGCATCCTTCGGCCACGCGGGCTCGCACCTATTCTTGACATTGCCAACCGTCTCTACCATCGGACTCCTCCTTTTCGAAGATCCAAATGGGGCCTACCCCAGCAATGGTATCGGGATATACCGGTGGGGGGTAGAGCCATCCGTCGTTACGCCGATGTGACACCTGGCCCTACCCCCCACCGGCACCCGGGCTTAGGCTTGATCCTGAAGCCGAGCGGGCTCCCGGCGCAAGGAGGTCGACCAAGATGATGTGGTACTGGAATGGAGCGGCCTCCTGGTGGGGGTGGATGCCCGGGCTCTTGGCCATGGTCCTGCTCTCGGGCCTTGCCATCTGGGCGCTCTGGTTCCTGATCGAGCGATATGGCCGGAAGGAAGCCGACCTCCAAAGCTACCACCACCCGGTGGACAACGATGAGCACCCGAGCGAGATGGGCCCGCCCGCCACTGGAGGGCGGTGATGGCCGCCGATCACTCCGGCCACACGTGCACCCCTCCACCTGTCGCCTCCCCCTCCGAGCGCCCGGTGCGCGGCTATGCCTCGGGAAAGGACGACTACCTGGCGCGGTTACGCAAGATCGAGGGGCAGGTTCGGGGGCTGCAGCGCATGATCGAGGACGACCGGTGGTGCCCGCACGTCGTTACCCAGGTCTCCTCGGTTACCCGGGCGTTGCAAGAGGTGGCCATCGGCCTCCTCAACGACCACATCCGCCACTGCGTGGTGGACGCGGCCAGAGATTCGGACGCAAGCGGCAAGGAGCGCCTCGATGAGGTCACCTCCACCATCCGCCAGGTGCTGAAGCTGTAGGGTCTCCCCGAGCGGCGGTCGAGAGCGAGGACCAGAGCTCGTCCCGAAGGGTGGCGATCCGGCGAGCGGAGACCGTTGCAGGAGCGCGCCGAACCATAGGGCGGGTCGTTCACCTCCACTGCCACCGTCATCCTCTCCCCCCGCCGGTCGAGACGAGCCTTCGGTGGGCGTTCGCCAGCAGCGCGGCCGCCATGCTCACCTCCTCCACGCTGCTGGCGCGCCCCAAGGAAAGGCGTACGGCGCCGAGAGCGACCTCGGAGGGAAGGCCCATCGCCAGCAGCGTGGCGTTGGGCGTATGCTCCCCGGCGTGGCAAGCCGACCCGGTGGAGGCGAGCAGCTGCGGGATCTGGTCGAGAAGCTCCGCGCCAAGGACGCCGGGAAACGACACCAGCAGGGTGTTCGGCAAGCAGGCTACCTCCGGGGTGTGCCGGACGATCCCGGGCACCGCCGCCGACAGCGAGGACCAGAGCTCGTCCCGAAGGGTGGCGATCCGGCGAGCGTCCGCCTGCAGGCGATCCCCGGCGATCGAAGCAGCCGTGCCAAGCCCGACGATGCTAGCCACGTTCTCGGTCCCCGGACGCACCCCGCCTTCCTGTCCCGCGCCGAAGATGACCGGGGAGAGCCGGGTCCCCCGGCGGACGTAGAGGGCGCCCACCCCTTTGGGCCCGTAGCACTTGTGCCCGGCGATCGAAAGCAGATCGACCGCGAGGGCGTCGACCAAGACCGGAATCTTCCCGATCGCCTGAGCCGCATCGGTGTGGATGGTCGCGCCGCCCTTCCGAGCAGCCGCGGCGAGCTCGGCCACCGGCATCACCGCACCGGTCTCGTTCTGGGCCAGCATCACGCTCACGAGCGCCACGTCGTCACCGAGGGCTCGAGCCGCAGCCTCCAGATCTAGCATGCCGGAGACCGAGACCGGGACCCGGGTGACGGTCCATCCCGCGGCTTCGAGAGACGCGCAGGGGGCGGCGGTGGCCGGGTGCTCGACCGTCGAAGTCACCACCCGGTGCCGGTCCGGGGGCGCCTGCGCGGCTACTCCCCTGATCGCGAGGTTGTTCGACTCGGTTCCCCCCGAGGTGAAGACGATCTCCCCGGGCGCCGCTCCGATCAAGGTCGCGACCCGCTCGCGCGCCTCCTCCACCGCCTCGTGGGCGCGGCGGCCGAGAGCGTGATCGCTGGACGGGTTACCGAACTCCCCCCGCAGGAAGGGCTCCATCGCATCGGCCGCCTCCGGCGCGATCGGCGTCGTGGCGTTATGGTCCAGGTAGATCAGGGAGGACGGCGCGCCGTAGGTCATCGGCACCGCCTGATCCGCTGCAACCCGGCTGTACGGCAGCCGTGACCGGCGGACACCACGACCGCCGCCACCTGGATGGCGCCCTCCGGGAGGTGCCGGAGTCCCTTCGGGAAGAGGCGGCAACTTGGCCAGGAGCGGCACTCCGGACCGCCGCGCCGGAGCCGCACAGAGAGGATAACTCCGCCCGGCGCTCTCCGCCGGAGGCGAGCTGCGCTGCATCGGGAGTTGCTCCCCATGACTTAGAGGATAGAGGTCCAAAGACGCCGCGCAAGCCCCCTCGGATCGCTCCGGCCGCCCCGTCGAGAGCACCGCCACGCCGCGAACCCGCCGAGCCGCCCAGCCCTCCTCCTCACACCCAGCCGATCGAGGCTCATCCAAATTCTCCTCAAAAAATCTTTTGAGTCCCGATCGCCTCTCGCGCCTCCTTAAAGGAGACAAACACCTCCGGCAGGTTCTCAACAGTCCAGGCCCCGGCAGCTGCAAAAACGATTGCCGACAGGCTCAACGCGGGAAGCTTTGGCTACATTGCGAAAACGCTTAACAAACCCTAAGAGACATATCCCCACTACATCGCCGTCCTTGACAACTCAACGCGGCTTGATATAGTTAAGCGTTACACATGCGCTTAGCTGGAATGCGAGGGAATCTCGGCGTGAGTGACCGACCGACTATCTATGCAGTCGCCAAACGGTGTGGTGTCTCGACCACCACCGTTTCACGCGTCATGCAGGACGAAAGCTTCGGCTCCGAGAGAACTCGGCAGCTGGTGCTTCGGGTCGCGTCCGAGCTCGGTTGGGTTCCTAACGGAGCGGCGCAGGGCCTGGCGTCGAGGAGAACCGGAGTCGTCGGCCTCCTCTTCCCGGATCTGGGGTTGCCGGCAGCCGCGGAGGAGGAGTCCCCTCTCTACGTAGACCAGGTGATCCGGGGAGCCGAGAGAACCGCGGCTTCGATGGGCATGGCGGTCCTGATCGCCGCGGTCAAGGCCTCCGGCGGGAAGTCCCTCGCCTACTCGGTGGCCGGCAAGGTGGACGGCATGGTGATCATGTCACGAAGCCTGTCGGACAAGGACATCGCGACGATCTCGCGCACCATCCCGGCGGTCCTGCTTGCCAACAAACCCGGGAGCCACTCCTACGACAACGTATCGGTAGACAACCGGACCGGCGTCCGCGACGTCACCAGCCACCTGATCGCCCATCACTTCCACACCAGCCTGGCCTTCGTCGCGGGCCCCCACGGCTCCCCCGACTCGCTGGAGCGCTTCCGGGGCTTCTGCGAGGCGGTCGGCGCCGCCGGGTTGCCGGTTCCGGAGGCCCCATCGGCCGAAGGAAATTTCACCGAGGTCGGCGGGGGGAAGGCGATGCACCGCCTCATCGAGCAAGGGGAGCTGCCGAGGGCCATCGTCTTCGGCAACGACGAGATGGCGATCGGAGCTCTGAAGGTTCTGCAGGACTCCTCGCTAAGAGTCCCTGAGGACGTCGCCATCACCGGCTTCGACGACATAGCGGTAGCCAGACACCTGCACCCCCCGCTCACCACGGTCAGGCAGCCGATGCGGGAGCTTGGAGAACAGGCCGTCTCGCTGCTCCTCGCCCGGATCCAGGACCCACGAGCTTCGCGCAAGAGTGTCTACCTATCCACCGAACTAGTAGTACGAGCAAGCTGCGGCTGCGAAACACCAAGGACAAACGAATGACCGATGCCATCGATGCGAGAACCGACTGGGAGAACCGGATTGCGAACAGATCCGACTCCTTTGACACCAACGTCATCCTCCCGCCCCCAAAGACGCTCATCGCCACCTCCGGCGCCGGATATGTCTTCCTCCGCTGGGACCAGGTGGCGGGGGCGTCGGGGTACCAGATCGAGATGACTGGACCGGACGGCGAGCCCTCCATCCTCCACCACGGCGGGAGCGATGTGCCCGCGGTCCCCGGCAACTCCTTCGCCGTCACTGGGTTGAGCGACGGCACCAACTACTCGTTTCGGGTAGGCGCGGTCACCGACGCCAAGGCCACCCCTGAGGCGTGGTCCCCGGCCGCGACCGCGACGACCTCCGGAGCCATCCCCGACCCCGTCTCCCTCTTCGTGGCCGCCGGAACCGAGGTCGGCCGCACCCAGCGGCTTTGGAACATGGTCGGATCGGAGCGGCTGTCGCAGCTACTGATCGGCGAGGACGAGAACGGGCACAACATTGGAGCCGAGTTCTACGAATCGCTCAAGCGCGCCCACGACGATCTCGATGCGCGATGGGTTCGCGCCCACGCGATCTTCCACGACGATCTCGAGGTGGTGAGCCGCAGCAACGGGGTCCTTGCCTTCAACTTCTCCAAGATCGACACCATCTACGACATGGTTCTCGAAGCCGGGCTCCGGCCGGTGGTCGAGCTCTCCTTCATGCCGAGGGCGCTTGCGAGCGACCCGGAGAAGACCGTCTTCACCTACAAGGCCATCGTCTCTCCCCCCTCCGACTGGGAGGAGTGGTACCTGCTGGTCCACAGCTTTGCGGCCCACCTGGTGGAGCGGTACGGGCTTGGCGAGGTCGCAACCTGGCCGTTCGAGGTCTGGAACGAACCAAACCTGGACGTCTTCTGGTCGGGGAGCAAGGAGGACTACCTGCGGCTTTACGGAGAGACCGCCCGGGCGCTCAAGTCCGTGGACCCTTCGCTCCAGGTGGGCGGCCCTTCCAGCGCCGCCAGCGAGTGGGTAGAGGCTCTCGCCTCCTACGCCGAAGAGACCGGTGTCCCGCTCGACTTCGCCACCACCCATACCTACGGGAACCTGCCCCTCGACATGCGGCCAGCTCTCGCCCGCCACGGCTTCGCCGGCATCCCGATCTACTGGACCGAATGGGGCGTAGGCAGCACCCACTTCGGCCCGGTCAACGACGCGGTAACCGGCGCCCCCTTCATCCTCAGCGGGTACGAGTCCTGTAGCGGCAGGATCGACGCCCTCTCCTACTGGGTGATCAGCGACCACTTCGAAGAGCTCGGGCGGCCCCCGCGGCTGTTTCACAACGGCTTCGGCCTGCTCAGCGTCGGCAACCTGCGCAAACCCCGCTACTGGGCGGTGCAGCTAGCCGCCCGCCAGGGCGATCGGGTGCTGAAGACCCGCCTCTCCGGCGACTCCCACACCGTGCACGCGAACGCGACGTCCCACGACGACGGAACGATCGACCTCCTGCTCTGGAACGGGACCATCAACACCGCGATGATGGCCGGCGACCCTCGCCTCAACCGGATCGTCAGCGTGAACATCTCCGGCCTGGCCGCCGAGCGCTACGCCGCCGAGGTGGCCCGCATCGATGCGGAGCACTCGAACATCGCCCGCCACCTCGACGAGGCGACCCTCTGGCCCAGCAAGGAGGAGTGGGAGGAGCTTCGAGCCCACGACCACCTCGATACCGAGGCCCTGCCGGATCTGCAGCCCGTAGAGGGGAACGCAGCGGTCGAGCTCTTCGTCCCGCAGCCGGGCGTGGCACGCCTGAGGTTGAAGCCGCTATGACCCGGCCGTGCGGCCGGGAACCGAATGGAGCCGGCGCGAGGGAGTTCCCTTCCCGGCAGCCGGAGAGGGCTGCAGCAACCGCCGGCGGCGAGTGCCGGCCCCTGGCTCCGGCACGAGCGCGGCAATCGCGCGCGGGTCTAGTGATAGGCGCGGGGTTCAACCGCGCTCGACGGAATCCGTCATCCGCTCTGAAGGCCGTTCCGGCCCGCGCGGGTGGCAACAGGTGTCTCCAGGAATAACTGGAGGCAAGCATGCGGGGTGCCGGCAACGCCGGAACACGCCCCGCTGTCACATGGCTGGAAGAACAAGATAGGGGGAAGGAATGAAATCAACCAAGAACTCGAGCCCAATGGAGCGAGGAAGGAAACTTCGACGCTCCGGGCAGATCGGGCTGATGACCGGCGTGCTGGCAATGACGCTTGCCGCTTGCGGGGGATCGACGAGCTCGACGTCGAGCAGCTCGACTAGCAAAGCCGTCACCCAGCTAACCATCGAAGGCAACACCTCCCCGATGACCGTGAACAACCTCAACCCGTTCAACGGCAACCTCGGCGTTACCCTGATGTACAACACGCTCATGCTCGTCAACCCGATCAACGGAACCATGGCGCCGGAGCTGGCCACCTCCTTCAAGGCGGTCAACCCGCAGACCCTGGAGTTCACGCTGCGCCCGGGGGTGAAGTGGAGCAACGGCACCCCGTTCACGGCAGCCGACGTCCTCTTCACCTTCAACATGCTGAAGAAGTACCCAGCGCTCGACGGCGGAGGCCTCTGGAATCAGCTGACCTCGGTAACCGCATCGGGCAACACGGTGATCTTCAAGCTCAACCAGCCCGACGTTCCCTTGAACCTGTCGCTGGCGGCGGTCCCGATCGTTCCGGCGTCCGTATGGTCCAAGGTCTCGAACCCGGCCACCTACACGGCATCCTCGCCGGTGGTCACCGGACCGTACACCCTCGGCTCCTACGCACCGACGAAGCTGGTGCTGAAGAAGAACCCGCTCTCCTTCGAAGCGAGCCAGGTGGTTCCGAAGACGGTGGCGCTCCTCGTCGGGTCGTCCGCCCAGGCGACCAACGAGCTCCTGGTGGCGAGTGGAACCTACGACTTCTCGTACAACTACTTCCCGGACGTCCAGAAGACCTACGTCTCCCGTGACCCGAAGCACAACATCTACTGGTTCCCAGCCGGTGGGGTCGTTGCCCTCTACATGAACCTGACCCAGGCGCCGTTCAACAACGCCTCCTTCCGGCAGGGCATGTCGTGGGCGATCAACCGGCAGGCGGTGGAGAACAAGGCCGTCTTCGGAGTCGAGAGCGTTGCTCCCCAGACCGGGTTGATCCTTCCCGGTGAGAAGGCCTGGGCCGACCCGGCAATCCCGAACAGCGGGTTGATCACCAAGAACGACGCCAAGGCCCTAGCCGACTTTGCCAAGGCCGGTTACAGGGAGGTCGGCGGCAAGCTGGTCAACTCCGCAGGGACGCAGGCCAGCTTCGCGATCACGGTACCCAATAACTACTCCGACTGGGTTGGCGCCTCTCAGCAGATAGCGTCCGATCTTGGGCAGGTGGGGATCAAGGTCACGCTGAACGAGCCCACGGCGGCGGTGTACACCACCAACACCGAGGCGGGCCAGTACCAGGCGGCCATAGGGAGCTTCGGTGGCGGCGGTAGCGCCTACAGCGCCTACAACCCGGCGCTCAACAGCGCCTTCGCGGCACCGGTAGGCACCTCTGCGGTCTCCAACTGGGAGCGGTACAGCAGCCCCACGACCGACCAGTACCTGAACCAGCTGGCGGCGGCCACCACGCAGTCGCAGATGATCAAGGCGACGTACCCGCTCCAGGAGGTCATGTACAACCAGGTTCCTATGATCAACCTCTACTACGGAGGTATGTGGGGACTCTTCTCGACCCGCCACTGGGTCGGCTGGCCGTCGGCCAAGAACCCCTACACCCTGCCGGCAACCTGGAACGACGACCTGCTAGCGATCCTGCTGCACGTACGACCGGCGTAACCGCCAGATACAGCTAACTGATTAGAGGCGAGGGAAGGTGCGAGATGAGATACTTCACCCGGAAGGTGACCCTGTTCCTGGGGACGCTTTGGGCGGCGGTAACCCTCAACTTCGCCATCCCTCGCCTCATGCCCGGATCGCCGGTCCAGCTCACGCTCGCCCGGCTGGCGGCGAGCGGCCAGGTAGTGACCGATGCCACCCGGCGAGCGATCGAGATCCAGCTTGGCCTCCCGCACACCAGCATCCTCTCCCAGTACTTCCAGTACCTGATCAATACCGCTGAGCTCCACTTTGGCATGACCTACTCGCTCCAGGACGAGTCAGTCAAGCAGGCTATCGCCGCCGCCGCCCCCTGGACCCTGGTCCTGGTGGGCACAACGACGGTAATCGCCTTCATCGTCGGAACCCTCCTCGGAGTGGTAGCGGGCTGGCGGCGCCAGAGCCGCATGGACAGCATGGTAACCGTGAGCTCCACCTTCTTCTCCGCCTTCCCGCCCTTCTGGTTCGGCCTTCTCCTGCTCTACTTCCTGGGCTTCCAGTACCACCTCTTCCCGCTGACCGGCGGCTACTCCCCGGGAGCGACCCCGCACCTTTCTCTCTCCTTCATCGCGGACGCCTCGTACCACAGCGTCCTCCCGGCAACCACCCTGGTGATTACCTCCCTTGCCGGCTGGGTGCTGGGGATGCGCAACAACATGATCAACACCCTCGGGGAGGACTACGTGGTCTTCGCCGAAGCCAACGGTCTCAAGAGCAGGACCATAGCCCTGCTCTACGTGGCGAGGAACGCCCTCTTGCCCAACGTCACCAGCTTCGGCCTTGTTCTCGGAGCGGTGATCGGCGGGTCGGTGCTGGTCGAGAGCATCTTCGGTTACCCCGGGGTAGGCAGCCTGCTCCTGCAGGCCGTCAACAACCGCGACTACCCGCTCATGCAGGCAATCTTCCTGATGATAACCGTGAGCATGCTCGTCACCATCTTCCTGGTCGACCTGCTCTACGGGGTGCTCGACCCAAGGGTGCGGCAGTGAGGGCCGCCGGCGCCGGCCGCCGCGCGGCAAAAGCGCAGAGAAAGGAGGCAAGCCCATATGTCCATCGATAACGCCGAACACGCGCCGGCAAGCCTGCCCGGCACCAGGCGGCAGAGCGGGGCTCCGGCAATTCCCGGCTCGCTTATCTTTTTCGGCCGCTCGGTGGCAACCCTCTGGGGGAACAAGAAGGCCCGGTTCGGGATGGCTATCCTCGCCTTCTTCCTGGTGGTCGCCATCTTCGCTCCCCTCCTTTCCCCCCACTCCCCGACTGCGTCCAACTTCCCTCCCTACCGGAACCCGGACGCCCGCAACTGGTTCGGGACCACCGGTAACGGCCAGGATGTCTTCTCCCAGATGGTCTACGGAACCAGGGTCTCCATGCTGGTCGGCTTCGGATCGGGGCTCCTCGCCACCGTCATAGCGCTCGCCATCGGCCTGGTGGCCGGATTCCGCCCCGGAATCGTCGACGACGTCCTTAGCTTCACCACCAACCTCGCCCTCGTGCTCCCCGGCCTTCCGCTGATGATCGTGCTGGCGGCCTACCTGAGGAGCAACTCGGTCTGGATGATCTTGCTGGTTATCGGCTTCACCGGCTGGGCGACCGGGGCGAGGGTGATGCGAAGCCAGGCCACCACCCTGAGAACCCGGGACTTCGTGCTGGCGGCCACCCTCTCAGGAGAGAAGCTCTTCCGCATCGTCTTCCGGGAGATCCTCCCCAACATGGTGTCACTGGCCGCGGCCAGCTTCTTCGGAGCGGCTACCGCTGCCGTCATCGCCGCGGCCAGTCTGGAATTCCTGGGGCTCGGCAACCCGAACACGGTCAGCTGGGGATCGATCCTCTACTGGGCTGAGAACGACAACGCCCTCCTCACCGGCCAGTGGATCCTGGTCTTCATCCCCGGGCTCGCGATCGCCCTCCTCGCCCTCTCCTTCATCCTGATCAACTTCGGGATCGACGCGCTGTCGAACCCGCGGCTCAGGGAGCGCTAGATGGCCCTTCTTGATGCCAAGGATATAAACGTCTACTACGAAGCGGCGCACGCCGATCGAATCTGGGCCGTACGCGACGTCAGCCTCTCCCTGGAAGAGGGCGAGTTCGTGGGCGTCGTCGGCGAGTCCGGTTGCGGCAAGTCGACCCTGGGCTTTGCGCTGACCCAGATGCTCAGGCCTCCCGCGCACCTCGCCGGGGGCACCATCACCTTTGACGGCAGGGAGGTTACCGGCCTTTCGCCCGAGCAGCTTCGCGCGTTCCGCCGGGGCGGAATCGCCCTCGTACTCCAGAGCGGCATGAACGCGCTCAACCCGGTGCGCAACATCGAGAACCTGATCGGGGACGTTCTGAAGGCCCATGCCGCCAAGTCCGAACGCCCGAGCAGCCGGCAGATCCACCAGCGTGCTACCGAGCTCCTCCAGATGGTCGAACTACCCGAGGCGGTGCTGAAGAACTTCCCCCACGAGCTCTCCGGCGGCATGCGCCAGCGGGCGGCGATAGCCTTGGCGCTAGCCCTCGAGCCCCGGGTAGTCGTCTTCGACGAGCCGACGACCGCCCTCGATGTGCTGGTCCAGGCGGCGGTGCTGAAGACGATCAAGGAGCTACAGCGGGTGAGCAAGTTCGCCGCCCTCCTGATCAGCCATGACATGTCGGTGGTGCTGCGCGAGACCGACAGGACGATCGTCATGTACGGCGGGAGGATCGTCGAGGATCAACCCTCCTCCTCGATGCTGCGGGGCAAGCACCATCCCTACACCGAAGCCCTCATGAGGTGCTACGGAGATCCCCGAGCGGAGACGGTCGAGCTGAATGACATCCCCGGTTCGCCGCCGGACCTCTCGCTCCTGGACCAGGGGTGCTCGTTCGCGCCCCGGTGCAAGGAGGCGGAGGAGGTGTGCACCAGGTCGATTCCCCTGCTCCACCCCTGGCGGCAAGGAAAGCTCGCCTGCCACGCCAGGCCGGTAGGCAAAGACCACGATGGTGAGGCTGATCGTGCCGTTTGACCAGGTTACACCGGGAGCCTCCCAGCGCGAGCCCGGCAAGGGCGACGTTCAGCCGCTGGTGCTCCGCAACGTCTCCAAAGCCTACCGATCCAACCGGAACCGGAAGCGTCTCGTGAAGGCGGTGGAGGCGGTCTCCTTCACCGTCGAGCCTGGGAGGTCCGTTGGCCTGGTCGGGGCGAGTGGGAGCGGCAAGAGCACCATCGCCAAGATGGTGACCGGGACCGAGCGGCCGGACTCCGGAGAGATCCTCCTTGGCGACCTGGAGATCGGCAGGCTGCGTCCCCGGGCGCTGACCACCCTCTACAAGCGGGTGCAGATGGTCTTCCAGGATCCTTACGGCGCCCTGAACCCCGTCCATACCATCGAGTACACGCTGAGCCGCCCCAGCATCAACCACCTGGGATGCTCGGCAGCCGAGGCCAAGCAGAGGACGCTTGAGCTTCTGGAGCGGGTCGGCCTCACCCCCCCGCACCAGTTCCTCGTCAAGCTCCCCCACCAGCTCTCAGGCGGGCAGCGACAGCGGGTGGTCATAGCCAGGGCGCTGGCCGCCGAGCCGGAGCTGCTGGTGGCGGACGAGCCCGTCTCCATGCTCGATGTATCGCTTCGAGCTGGCATACTCCGCCTCCTTGCCGATCTGCAGAGGGAGCACGGCTTGAGCATGCTGTACATTACCCACGACCTGATGAGCGCGAGAATCATCACCGACGAGCTTCTGGTCCTGAACCAGGGGAAGATCGTGGAACGCGGTGAAACCGCGAAGGTGCTCCAGCATCCCCAGGATCCCTACACCATAAAGCTGATCGACGCCCTCCCGGCCCCGGGGGCCGGCGAGGAGGAGAGCGGGTAGCCCGAAGGCCGAACGCCTGGCGGCGGTGATACCATTGGCTCGGAGACAGCGGCGAAAACCGCCGAGCCGAAGGAGGTCCAGATGGCCGAGCTCGAGATTGTCGCCGAGGAGCTGGTCCTCAAGCTCTCGGCGAAAGAGAAGCTGGAAGGGATCCACGGCGATCTGCGCGCGCCCCTATCGGCGATCCGATCGGTAGAGATCCTCGAGAACGCCCACCAGCCGGCCGATCGCGGGCTCAAGCTCGGCACCCGGATTCACGGCGTCATCGAGGTTGCCACCGTCACCAGCAAGGGCGAGCGGATCTTCGCGGCCGTGCACCACGACACGCCGCGAGGGATCCGCATCGACCTCGAGGGCACGGAGTACGATGCCTGGATCGTCGGCTGCTCCGACCCCGAGAAGGTGGCGGAACGGATTCGAAGCCGGTAACTGGCGCCCCCGGCGGCCAACTCCGCGCCGGTGCCGCCCCGCGGACGGGAGGCTCCCGTGTTAGCATCGAAAGATGCGCGAGGGCCAGGCACCGCTTCACGCGGGTGTTCCAGTTGGAGAGCCGGCCGATCGGCACGAAAGAGCGCGCCGGTGATCCGAACCCTCGAGGTCGACGGGCTCAGGCGCAACTACGGCGAGCGCGCAGCTCTCGACGGCCTCTCCTTCCAGGTTAAGCCGGGGACGGTGACCGGCTTCCTCGGACCCAACGGCGCCGGCAAGACCACGACCATGAGGGCCATCTTCGGCCTCACCGACCTCGATGGCGGCACGATCAGCTGGGGAGGCCTCCCGGTGGGACGCGCGGAGCGGCGACGGTTCGGATACATGCCGGAGGAGCGGGGTCTCTATCCCGGCATGCGAGTGGACGAGCAGGTCCAGTACCTGGGCCGGCTCCACGGCCTGAGCGCAGCATCGGCGGCGGCAGCCGCCCAGCGGTGGTTGGAGCGCCTCGAGATCGGCAGCTCGAGCGGCGCAAAGGTGGAGACCCTCTCCCACGGCAACCAGCAGCGGGTCCAGCTGGCTGCGGCGCTGGTGCACGGCCCGGAGCTGCTCGTCCTCGACGAGCCGCTCTCCGGTCTCGATCCACTGGGGATCGAGACCATCGGCTCGGTCCTCACCGATCGAGCGCGAGACGGCTGTGGCGTCCTCTTCAGCAGCCACCAGCTCGACCAGGTCGAGGAGCTCTGCGACGAGGTGGTGATCATCGACCACGGGCGGCTGGTGGCTGCCGGCTCGGTGGACGGGCTGGAGAGCGCCGGGCAGCGCCGGCTTGCGGTCCGGATCGACGGGGTGCGCAGCGCGGAATGGGCGGCGGGGATAGCCGGCGTCACCGTGTCGGAGACGGCGAGAGGGGTCTCCCGCCTGGTGCTGGCGGATTCGGTAGACAGCGACGAAGTCCTGCGGGCGGCGATCCAGGCGGGCACGGTTACGCACTTCTCCTACGAGCGCCGCAAGCTTTCCGAGGTCTTTCGGGAGGCGCTCGCGTGAGCGCGGCTGGCGATGGCGCGATCCTCGCCGCCGCCACCGCCATCGTTCTCTGGCGGCGAAGGCGAACACGGGCGCGCTCGCCGAAACCGGCCCGCCGGATGGGGAGGGGCTCCGCGCACCCCCGACCCGAGATCTTCGAGATCGCCATGCGGGAGATCAACGAGCGGGTTCGCGGCAAGATCTTCCAGGTCGGTACCGCGGTGATCCTGGTCGCCGTGGCGCTGGCGATTGTCGTTCCCAAGATCGGCGGCGCCAGCAGCACCGCCGTCCAGACGGTCGGGATCGTCGGGCCGGCACCCGCCTCGCTCAAGGTTGCCGTCGAGATCGCCACCGCGGCGAGCCACGATCGCGCGAGAACCGTCGCCGAGCCGTCGCTCTCTCTGGCCAAGCAGGACCTTCGCGCCGGAAAGATCGACATGGCCGTCGCCAACGGCCAGATCCTGGTCAAGACCGCTATCGGCGCCAAAGCCTCGAGCGTGGATCCCACCTTCGCCCGCGCGTTGGCGGCTTACCTCGGGGAGGCGGCCGCCGGCCGCAACCTCGGCCTTTCCCCTGCCCAGATCACCCGCATGAGCCTGGCGGGGGCGGTCCCCATCAGGGCAGTGGAGCAAAGCCCGCCCTCCACCACCACCGCGACCACCACGATCGGGATCGTACTCATCTTCTACTTCCTCAGCCAGTACTGCACCTGGATACTGATGGGCGTCATGCAGGAGAAGTCGAGCCGGGTCGTGGAGGTGCTCCTCGCCACCGTGCGACCGATCCAGCTCCTCGGGGGCAAGATCCTCGGGATCGGGCTGGTGGCCTTGGGACAGGCGACCCTGATCGTGCTCTTTGCTCTCGGCGTCGAGCGTGCGACCGGCTCCAGCCTTCTCAGTGGAACCCAACCGGCCTTCCTGGTTGCAGCACTCCTCTGGCTGGTCCTCGGCTACGCCTTCTACTGCTGGCTGTTCGCGGCCGCCGGGTCGACGGCCAGCCGCCAGGATCAGGTGCAGACCCTGGTGCTGCCGCTGTCCATCCCGATGGTGATCGGATACATATTCTCGGTCACGGTCGCGGTCTCTGGCCACGCCAGCCTGCTCTTCAAGATCATCGCCTATATCCCGTTCACGGCACCCTTCAGCATGCCAGTCCTGGTCAGCTTGGGCCAGGCGGCCTGGTGGCAGCTCCTGATCTCGGCGGCGATCTCGCTCGCCACCACCGCCTTCACCGCCTTCGCCGCCGCCAGCATCTACCGCCGGGCGGTGCTGAAGACCGGGGAGCGGGTCCGGCTGCGGCAGCTGGTCGGCGAGGGCGGCCGCGCCTGAGGCCTCATACCCGCGCCGGCGTCACGCGAAGCTTCCGGCTCCAGCTTCCGGCCGCACCAGGCCTCGCGACCGCGCCCAGGCGACCAGGGCCTCCCGATCGTGCGTCCCCGACTTGCGCAGGAGCGCGGCACCGTGCGCCCGAGCCGTCCCCGGGCTGATGAAGAGCCGCTCGGCTACCTCCCGGTAGGACAGCCCCTCCACCAGGTAGCGGAGGATCTCCGCCTCCCGGGCGCTGAGCAGCCCGCCGCGCTCCGGCGCTCGGCCCGTTTCCTCCGTGGCCGGGGCGAGCCTCCTCCAGCTGCTTCCGAACAGGAAGGCCATCGAGAGCAGCAGGACCATGAACACAAGCCAGACCGGGTGAAGCACCTTCGGCAGCGGCGAGACCGAGGCCACCCGGTATACGAGCAGGGACGCCACCACCACGATCGCCAGCAGCCACTGCCTGACACCGGTCAGCCTCCGCCCCAGCTCGAAGGCGGGCACCACCCCGGTGATCAGGGCCGGGTAGTTTCGATCGTGCGCATAGATGGCGTAGAAGCAGAGCGCGGTGGCCACGCACAGGCAGAGATAGAGATGCCTGCCGGCGTACCGCCGCAGCACCGTCCCGATCCCCACGCACGCAACCGCGAAAGCAACCGCGAGGACCACCGCCGGCATCCACGGCGACCCGCCCATCGCCGCGCCGGTAAGCACCAGGAGCGGCATGGAGAACGCGCACAGGCGCTCGGGCGTAACTCGCCTCCGGCGATGCTGCAACGCATTACCAGCCACCGATCAACCCCCCGATCTCGGAAGCGGCACCAGTCTACCCCTCCCCGCCCCGCCGCGGCCCGGATCTCCCCGCGAGCCGAGCGCTCTTACCGCGAATAAGAGGGTAAGAACCCGAAATCAGAAGGCCCCCAGCCCCCCGGGCGGAGCCGGCGTACCTAACCTGTGCACGCCGGCCGTCGGTTGGCTGGCAGGAGCAAAAGGGGGATCAATTGTCTCAACGAACCAGGCGGCGGCTGCTGGCCATCGCTGCCACCACCGTAACGCTGGCGGCCGGTGCCGCTTCCGTCTCTCTCCAGGCGGCTCCCAGCGCCGACCGCCAGCCCCAGATTCCGGCAGCCGCGGCCGCGATGGCGGAGCGCCTCTTTCCCAGCGGGGCGCCCGCCGTCATCCTCGTCTCCAACACCCGCGAGGGGCAGGCGCTCTCTCCTCTGGCAACGGCGCTGGCCCAGCACGAGCAGGGGGCGCTCCTAGTGGCCAGCAACCCGGCCTCGCTGGGAACCGCCACCTCGCAGGCGCTCAGCCAGATGGCGGTTCCCCTGGTCGCCCCCGCCGGCACCGTGCAGCCGTTCCAGCCGCAGCCCGGCAAGCCCTCGATAATCATCCTCGGCAACGGCGGGGTGATCGCCGCCTCGCTGCAGGCACAGCTGGCAGGGGAGGGGTATGCGGTCACCCGCTTGGCCGGCAGCACGCAGGCGATCGCCTCCCGGATCCAGGGGATCGTGGCCCCGGCGATACCGGCTCCCGGTGGGGGCTTCCCGGCCGGTTGGAGCAGCTACGCCCAGAACTCCAGCCACAACTCGGTGATCAAAGTCCCAGCCGGGGCGCCAGCATGGGAACGCTCCGGCGTCTCCTGGAACTTCGCCGAGAACGCCGCCATCCCCTTTAACCAGGGCTTTGCCGATACCGCCAACCTAGGGCTCCGCGGAGCACCGGTGAAGATGACCCAGACACTCGGAAACGCGGTGGGGGTGACCGCGGTCAATGGAGTCGTCTACTCGGAGTCCGACGATGGCCACATCTACGCCGTCGACGCCAGGACCGGCAGGCAGCTCTGGCAGATCGGGATGCTTGCCAATACCCCGATGGGCAACCCGATAGTCGCCAACGGAGTCCTGTACGTCACCGTCGGCGATACCGGCTTCCCCTTCTCCCAGCTGCTCAGGTACTACCTCTCCGGAGGAACCGCTCAGCTGGTGCGGGGGTTGGGTTACTCCGCCGTCTACGCCTTCAACGCCACCACCGGGCGCGCGCTCTGGCGCGCCGACTTCCACGGCAACGCCATGCCGACCCCGGTGTACTACAACGGGAACCTCTACGTGCCGACCGGAGGCGGGAACCTGTGGGACTTCAACGCCACCACCGGCGCCGCCAACTGGAAGGCGGCCCTTGGGGGTTTCGACTCCATGTCGTCGCCGTCGGTGTACGTGAATCGCGCGACCGGCAACGCTGAGGTCGTCGTCGGCACGTCGGGCAGCAACCACCTGGTCGCCGTCGACGCCGCCAGCGGGAAGATCGAATGGACCCAGTCGACCAACCTGCCGATCTTCAACACCGGCATGGGCGACAACTCCCCGGCGATCGACCCGAAGACCGGGATCATCGTCCAGGACTCCGTGGTCGACTTCAACCCGGCCACCAAGACCTGCAACCTCGCGGTCTACGCCATGAGCGCGAGCACCGGCCAGGTGCTCTGGTCGACGCTGCTTGGCACCGGCCAGGCACCTCCTGCCTACAAGGCGGGAGTGGCGATGGTCCACGACGGCGTGGTCTACGTCGGCTCCCCGGTTACCTCCACCATGTACGCCATCCAGGAGGCGACCGGCCAGATCCTGTGGAAGCTGCCGCTTCCCAACTCCGGACCGGCAGGCGCCGGCCGCGGCGCCCCGGCTTACGCCTACGGCGTCCTCTGGGCGGCCGAGGGCGCCAGCCTGTACGCCATCGACCCGAAGACCGGGGCGGTACTGGGCAGCTACGCCCCTGGCGGAAGGTTCGGAATCGTCAACCCGGTCATCGTCGGCGGAACCATGTACCTCGACAACTCGTACGACTGGGTGCAGGCGGTACCGCTCACCAAGATCCTTCCGTCCGTGAACATCACCAGCTAGCGTCTGTGCGCCGGGAGGGGGCGGCAGGGCGCCCCCGCTTCCTTCCTCATAGACGTCCCGCCTCGGGCGCGCTCTCCAGTTTGCCCGCACCCTCCAGTTGATGGCAAAATCGACTCATCCTGGAGCGTGCGGCAACCGGCCCGTATACCGTGGGTTCACTGCACGCCGGTTGATCGGAGGTACCTTGGAAAGTTCTGCTCGCCGCAGGGTGGCCGTTGCCCGCGGGGACGGCATCGGTCCCGAGATCATGGACGCCACCCTCTCTATTCTCGAAGCGGCCGGCGCCGATCTCGAGTTCGTCCCGATCAGGATCGGGAGTGCCGTCTACGCGGAGGGGACCACCTCGGGCGTCTCCGACGACGCCTGGCAGGCGATCAGCGACACCAAGGTGATCCTCAAGGCTCCGGTGACCACGCCCCAGGGTGGCGGCGTGAAGAGCGTCAACGTGACCATCCGGACCGCATACGGCCTCTTTGCCAACGTGCGGCCCTGCCTCTCCTACTCCCCGTACGTCCCGACCCGCTACCCGGGGATCAACCTGGTGATCGTCCGGGAGAACGAGGAGGACGTCTACGGCGGCATCGAGCACCGCCAGTCCCACGACGTCACCCAAGCCCTCAAGCTCATCTCCCGCCCCGGTTCAGAGCGGGTGATCCGCTACGCCTTCGAGTACGCCCGTCACTTCGGGCGCAGCAAGGTCACCTGCTTCACCAAGGACAACATCCTCAAGATGACCGACGGCCTCTTCCACCAGGTCTTCAACGAGGTGAGCGCGGAGTACCCCGATATCCAGGCAGACCACTGGATCGTGGACATCGGCACGGCGCGGCTGGCGGATACGCCCGAGCTCTTCGACGTCATCGTCACCCCCAACCTCTACGGCGACATCATCTCCGACGTCGCCGCGGAGATCGCCGGCTCGGTGGGTATGGCCGGCAGCGCCAACGTCGGCGCCGAGGTGTCCATGTTCGAGGCGATCCACGGCTCGGCGCCCGGCATCGCCGGCCAGAACGTCGCCAACCCGTCCGGCCTGCTCCAAGGCGCGATCCAGATGCTCTACCACCTGGGCATGGGTCCGGTCGCCAGCCGGATCAACGACGCCTGGCTCTACACCATCGAGTCGGGGGTGCACACCGCCGACGTCTTCGACACCGTCCACTCGACCAAGCTGGTGGGAACCCGGGAGTTTGCCGGAACCGTCGTCGCCAACTTGGGGCAGGCACCTCGCAAGCTCGCTGGGCACCGTACCTCCACCAACCCGGTGGCCTTCTCGGTGACCCCCGCCGCGAGGAGGCTGGAGGAGAAGCGGCTTACCGGCATGGACGCCTTCTTCGAGTGGAGGGATACGCCCGAAGAGCTTGCCCAGATGGTGCTCTCGGTTGAGCTCGACCCTTTCGAGCTGGTGATGATCTCCAACCGTGGCCAGGCCGTCTACCCGAACCGGCATCCCGAGACCTTCCTCGTCGACCAGTACCGGTGCCGGTTCCTAGCGCCCGCGCCGATCAGGCATGAAGACCTCGTCTCGCTGCTGGGGAGGCTGGTCGGAAGCGGCCTCGACCTCCTCAAGATGGAGGGGCTGTTCGAGTTCGACGGAGCGCCCGGCTACTCGCTGGGGCAGGGGGAGTAAGCGCCGGCCGCGGTGCGCAGGCCGCCCCGGCGCTACCTCTGAGCCTCGCCGCAGCCGGCCCTCGACAGGTCGATGCTCCCGTTCCGCATCAGGTTCGATCGCGGGCGGACCGAGTCGAACCCAGCCGCGAGCGCCGCCTCGGCCAGATCCCGGCGCACGTGCGGGTAGTACCCGACCAGGCACCCGCTGACCAGCCGCCGGATCTCACCGAGGTCGAGCTGACCGCCGGCGAGATCGACCAGCACCGCGTCGAATCCATCCACCGGGCCGGAAAGCTTCCGCGCAACAGCGACCCCCTCGAGAGCCTCGAACCGGGAGGCGTCCATCAGGGAGCCGGTAAGGACGAGCACCTTCATCGCGACCTCCTCCAGCCGAGCCTAGGTGAAGCGGCGGCGCCGGCACGCCGGGCGAGCAAGCAACCGCCCCCGTGACAGGAACGCTAATACGTACTAGGTTGGAGCCGATAGATAGTTCGACAAAGGAGTCGACATGCCTGTTACCACGCCTGAAGGCGGTAATCCCGTGTACCGAGACCTCAGGTCCGCCCAAGCCACGCTGATCGAATCCCTCGAGCATACCGGAAGGTCCGGATGGTTCGATCAGTTCCTGCGGGCCTACACCCACCGGATCGAGCCGGAAGAGGAGAGCGCCTTCTCTCCGGAGTTCGTGATCCAGGCTCTGGCCACCCAGTGGCGGACGCTCACCGACTTTGCCGACGAGGACCTCTGCGTGGTTGACATCTCCATCGGGGGGGAGCTGGTGCGGAGGCGGTGCCTTCCCGACGGCAAGGTCTTCTCGGAGCGGTTGGCGATCGAGAGCATCGGAAGCGGCACTCTGGTGTCGATCGTCTCCAAGGACATGGACTTTCTCGTCGACACCTTCCTGCAGACGCTGCGGGAGCGGAACGACCGCCTGACCGCCATGCACCCGGTCATCATCTCCTCGACCATCGACCATCCCGAGCTGGCCAGGTCGCTTACCAGCGGCGATGGCCTGGTCTCTTTCTTCGCCGCCAAGTTCCCCGAACTGCCGACGCGAGCCGAGGCCGAGCAGCTGTCGCGCAAGCTTGCCGACCGCTACCAGCAGCTGAGCTCCTTCATCCGCGACCGCGAGCGCATGGTCGCCGACCTTCTCCAGCTGGTGGAGGCCGACGAGTTCCCGGGGAGGGATCTGGAGGCGGTGCAGCCGTCGACCTCGGCCCTCGCCCAGTTCCTCCCCTTCACCGAGATCCGGCGGCCGGCCTCCGGAGGGACCGCCGTCCTCGGCATCGAGCCCCACGATCTGCCTACGGCCAAGGGTGAACCCCAAGAGCACCGTTTTGCCGTCGAGATCCTCCCGACCCGCTCCGAGATCCTTGGCGGGTCGGTGTTGAGAGCCCTCACCCATAGGGACGAGCGGGGAGAGGTGACCTTCCTCGGCGTCTTCCGCCCCCAGCTAACCGGGGCGATCGGTCTTGCCGCGCCCGAGGTGAGCGCTCGCGTCGAGCAGGCCCGCCTCGCCTCCTCCCTCCTTCCCAGCAGCCACTCGTACCGCGTCCTCCGCGACTTCGTGAGCTCGCTCACCATCGACCTGGTGATCTCCCTGCCCATCGAGCGTTTCATCGAGCTCTGCAAGGTTGGCTTGCTGATGGAGGAGGTGTCGAGAACCCAGGTCTTCGTCGACAGCGGCGCGATCGCCAGCCGGCTGGTGGTAATCGTGCCCGCAGACCGGATCGACGTCGGGATCGAGGAGCGCATCGACGGCCTGGTCGCGTCGGAGTGCGAGACCATGTTCGCCCGGCTTTCGCGCACCCTCTCCGAGCGGAGCCTGGTGATCGAGTACGGCCTATCCGGCCCGGTCGACGAGGAGAGCCTGGAGCGGCTGAAGGACGCGCTCGAGGTGGCCTCCACCCCCTGGAAGCTGCGGATCCGCTCCCAGCTGCGCGAGACGCTTCCCGCCGAACGGCTGGCGCCGGTCCTCGAGGTGCTCGATGTCTTTGCCGCCACCGTCGAGCCCAGCTTCATGCTCGACGAGCCGGACGAGCGCGCTCTTGCGGACCTCGCAGCCATCGAGGAGCTGCTCCGTTCCGGCGAGCGGGTCAAGGCCCGCGTGTTGGTCGGCGGCGGGCAGGCCCACATCCACCTGATCGCCCTCGCCGACCGGCCGACGCTCACCGACATGGTCCCCGTGGTGGAGAACTTCGGACTCAAGGTGATCGAGGAGCTTCCCTACCGGGCCCGAGTCTCCGATCGGGATATCTGGATCATCGACCTCGAGGTAGCCGCCGGCCCGAGCCTGGTGGTAGGGGTCCTCGACGACGCGGTCAGCTCCCCCCTGGAGGAGTTCCTCACCCTGGTATGGCAGGGAGAGACCGAGAACGATCCGCTTAACCAGCTCTGCCTCTCCGCCGGGTTGGAAGCGCCCGCCATCGAGGTCCTGAGGGCGCTCGCCGCGTACATCCGCCTCGGAACCCTGGGCTACTCCGAGACCTACGCCCGCTACGCCCTGGTGGCGAACCCGCAGATCGCGACGGGCCTTGCCGAGCTGTTCCTGCGCCGCTTCGACGTTGGCAGCTCCGCCGCCAGCCGCGAGGAGGCCACCGCCCGGCTCTCGGCGGAGATCAACGAGCGGCTGGCTGCGGTCGAGTCGCTCGACCACGACAAGATCCTCCGGGGGATGCTCGCCCTTGTCCTCGCGATGAGCCGGACCAACTTCTACCACCGGCAGCGGGAGACGATCGCCTTCAAGCTCGACCCCGCCAAGGTCGGCTTCCTGCCCGAGCCGAAGCCGATGTTCGAGATCTATGTACGCTCGGCCACCACCGAGGCAGTGCACCTGCGGGGCGGCAAGATCGCCCGCGGCGGCATCCGCTTCTCGGACCGGGTCGAGGACTTCAGGACCGAGATTCTCGGCCTTATGAAGGCCCAGAACGTCAAGAACGCCGTGATCGTCCCGGTAGGCGCCAAAGGTGGCTTCATCGTCCGCGACCTCGACCCCAAGGGCGGCAACGCTGCCCGGATCGAGCGCTCCTACCGGGTTTTCATGAACGCCCTGCTGTCGATCACCGACAACCTCGAGAACGGTGCCATCGTCCCACCCGATCGGACGGTCCGCTACGACGGGGACGACCACTACCTGGTGGTCGCCGCCGACAAGGGGACGGCCGCCTTCTCCGACATCGCCAACCGGATCGCGATCGACCGCGGGTTCTGGCTCAACGACGCCTTCGCCTCCGGGGGCTCCAACGGCTTTGACCACAAGGAGATGGGCATCACCGCCAAAGGCGCCTGGGTGTCCGTCGCCCACCACTTCGATGCGCTGGGGGTGGACGTGGCGGCGACGCCGGTCACCGTGGTCGGGATCGGCGACATGTCCGGGGACGTCTTCGGGAACGGGATGCTCCGCTCCCGCCAGCTCAAGCTGGTCGCCGCCTTCGATCACCGCCACATCTTCCTCGACCCGAACCCCGATCCGGCCCGCACCTTCGAAGCGAGGGCGGCTCTCTTTGCCCGGGGGTCGGGAACGAGCTGGGCCGACTACCCGGCGAACGAGATCTCCGCAGGCGGCGGCGTCTACCCCCGCACGCTCAAGCGGATCGATCTCTCCCCCCAGGCGGCGGCGGCGCTCGGCATCGAGCCGGGCCAGCTCGAACCATCGCAGCTGATCCACGCCATCCTGGCGGCGCCGGTGGACCTCCTCTTCAACGGTGGCATCGGCACCTACGTAAAGGCATCCGCCGAGAGCAACCTCGACGTCATGGACAAGGCCAACGACAGCGTCCGCGTCGACGGCCGCGACGCCCGGGCCCGGGTTATCGGCGAGGGGGGAAACCTTGGCCTCACCCAACCGGGCCGGATCGAGTACTGCCTGAGCGGGGGCCGGTGCAATACCGACTCCATCGACAACTCGGCCGGGGTCGACACCTCCGATCACGAGGTCAACCTAAAGATCCAGCTCGACGCCATGGCCGCCCGCGGGCTGCTCGACGCCGGATCCAGGAACGGCCTCCTCGCAAGGTGCCAGCCGGAGGTCGAGGAGCAGGTCCTTGCCGACAACGTCTACCAGAACTGGGTGCTGTCGGCGGCCGAGGCGCGCTACGCGAACGCCTGGGACGAGATCAACTCCCTCCTCTCCCATCTGGTGGCCTCGACCGGTCTCGACCCCAGGGTGGAGCACCTCCCCGACCCCGGCGTGACGACTGCCACCACCCCCGGCCGCCCGCTCTCCCGGGCGGAGCTCTCGATCATCATCTCCTACACCAAGCTCGACCTCGACCGGCAGCTGATCGCGTCAGACCTTCTCGAGCACGATCTCACGAAGCAGCTCTTTGCCGGATACCTGCCGGTGCCGATCCGCTCCCTGCCCGGGGCGTTGGAGGCCCGCCACCCGCTCCGGCGCGAGATCGTCGCCACCACCCTGGCGAACCTCCTGGTCAACCACGTGGGGATCTTCGGCGCCCATTCGATCGCCACCGCCGGCAACCTCAACTACCTCGAGGCAGCCGAGTATGCGGCGCTGGCGATCTGGATAGTGGATGCGGAGCAGATCACCTGGGAACTCGTCTCCGAGAGCACCGGCTCCTTCGAGGTGAGGATGGAGGCCTACCTGACCCTGCAGTCGCTCCTGAGAAGCACCGCCCTCGGCCTGCGCAAGGTGGTATCCCGCCCCGCCGATCTCTTCGACACCGGGCGCGTAGCCGAGATCGCCGCCGGCGTGCGCCAGGCCGCCGAGCACCTCAACGGCCTGGACATCCCGAAGAGCTGGCTCGAGCGGCGCACCTTCCTCGAATCCGGAAACCTGGACGCGGCAACCGTAAACCTGCTCACCCCGAGACGGTCGCTGGCCGTCTACGTCCAGGCCCTTGCCCAGGAGCCCCACACCGACGCGGCTGAGCTGGCCGGGCGAATCTTCTCCTTCGAGACGGCTAGCGGGGCATCACGAGTCCGCGAGGCGCTGGACTCGCTGCGCCCGACCAAGACCGACGAGGTCATGGCTCGCCAGGAGATCGAAGATCGCCTTAACCGCTTCGTCCTCTCCGCTCCCGCCGGAGCGGATGCCACCGCCGTGCCGGCGCTATCCCGGGTAGCTGGCGAGCTCGCGGCCGGCCGGCTGATGCCAGCGCTACTGCAGAGCCTCTACCTCTAGTGCCCTCTAAGCCCGTCACCGGCGCCAGGCGATCCCGTCCACGTCCAACGCGAAGCTCAAGCTGCTCCCAACCGGCAGGCCGAGGGGAGGCGGCCGGGCCGGGCCCCGGGGTGACGCGGCACGGGCAGCATCTTGCGCCTTCAGGCGGGAGAGAGTGCCAGCCGTGAACAGGTTGCGGCGAGCTATACCGGCCCCTAGCGTGGAACCGGAATGGATAGCGATCAGCCCAGAATCACGGTAACCTTCAGACCTGTTTCGCTCGACGATCTCGAGGTGACGCGGAAGATCTACAACTACGCGGTAACTTCAACGCTTGCCACCCTCGATCTAGAGCCGAGGACGATCGGGCAACAGGAGCGCTGGATCCACGACCACCAGGGGATCTACACCGCGATAGCAGCCCTTGCCGATGGCGAGTTCGCGGGCTTCGCGTCGCTCTCACCCTACCGGCCAAGGCCGGGCTACTCCTCGACGGTGGAGGACTCGATCTACCTGGATCCCTCCTACTGGAGGATGGGGATCGGCAAGCTGCTCCTGGCCGAGCTGCTCTCGGTCGCCAAAGACCTGGGCTTTCACAGCTGCATCGCCAACATCGTCGCCGACCATCACGCGTCCGTCGCTCTGCATCAGCGGCTTGGTTTCCGGCTGGTAGGGGTCCAGGAGGAGATCGGCCGGAAGTTCGGCCGGTGGGTCGACCTCGCCATCCTCCAGAAGATGCTCTAGCCGGAGGCGGTGGCGTCGTCGGCCCAGAAGAGCCAGGCGGCGACGGTGCGGTACGGCTCGAACCGCGATCCGGAAGCCTCTACCGCCTCGCTGCCGGCACCGATCCCGAGCTCCAGCAGGCGGCAGGCGCTGCGCTTGAAGGCCAGGTCCTGGACCGGCCAGACGTTCAGCCGCCGGAGATGGAAGATGAGCACCATGTTCGCGCTCCAGGGCCCGAACCCGGGCAGCGCCGAGACCGCCGCACGTACCTCGGCGTCGGTCATGGCACCGAACGACTGGAGATCGATGCCACCATCGAGCACCGTCCGGGCCAGGCGCTTGATGGTGGCGATCTTCGGACGGGAGAGGCCGACCGCAGCAAGCTCAGCCGGATCGGCCGCGTCGAACACCTTGGGAGCAAGCGTGAAGGCGCCACTCAACCGGGAAAAGATCGCCCGCGCGGAGCTTCCGGAGAGCTGCTGGTAGACGACAGTCTCCACCAGAAAGGCGAAGGTGTCGCTCTCCGGGGTGGGCTCCATCCTCCCCGGATCGAAGGACTCCCGGCTCAGCCTGGGGTATCCGTGACGTTGGAGCAGCGTCGCGACCAGCGGATCTCTCTCCGCCAGCAGATCGGCGGCTGCTTTAACGTTCAACCCGGAGCACCGCGGGCAACCGGCCGGTTATCCAGGCAGGAAGGAGCTCGTCAAGCGACAGGAGGGCGCGGGACCACGCCTCCTTGAACTCCCTAGCCAGGTGGTCGCGGAACCGCCAGACGATGACGACCAGGACCAGGTAGCCAAACCAGGCAAGCACGGTAGGCAGCCCGAGCAGGTCGATCGGGAGTGCAGAGAGGGTGAGCGCGATGAGAAAGTCCGAGACCAGCTCGCCAGCGCCCAGCGAGAGTAGCACGATCCCCCAGCCGAGGTACCAGGGCCAGATCACCGGCCCGAGCACGACGGTCACGATCAGGGTGACGCCGGCGAGCCGCAGCATCGTCCTGCCGGTGCTTCCCAGCACGGCAAACGCGCCCACCACCAGCACGATAAGGTCGCCAATGATCCGAAGGCCCCCTACCACCAGGCTCGGCCCAGCGGGGAGCCCGGCGACCTTGAGCAGCGAGCCCAGCGCAAAGCCAACGGCGTCGATCGGGTCCTCGAAGGAGAGTACCGACCCCGGCGTCGAAAGCGCCGAAATCCAGCCGAGGCCAAAGTGGCTGGCGTAGCCGAGCAGGACAAAGGTGGCCGCGGTGATCATCAGGGCGATCAGCAGGCCGCGCATCCTGTCGATGACGGTGGAGGAGCGGGTCCAGTTGTAGCCCATGAACCCGATCGCGACGATCGCGGGAACCTTGACCGAAGCCGCCAGGGCCACCACCACGATCCCGAGAAAGCGCCGGTCCTTCAGGAACAGGTAGATACCCGCCATCATCAGGGCGGTCATCAGCGCGTCGTTGTGCCCCGCCGACGCGAAGGTATAGAGGAGCACCGGGTTGGCCGCCGAGAGCACGAAGGCGAGGTCCCGGTTCACCCTCATGATGGTGGCGATCCGGCGGACGAAAAAGCCGATAGCCACCACCGACAGGAGCGCTACCAGCCGGAGAAGCAGCACAGAGAGCAGCGGCGAGTGTCCAGAGACGGTGACCAGGAGACCGTCCGCAATCAGGAAAAGCGGTCCGTAGGGCGCCCTGGCGCTCCCCCAGAGCGGGTCAACCGTGGGCAGGAATGGCGAGGTGCCGAGGAGGGAAGGACCCCCCTTGTAAGGCGAGATCCCCTGGCTGACCATCTGGCCCTGGGCGGCGTAGGAGTAGACGTCCCGGGAGAAGAGCGGTCCCGCGACCATAAGCGGAAGCACCCAAAGCCAGAAGAGCAGCCACGGCCGGCCTACCGCCTCTCCCCGGCGCACGCCGGCGACCAGCCGGACCCAGGCCAGCCCGGTAAGGAACAACCCCAGGTAGACAAGCGTGTTCGCTCCGAGCTCGACGAGCAGGTTTCCAGGGTGCGGGGAGGTGGGGACGCCGATGTACCAGGAGCCGGGGATCTTGGAGGTGAAGGGGGAGTTGGCCTGGAACGACCCCAGCATCACCAGCACCGATCCCAGGAACCCCACCGGGAGCGGGTTGAGCTCCATGAAGGCATCGCTCGGGATCCAGGAAGAGACCCTGGTCACCCCGCGATCGAGCCTCACCAGGATGCCGGTCGCGGAACTCCAGGTCAGCCTAGTAGCCAAAGCTCACCACCATCCGAACCACTCTAGCAGCACCAGCCGCGATGGCACACGCTAGCGACCTGCCATCCCTTAGCCACCATCGCTCGGCGTGGCTGCTGGTGGGCCGGGAGGGATTCGAACCCCCGTAGGCGTACGCCGGCAGATTTACAGTCTGCTCCCATTGGCCACTCGGGCACCGACCCAGCTCTAGAGATAATAGTCTAGAGGCATGCCATCCTTCGACGTAGTCTCGGAAATTGACATGCAAGAAGTGAAAAATGCGGTAGACCAAGCCTCCCGGGAGCTGGCTACACGCTTCGACTTCAAAGGTACCGGATCGGCAGTCCACCTCTCCGAGAAGGAGAGCACGCTCACCCTGACCTCTTCGACGGAGGATCGGCTCCGCGCGGCCATGACCGTCCTGGAGGAGCGGCTGGTAAAGCGGTCGATCTCGCTAAAGGTCCTCGATCGCGGCAAGATCGAGGAGGCGGCCAAGGGGACGGTTCGCCAGGTGGTCAAGCTCGTCTCCGGGCTCGAGGGCGACCGGGCAAAGCAGGTGACCACGGCGATCAAGGGGTCGGCGATCAAGGGAGTGCAGGCCCAGATCCAGGGAGACCGGGTCCGGCTAACCGCGAAGAAGCGCGACGACCTCCAGAGCGCCATCGCCTACCTCAAAGAGGAGATAACCGACCTCCCGCTGCAGTACGTGAACTTCCGGGACTGACCAGGTTGGCCCATGTCGCTGTTCGGGATCGACCTTGACCTTGTGCCGGGATCCCGAGCGGTCGTGCTGGGAAACCTCTGGCTCAACAAGGATCGGCCCTCGGAGATCGAGGCGTCCTTCCTCGAGGACGCGACCGGTGACCTGACCGCCGACGACTTCGTGATCGTCCTTGGCAACCTGCTCGACCCCGAGCAGGATCCCGATGATGCCCGGGAGATGGCCGCCTCCTCCGCTCTCCTCGCGCAGCTGGCATCGATACCCGCGCGCACGGTGATCGTGCCCGGCGACTCCGACCGGGAGCGGTTCGGAGCGGAAAGCCTTGCAACCGGGCTCGGGGCGGCGGCAACCGTGGCCGGCGCCATCAACCTCCGGTACCACTCGGGCGGAAAGCCGGCCAGCCTGCGGCTCGAGGCGGGCACGACGCAAGAGCAGCTGACGGACGCCATAGTCCGCCGGAGCGTGCTCGGCCGCCTTGCCTCTCAAACCCGGTACCTGCGGGACGCCCTCGACCTCGACCCGAGCGAGCCCATCTCCCGCTACCTGGTATCGCGGACCCTCTACTACCGGATGAGGGCGCTTGCACCCTGGATCCTGCTCCCGCTGGCGGCGGTGACCGCTATCCGGATCCCGATCCTGCTCACCCTCCCCCTGCTCTCGCACCTCCGCAACTCGCCGGCGCTTGACCGCGGGAGCCTCATCGCCGTGACCTTCATCCTCGACCTGCTCCTGGTCATTGCCGTCTCCGTCACCACCAGCAGGGCCCTGCTCGGAATCCTCGACCAACCGCTCTCCTCGGCCCTTGGCGCCGCCGATCCCAACGCAGCAGACCGCCTCCGGCTGGATGGGTACCTGAGCCAGGGTTACTCCGGCTTGGTCAGCGGGGCCGGGATGAGCGCCGAGCTCGCGATGATCGGGACGGGAGTGTACGCCTGCCCCGGAGTCTTCCGCGAGACGGTGAGGCCGATCCAGCTGCGCCTGCCGCTGATGCCGGTCTACCACCGCATCTACGCAGCCACCTGGCTCGAGTTCGAGGGCGGCGCCGAGCTGCGCGTGCGCCTGCACGAGCGCGGCTCCGATCCGTTCCCGCGGCTGCCTGGGCGGCTCGCCTTCCGCCCGGTGACGGCGATCCGGACCCTTGCCACCCTCCCGGAGGGGCCGGGATGGCCAAGGCTCCAGGGAGCCGGGGAGAAGAGCACATCGGCCCGGCGCCTGGTCGCCATCATCCTCGCCGTGGCCGGCCTTGCCGAGCTGGTGTCGGCCTTGTTTCCTCCCCTCTCCCACCACCTGCACCTCATCCGGACGATCATCCCGGAGCTGCCTACCGTTCCCCGCTACGCGGACGCTATCTCGGCGGCAACCGGGGTCGCCCTGATAGCGCTGGCGGAGGGGCTGCGGCAGGGGCAGCGCCGCTCCTTCCAGATCTCGCTGGCCCTGCTCGCGGTGGCCATCTTCTCAAATCTGGCTGGGCGGTTGCACGTAGTGGCTACCGCGCTCCTGCTGACGGCGGCCATAGCACTGCTGGTGCGCCGCTCCGCCTTCGACCAGCCGGGAAGCGAACGCCGCCGGATCGCCTCCATCATGCGGGTAGCCGCCACCGCGGTCACCCTTCTCGCGGTAGCGACACTGGCCTCCCTGGCCGACCACGTCATGCTCCATCGCGGCGCCCCCTACTCGCTCTCCCACGCAATCACGTCGATAGCCGGATCTGCGGCCGGGGTCGCCACCGGCGCTCCTCCCCCCTTCGACCAGGGAAAATTCCTGGACGCCCTCACTCTCTCCGGCCTCGTGCTCCTGGTCGCCCTGGTCTGGTCCCTGCTCGCGCCCTACCGGAAGCTGATCCCCGCCGACCTCCTCGAGCTGCCGCGGGCGCCGGAGGCCCGCCGCATCCTCGAGCGGTACGCTCAAAGCACCCTCGACTACTTTGCCGTCCGAGAGGACAAGTCGATCCGGATCCGCCACGCCACCCTTATCGCCTACGGTGACTTCGGCTCTACGGTGATCGTCTCCCCGGACCCCATCGGGCCTCCGGCACGGGCGCGGCACGAGTTTGCCGGGTTCCTCGGCGAGACGACCAGATCTGGGAGGGCGGTAGCGATCCTCGGAGCGAGCAGCGAGTGGGCGGAGGCCTATCGCGAGCTCAAGATGCGGACCTTCTACATCGGGGACGAGGCTCTGGTAGCGCTCTCACCGATGGATCTCGCCGGCAAGGCGCACAAGAGCCTGCGGCAGGCGGTGGGCCGAATGACCCGCTACGGGTACACGGTCAGGGTGCTGAATCCGCTCGATCTCGACGAGTCACGCCGGAACGAGGTGGTGGCGGTGATGCGGGACTCGCGCCGGGGAGATCGGGAGCGGGGCTTCTCGATGACCCTGGGGAGGATCTTCGACCCCCAGGACACCGACCTGCTGATGAGCGTCTGCACCGGTCCCGATGGCCGGATCTCCGGCTTCTGCCAGTGGGTTCCGGCGCCGGCCGTCGAGGGGTACTCCCTCGATCTGATGCGCCGTGACCTGCAGAATCACCCCAACGGAATGTTTGACCTGCTCATAGTCGAGACCATCCGGGAACTCCACTCCCGCGGTTTCAAGCACCTGAGCCTCAACTTCGCCGCCATGAGGGCGGTGCTGGCCAGCACCGGCAACGCCTCCATCGGGGTGAAGGTAGAGCGCTGGATGCTGGGCCGGCTCTCCGAATCGATGCAGATCGAATCCCTCTGGCGGTTCAACTCCAAGTTCGAACCCGAATGGCAGCCACGATTTCTCGCCGTGGACACCATAGAGCATCTCCCCCAGGTCGCCCTGGCCGTGGCGCGAGCGGAGTCCCTCTGGGACCTCCCCGTCATCGGCCGCCTGGTCTCCCCCGCGGAGTAGAAGGCGGGCCCTCCGCCAGCTACCCGATGATGTGCGCCCGGGCGGCCAGGTCGAGCAGGGGTTGCGGGAACACTCCGAAGCCGATGGTAAAGAGAAGCGAGAGCGAAACCCCGATCCAGGCCAGCGCCGGCCGCCTGCCGGGGATCTCGGTCGCCGCCCCCTGGATGGCGAGCACGCGCTCCCCCTCCACCTCCTGCTCCTGTTCGCCCCTGAACATCGCCAGCACGATCCGCAGGTAGAAGGCGACCGCGATCGCCGCCGAGATCATCGCAACTACGGCAATCCAGTACTCGCGGATCTCCACCACCGAGACGATGATCGAGAACTTGGCGAGAAAGCCGGTAGTGAACGGGGCGCCCGCCTGAGCCAGCACCATGATCGCCGTCACCGTCGCAAGGGCGGGACGGGAGCGTGCAAGCCCCCGGAGCTGGTCGAGCGAGCACGAACCCTCGACGACGCCGAGCGAATCCTGGATGATGGAGACCAGTCCAAAGGTTCCGACCACGATCACGGCGTAAGCGACAAGGTAGAACAGCGTGTTGGATATCGCGGCAGCGGTGCCGGCGTAGACGCCGAGGAGGATGAAGCCGGCGTGGTTGATCGAGGAGTAGGCCAGGATCTTCTTCAGCTCCCGCTGCCGGAGAGCGAAGAGCGCGCCAAAGAGCATGGAGAGAATCGCAAGTCCCACGACGATCGGGCGCCACAAGGTGATCTGGCTGCCGAAGGCGACATCGAACACCCTGATCAAAGCGGCAAAGGCCCCCACCTTGGCCATCGCGGCCATGTACCCGGTTACCGATGTCGGCGCGCCTTGGTAGACATCGGGCGACCACAGGTGGAAGGGAACCGCCGATACCTTGAAGCCAAACCCGAGCAGGAGCAGCGCCAACCCGAAAAGCAGCACGCCGTTATGGACAAGGACGTTTACGCTCAGGAAGTTGGCGATCTTGGCGAGGTTCGTAGAGCCGGTAGCCCCGTAGACCAGCGCCGTTCCGTAGAGGAAGATCGCCGAGGAGAAACCACCGAGGATGAAGTACTTGAAGGCCGCCTCGCGAGCCAGGCCGTCGCCGATACGGTACCCGACCAACACGTAGAGCGCGATCGACAGGATCTCCAGGCCGATGAAGATGACGATCAGGTCCTCGCCCTGCGCCATCACCAGCGCGCCCATCGCCGAGACCAGCACCAGTACCAGGTACTCCGGCCCGTCTCCGGCGATCCGCTGCACGAAGCCGGGGCCGATCAAGATCCCGAGGATCAGTACGGCGGCCACCACGATGCCGGCAAACGCCGAGAAGCCATCGTAGGCGATGGATCCGGCGACGGCAAGCGAAGCCTTGGCGCCCTGCGCCAGGTAGAGCTGGTATCCAGAGAACCCGCCCTCTACTACCGCGGCGGCCAGCGCGATCGCCCGGTAGAGGCCGGGGTGCTCCTTCCTGCCGGTGGTCGCCGAAACCAGCAGGATCAGCAGCGCGCCGCCGAACAGCACCAGCTCGGGAGCTACCGCCCGGTACGAGATGGCCGGCAACGCGATGGGCAGCTGCGAGAGAACGTTTGCGAAGATCACTTCACTCCTTTAACTACCGCCGGGAGGGAGGCAGCGGCCGCGCCAGGCGCCTTGGCCGCTAGCACGTGCTGGACTACCGACGAAGCGGTGGGGCCGATCCGGGAGAGCAGCGGGGCCGGGTAGACGCCCAGCAGCACGATGAGCGCGAGCAGCGGAGCTACCAGCAGAGCCTCCTTCAGCCTGATCTCCCCGAAGGGAGGGGCGTCGGCCTGGCTGCGATGGAACGCGCGCTGGTAGGCCCAGAGCATATACACCGCCGATGCCACGACTCCAGCGACGGCGGCCACCGCCCACCACCGGTGGGTGATGAACGTCCCCAGCAGGATCAAGAACTCCCCGACGAAGCCGTTCAACCCGGGTAGGCCGACGGAGGCCATCACCACCAGCATGAACATGGCCGCGAAGATGGGAGCGCGCTTCTGCAGCCCACCAAGCTTCCCGACGTCGAGAGTCCCCCGCCGCTCGTAGATCATCCCCAGGAAGAGGAAGAGGGCGGCGGTGTAGATCCCGTGGTTCACCATCTGCAGGATCGAACCGGACATCCCCTCCGTAGTGAAGGCGAAGATGCCGAGGACGATGAAGCCCATGTGCGAGAGCGAGGAGTAGGCGACCAGCCGGCCCAGATCGCGCTCACCCGCTGCGACCACCGCCCCGTAGAGGATCCCGATGACAGCGAGCGTGAGCATCAGCCACGCAAGCGATCGGGCGGTCGATGGGAAGAGCTCGAGGTCGAAGCGGATGATGCCGTAGCTTCCCAGCTTGGCCATGACACCGGCGAGCATCACGACCGCCGGTATCGGAGCCGCCCGGTAGGCATCCGGGGACCAGGTATGGAACGGGAAGATCGGCGTCTTGACGGCGAACGCGGCCGTAAAGGCGAGGAACAGCAGCAGCTGGGTGGTCCCAGAGAGGTGGGTGTTCATCAGCGCCGGGAGCGAGAAGGTCAGGTGGTGGGTCTCGGAATCGTGGATGAACACCAGCGACACGATGCCGACCAGCAGGAGCGCGGATCCGGCGAAGGTGTACACGAAGAACTTCACTGCCGCACGGCCCGATGCCCCCATCCCGAAGTCGGCGATGAGGAAGTAGCTCGGGATCAGGGTGAGCTCGAAGAAGACGAAGAAGGCGAAGAGGTCGAGTGACGTGAAGCTTCCCATGCAGGCCGCCTCCAGCAGGAGCATCCATCCCACGTAGGCGCGAAAGTCCTTGACACCCTTCATCGCGAACATCGCGATCACGAAGAGGAGCGCGGTGAGCAGGATCAGAACCAGGGTGATCCCATCGGCTCCCAGGAACCAGCTGACGCCAAAGCTGCCGATCCAGTGGACGTTGGTGACGAACTGGTACCCGGTGGCGTGCGGATTGAACTTGATCCCGACCACCGCGGCCAGCACCAGCTCAACCAGGGAGATAGCCAACCCGAAGCCGCGAACCAGGTTCCGCCTCTCCTCGGGGAGCGAGATGAACGGGACGGCCAGCGCCCCTACCGCCGGTACGGCGATCAACCAATCGAGATAACCCATCAAACTACCCCTCTAACGCGCGGCCACGGTGAGCACGTAACCAAGCATGACGATCAGCCCGCCGACCATGATCAGCAGATAGCTCCGGACCAGGCCGGACTGGACCTTCCGGCCGGCACCGCCGACCAGCCGGGCAACGCCCGCCACCCCGGTCACCGCTCCGTCGACTACCCGCTGGTCGACGACTGTGTCCGCTAACTCGGCTACTGCGGTTCCAGTCCGGGCAAACACCCGGTCGTAGAAGGCGTCTATGTACCAGCCATTCAGGAACACCTTGCGCTCCAGCGCCGGATTTTCCGAGGCGCCCCTCCAGGCACGCCAGGAGAGGAACACCCCGAGAAGAGCCACCACCGCGTCCGTACCCATCAGGGCGTCCTTCAACCCGGTGGACATCGGGTAAGCGGCCTGCGCCGTACCGAAGACCGGCGCCAGCCAGCTCCCCAGGAAGCCAAAGCCGCCAACAGGAAGGTTGAGCAACCCGCCGAGCACCGCTGCCGCGGCCAGCACCACCAGCGGGATCGTCATCACTGAGGGAGACTCGTGCGGGTCGTGCCCGTGGGTGACCTCCTCGAATCGCGGAGTCCCATAGAAGACCACGTAAACCAGCCTGCCCATGTAGTACGCGGTCAGCAGGGCGGTGATCACCCCGGCAGCCCAGAGGAACGGGCTGTCGCCGAAGGCGTTCTCGAGCACCGCTCCCTTGGAGAAGAAGCCGGAGAAGGGAGGAACGCCGGCGATCGAGAGCCACGCGAGGATCATCGTCACCGTGGTGATGGGCATGAACTTTCGCAGCGCACCCATCTTCCGGATGTTCTGCTCCCCGTCGAGCGAGTGGATCACCGACCCGGAGCCGAGGAAGATCAGCGCCTTGTAGAAGGCGTGGGTGATCATTAGAAAGATAGCAGCGGTGTAGGCCCCGGTTCCGATCCCGAGCATCATGTACCCGAGCTGGCTAACCGTGGAGTAGGCGACGATCTTCTTGATGTCGGTCTGCGCGGTCGCGGCCATCGCCGCCACGAAGGCGGTCGCCACGCCGATGATGGCGATCACCAGATCCGCGGTGTGGGCGAGGGCGAGGATCGGCGAAAGCCTCGCCATCAGGTAGACGCCAGCGGTGACCATGGTGGCGGCGTGGATCAGCGCCGAGACCGGCGTCGGGCCCTCCATGGCGTCGAGAAGCCAGGTAAAGAGCGGGAGCTGGGCCGACTTGCCCGCCGCCGCCAGGAAGAACAGGAGAACGATCGCCGTCGCCGTATCCGGAGAGAGGTTGAGGGAGCCGGCGGTGATCCGGCTGAAGGAGACCGAGCCCAGGTGCTGGAAGACCAGGAAGGTCCCGAGCAGGAAGCCGGTGTCGCCGATCCGGTTGACGATAAAGGCCTTCTTCCCGGCGCTGGCGGCCGTCGGCCGCTCGAACCAGAAGGAGATCAGCCAGTACGAGCAGGCGCCGACCCCTTCCCATCCCAGGAAGGCCAGCGGCAAGGTGTTGGCGGTGACCAGCACCGTCATCGAGAAGACGAAGAGGTTCAGGTAGACGAAGAACTGATGGTACCGGGAATCGCCCTTCATGTAGCCGATGGAGTAGAGGTGGATCAGGGTCGCCACCCCGGTGACGAAGAGGATCATGGCCACCGAGAGCCCGTCGACCCGCAGGCTCACGTTGGCGTGAAACCCTCCCGCGGAGAACCAATCGAAGAGCCGGAGGACGTAAGGATGCCCCTCGTTCCCCAGCCTGCTCAACCACACCACGATGGCCGACACGAAGCTGGCGAGCACTGCCCCCGTGCCGATCCAGCCGGCCTTCGGATCGCCCAGGCGCTTTCCAATGGCGAGCAGGATTAGAAAGCCCAGGAGCGGGAAGAGAACCACAAATCCGACTGCACTCATCGCTAGCCCTTCAAACTCGAAATGTCGTCAGCGGTTACCGTTGCCCGCTGCCGGAAGATGGCCACGATGATTCCGAGGCCAACTACCACCTCGGCCGCCGCCACCACCAGCACGAAGAAGACATCGACCTGGCCACCTACGTCGTTGAGCATCCGCGCGTAGGAGACGAAGGTTAGGTTTACCGCGTTCAGCATCAACTCGAGGGACATGAACATCACGATCACGTTCCGCCTGGTCAGCACCCCAAAAGCACCCAGCCCGAAGAGCAGGGCCGCGACAACCAGGTACCAGCTGCCGGGAATCGTCAACGATCCACCTCCCGCCTTCCGATCAGCCGTTTAGAGAGAACCACCGCACCCACCACCGCGATCACCAGCAACGCGCCGGTGAGCTCGAAGGGGTAGACGTAGGTGGTGAACACCGATCTAGCCAAGACGCCCAGGTTCTGGCCCGAGCTCAAGCTGCCGGACTGGGAGCTGGCGCCGGTGCTCCACGCCCCGCTCGCCACGTAGAACAGCTCGACCAAGACCGCGAGCACGCCGACCCCGGCGAGCACGATCCGGTTGCGATCGGCCACAAAGGCGGGAACCTCGACCCGGTCCACCCCGAGCAGCATGATCACGAACAGGAAGAGAACGACGATGGCGCCGGCGTAGACGATCACCTGGACCGCCGCCAGAAACTCCGCGCCCTCCTCGATGAAGAGAATCGCCACTCCAAATAGCGTCATCACCAGAAAGAGAGCCGAGTGCACCGTGTGCCTCGCCGCCAGCAACCCGACACCGCCCACGCCTACGATGGCCACCGCCACCACGAAGACGACGAGCTGCGGGATCGAAATCGCAGCCAAGATCACCTGACCCTACCTCCCAGCTTTCGCGAGATCCGGTCGGCGAGGATCTGCCGCAGCGGGAACTGCTCGGTGGCCTCCTCGACCGCCAGGTCGGACTGGCCCCGCTCCGGCTCGCGAATCCCAAACCCGAGCTCTCCTGACCAGCTCGGAATTCCCTGAAAGGCCGGGTCGCCCGATGGGGCGGTCGCCCTCACCCATCCCGACGTGTACTCCTCGTCCTCGTCCCGCCAGTCCTCCCAGTCGAGCCGGCGCACCGATCCCTCCCCGTCCACCAAGAGCTCTGCCTTGGTGTAGATAGCGTCCGCCCTGTTGGTGAAGGAGAACTCGAACATCTTCGACTCCGTGATCGCCTCCGTCGGGCACGCTTCGACGCACATGTCGCAGTGGATGCAACGCAGGAAGTTGATCTCGTAAACGAAGCCGAAGCGCTCCCCGGGGGAGGTCGGGTTCGACGGATCGTTATCGGCTCCTCGCACGTAGATGCACTTGGCCGGGCAGACCCCCGCGCACAGCTCGCAGCCGATGCACTTCTCCATGCCGTCCGGATACCGGTTGAGCACGTGGCGACCGTGAAACCGCGGCGGCTTCGGTCGCTTCTCCTCCGGGTACTGCTTGGTAACCCTGGGCTCGAAGACCTGCTTGAGGGTTACCTTGAACCCGCCCAGGCCGCTAAGAATCCCCATTGATCTCCTCCCCTGGCAACGCCTGGACCCTGGGTTGCCCGGCGCGTTCGTGCCCGATCGATATGGCTCTCATCAGGACCAGGGCGGCGAGGAATCCCAGTGCCACCAGCGCGAACCCGAGTGGTCGTGAGACCCGCATGGCGGCTATCACCAGAAGCCAGGCCAGCGAGACCGGGATCAATACCTTCCAACCCAGGTCCATCAGCTGGTCGTAGCGGAGGCGAGGAAGGGCCGCCCTGAACCACACATAGATCACGAAGAAGATGGCGGTCTTCGCCACGAACCACAGGATCGGCCAGAGCCAGTGGAGAAAGGTCGGGTCCGGTCCGTCCGGTCCCCCGAAGAACATGGTCACCATGATCGCACTCATGGTGATGGTGTTCATGTACTCGGCTAGGTAGAAAAGGGCGAACCGGATCGACGAGTACTCGGTGTGAAAGCCGCCCACCAGCTCCTGCTCCGCCTCGACCAGGTCGAACGGGGGCCGATTGACCTCCGCCGTGATCGCGACAATGAAGACCAGGAAGGGGATGATCCCGAGCCGGATCAGATTCCAGTGCGGGATGAACCCGAAGAAGGTCCCCAGCTGCTGCGTCACCATGTCCCGGGTGGAGAGCGACCCGGTGATCAGCACCACCGACGCTATCGACAGGCCCATCGCCGCCTCGTACGAGATCATCTGTGCCGACGCCCGCACCGACCCCAGCAGCGGGTACTTGGACCCCGACGACCAGCCAGCCAGCATCACGCCGTAGACCGAGATCGACGACATCGCCAGCAGCAGCAGGATCCCGATCGGCGGGTCCGCCACCTGCAGCTGGGTGTGATGCCCGAAGATGTCCACCGATCCCCCGATCGGGACCAGGGTAAAGGTGATAAATGCCGGGATGACCGACAGGTACGGAGCGAGCTTGAAGACGAACCGATCCGATCGTTCCGGGACGAGGTCCTCCTTGAAGAAGAGCTTCATCCCGTCGGCAAGGCTCTGCAGCAGCCCCCAGGGACCGGCGCGGTTGGGACCGATCCGGTTCTGCATGTCGGCGATCACCTTCCGCTCGATCCAGATCGCCAGCAGCACCGACACCAGGAGCGCCACGAAAGCCACCAGAACCTTCACCACGACGATCAGGATGACCGCCAGCGAAAGATGACCCGTTAGCAAGGGGTCGCTACCCATCAAGCCTCTCCAATCGTACTCGTGACCACCCCGCACCATCGATCAGGTGCGTCACCGCGATCGTCCGGCCTTCTACTGCCACCGCCCAATCGGGGATCGCGTCGTCGGCGTGCGCCACAGCCTGCAGCACCACCGGACCGACCACCTGCACCCGGTCTCCGTCGGACGCCCCGAGGCGCGCGAGCCTGGCCGGGGAGACCCTCACCCGGTCGCCGCGGACAAAGCTCGCAAGCGCCGGGTTGGCTGCGAGCCGGGCGTCCGCCTCGTAGACCCGGCGCGAGAGAATCAGCCACGCCTCATCCTCTCCCGGGACGCCCAGCTCCATGGGAACCCTTTCCGAAGCCACCGCTGCCGGGACCTCCCGGCCAGAGGCTAGAACCTTGGCGCTCGGCGCCGCGCCGGTACCTACCGCGTACGGGTCGAGAACGGCTCCCGCCCTGAAGTCCGGACCCTGCCTGCTGACCGAGGAGATGCCGGGAGTGGCGACCGGATCGAGGGCGCGTGGCGCCCCTCCGGCCTCCCACCTGGCAACCGGCAAGAGCGGGCCGTCGAGAGTCGAGCTGAAGATCGACGGCTCGACACCGGCGAACGCCCCTCCCCAAGCCTTGAGCTCGGCCCAGATATCGCCTGCCGTGAGGATCGACATGTCGTCACCAAGGTCGCCGGCGATCAGCGACGCCGCGACCCATCCGGGCTTGGAAAGTCCAGCCGGCTCCAGCTGCTCGCCGAGCCGGAGCATCCGTCCCTCGCCGTTGACCACCGACCCCCTGGCCTCTCCCCAGGTGGCAAGGGGCAGCGTTACCGCGGCTGCCCGGGTGGTCGCCGACTCGTAGGACGCCAGGCTAACCAGCGCGCACCGCTCACCGAGGGCTTCGATCGCCTCCGGAGTGAGCCCCACCTCTTCAAGATCGCAGTCCAGGAGGAGCAGGACGCCGACCTCGCCCGCCGCCGCGGCGCGAAGAATGCCGGCGTAGTTGGCCCGGCCAGAGTCCGCCGGCGACCTCCAGGTGCTCGGTACCGCGCCGCGAGCCGCGCCCGGCAGCACGCCGGGAGCCAGACCCGCCAGGAAGGCGCCGTGGACGTTGGACGCGCCGAGAGCGCTCAAGATCCTCGCCCCGGGTACGGCGGCTACCAGGTCGCGAAGGATGCCGCCGGTGATCGCCGGATCCATGGCCCGGTTTCTCCCACCCACCAGGATCACCACGTCGCCATCGCCATCGGGAAGGCTCGCCGCAACAGCTTCTGCCAGCCCGCCGACGCCCTCCGGCGACAGCTGGATGGAGGTTGCCGCCATCGGCGAGAGCGAGGTTGCCGTCGAGTTGACCTCGATCAGGTGGAGCCCGTTGCCCACCGCCTCGCGCAGCCGGAGGTGGAGAACTGGGACCTCCTCCTTGGGCTCAACGTTGAGGGCGATCAAGGCGCGAGCGGCTAGCGCCTGGTCGATAGAGGCAGCACGCTCGAACCAGGTGGAGGCGACTTCGCCCTGGCCAAGAACCCCGTCGACCAGCGGCGTTCCCACCACGTCGAGCGCGAGCTTCGCCCAGGCGTAGCTGTCCTCGAGGTTTAGCCTTCCGGAACCGATCACCGCTACCGAAGCGTTCCCACCGCTCGCTCTGGCCTGCTTGACCAACCTGGCGACGGTCGCAGCGGCGCTGGCCCAGGAGACCTCGCCCCGAATCCCGTTCGCCTTTGCCGTTGGCACGAGCACGCGCGCGTCCCGGTTGTTCACCTCGGCGATCCCGAAACGCCCGCGGTCACAGAGCCAGCTGTGATTCACCGCGTCCGAATCGATCCCCAGCATCCGGGTGAGCTCGTTCTGGCTCGCCTGGACCGACACCTGGCACCCCATCGAGCACCAGCCACAGGTCGACGCGGCCTGGGTCAGGTCCCAGGGCCTCGCCTTGAAGCGGTACGGGGTAGCGGTCAGCGCCCCGACCGGGCAGATCTGGGTCACGTTTCCCGAGAAGTAGGAGTCGAACTCCACGCTGGAGAAGGTGGAGATCCGGATCGCGTTGCCCCTCCCCCTGAAGTCGATGAGCGCCTCGCCGGCAACCTCGTCAGCAAAGCGGGTGCACCGGTCGCACTGGATGCAGCGCTCGCGATCGAGATTGATAAGGCGCGAGATCGGGATCGGCTTGGCGTAGTGCCGCTTCTCCTCCACGTAGCGGGTCTCCCCGGCTCCATGGGCAAACGCCTGGTCCTGGAGCGGGCACTCGCCCCCCTTGTCGCAGACCGGGCAGTCGAGAGGGTGGTTGGCCAGCAGGAACTCGATCACCCCGCTCTGAGCCTTCTTCACCTTCTCCGAGGTCGTCACCACCTCCATCCCCTCGGCCACCGCCAGGTAGCAGGAGGGCTGGATGGAGAATCCCCGCGGCCCCGACACCTCGACCAGGCACATCCGGCAGACGCCGACCGCCTTCATCCTCGAGTGATAGCAGAAGCGGGGGATGTGAACGCCGATCTGGTCGAGGGCCTCGATTATCGGAGTTCCCTTGGGTACTTGAACCACCTGGCCGTCGAGGGTGACCGACACCATCTCGTCAGGCATGCGGGCACCGCCCTTCCTTTATATGAAGCAAGAAATCGTCACGGAAACGGGATATCGCCGCGCTGATCGCCGGGGGAATCGATGGGCCGAGCACGCAGATCGTGGTCTGGGCCGGGGGCCAGACCACCCCGGGCGAGATGTTGTCGCAGAGGTCGAGGAGCAGATCGAGATCCTCCTCCCGGCCGTTCCCGCGCTCGATCCTCTCCATGATCCGGTCGATCCAAGTCCCGCCCTCGCGGCACGGGGTGCACTGGCCGCACGACTCCCGGGCAAAGAAGCGGGCAATCCTCCAAGCCGACCTCACCGGGCAGGAGGAGTCGTCCATGACGATCACCGAGCCCGACCCGAGCATCGACCCGGCCTTTGCAACCTCATCCTGCCCGAGTGGCAGGTCGAGATGCTCCGGGAAAAACCATGGAGAGGAGGCGCCGCCCGGGATGAAGGCCGTCAAGCTCCGCGAGGGGGCCAGACCCTGTCCGAACTCCTCGCCAAAGATCAGATCCCGGAAGGTGATCTTCGTCATCTCTACCTCGTAGACGCCGGGCCGGTTGACCTGGCCGGAGAGGGCGAAGAGCCGGGTTCCGGTCGAGCGGCCGGAGCCAAGGCTCTTGAAGGCCTCGCCCCCGTTCTCGACGATCCAGGGAAGGTTCGACACCGTCTCCACATTGTTGACGATGGTCGGATCGCCGTAGAGGCCGATGACCGCCGGGAAGTAGGGGGGCTTGATCCGGGGAAAGCCCCGATTCCCCTCCAGCGACTCGAGAAGAGCGGTCTCCTCGCCGCAGATATAGGCTCCGGCTCCGGGTTGCAGAACGATGTCAACCGAGAAGCCCGAACCGAAGATATCCCGCCCCAGAGCGCCGATCCGGTAGGCGTCGTTGATCGCCTCCTGGACGCGCTCTAGGCCGAGCGCAAACTCGCCTCGGAGGTAGATCACCGCCAGCGACGCCCCGATAGCGTACGCGGCAATGGTCGCCCCCTCCACCAACTGGTGGGGATCCCGCTCCACCAGCAGGTGGTCCTTGAAGGTGGCTGGCTCGCTCTCGTCGCCGTTGACCACCAGGTACCGCCGCTTGGCCTTCCGGAGCATCCCCCACTTGCGGCCAGCCTCGAAGCCGGCGCCGCCACGACCCAGCAGGTTGGCGGTAAGAACCTCCGCCGCCACCGCCTCCGGGGTCATCTCCAGCAGCGCCTTCCTTAATGCGTTGTTCCCGCCTGTTGCCAGGAACCGCTCCAGGGTATGCGAATCGGCGTGCTCGAGCCTTGCGCCTACAATCCTCACGCCTATACCTCCCGGGAAGCGGCTCTCGCCTCCCGCTCCCCATCCTGCCGAGCCCGCTCGGCGTCTATCTCCTCCACCGGGATGAGAGGAGGGGCGTCGCGCAGAACCCTTCCCAGGGTGCCGTGCTTGGGGATCTGCCCGTCAAGCTCTCCCGACCTGAGCTGGCCCACCAATTCGGCGAAGCCCTCGCTGTCCACAGGTCCGAAGTAACGGTAGTTGATCTGGACGGCCGGCGCCTTGTCGCAGTGGGCCACGCACTCCACCTCCTCAAGGGTGAACATCCCGTCTGGGGTGGTCTCGCCGGGCGGGACGCCGAGAGTGCTGGAGGCCGCCTCCAGCAGCCCGTAACCCCCGCGGAGCATGCAGGAGATGTTGGTGCAGACCCCGATGACGTACTCCCCAACCGGCTCGAACTTGAACATGTCGTAGAAGGAGGCGGTACCCTGTACCTCCGCGCCGGTAGCGCCCACCAGCTCCGCGATGTGGGCTATCGCCTCCTCGGTCACGTAACCGTCCTGCTCCTGGGCGAGATGACAAAGGGGAATGATGGCCGACCGTGGATCTGGATAGAGGCCGGCGACCTTCTCCGCCCGCACCAGCAGTTCACCTTCAAAGCGCCCCATCTACCGATCCACCTCTCCCATAACCGGATCAACCGACGAGATAATCGCCACGCCGTCCGCCAGCAGCCCCCCGTGGAGCATCACCGGCAGCGACTGGAGGTTCACGAACGAAGGACCCCTGATGTGCATCCGGTAGGGCTTCGCACTACCGTCTGAGACCATGTAGCAGCCCAGCTCCCCCCGGGGCGACTCGATCGCCTGGTAGGTCTCCCCCGGTGGGACCCGGATTCCCTCGGTAAAGAGTTTGAAGTGGTGGATCAGAGCCTCCATCGACTCGTCCACCCGGGCCCGGGGTGGGGGGGTCACCTTCGGGTCGAGAGCCCGGTACGGACCGCTGGGCATGCGCTCAAGCACCTGCCGGACGATGCGGATCGACTGGAGGATCTCGTGAATCCTCACCGAGTACCGGTCGTAGGTGTCACCAACGGTTCCGACGACGACGTCGAAGTCCACCTTGTCGTAGAAGAGGTAGGGCATCTCCCTCCGGAGATCCCAAGGAACTCCGGTCGAGCGCAGGATGGGCCCGGTCGCCGACAGCGCGATCGCCTCCTCCGGCCGGATTATCCCGACCCCGAAGACGCGCTCATGGAAGATCGGCTGCCCGGTGAGGAGCTCGTTGTAGTCTTTGATCCGCGCCTCGATGGTGTCGGCGATCGCCATTACGTCGTCCTCCCAACCATCCGGCAGGTCAGCGGCTACCCCGCCGGGGCGGATGTAGTTGTGGTTCATCCGCAGGCCGGATGCCTTCTCGAAGAAGGAGATCACCATCTCGCGCTCACGGAAGCCAAAGATCATCATCGAGCTCGAACCGAGGTCCATCCCGTTGGTGGCGAGCCACATCACGTGCGAGGAGATCCGGTTGAGCTCGGACAGCAGCATGCGGATCCAGGTGGCCCTCTCCGGGATCTCGATTCCAAGCAGCGCCTCGACGGCGAGCGCGAAGACCAGCTCGTTGTTGAGCGGCGAGAGGTAGTCCATGCGGGTCACATTGGTGGCCCCCTGGAGGTAGGTCAAGTTCTCTGCGGTCTTCTCCATCCCGGTGTGGAGATAGCCGATCACCGGCTTTGACCGCAGGACCGTCTCGCCCTCGATCTCCAGCATGATCCGGAGGACGCCGTGGGTCGAGGGGTGCTGCGGCCCCATGTTGATGATCATCCGGCCGTCGTCGGTGAAGGTCTCGACCTCGGACTCGGACTCCGGAATCCGCAGGGCCGCGCCGGTCTCGCGGTCGAGCTCGGCAGCTGCGGTAGCCGACCTCGACACCAGCTCCTGGAGCCCCTCCGAGGTATCCCTCGAAAGTAAAGCCCCTGGCTCCTCATCCTGCGGTCTGGCGACGGTGAAGACTGATGCCGTCATCGGTGCCTCCTCACCTCCTTGAACTGCACCGGCACGCGGCCGAGGCCGTAGTCCTTCCTGAGTGGGTGCCCCTCCCAGTCCTCGGGGAGGAGGATGCGGGTGAGGTCCGGGTGACCCTCGAAGCCGATACCGAGGAGGTCGTACACCTCCCGCTCCATCGCCTCCGCCCCTGGATAGAGGTCGACGAGGCTCGGAACCCACGGCGACTCCGCCGGAACCTGCGTGCGCACCCGCAACAGCGAGGGTTGATCGAACCGGCGGATGTTCACCACCACTTCGAAGCGCTCCGGCCGCACCTCGGCTGGAAGGCCCGGGTGCCCTGCCTCCAGGTAGTCGACTGCGGTCAGATCGGCGAGGAACGTGTACCCCTCCTCCCGGCGCTCCGCGAAATAGCTGGTGTACTCCTCAAGAGAGACGAAGGCGACCTCGCTCACTCCACACCACCGACCATCCGCGAGACGGCGGGCTGGCCGATCTGGCGATAGCCTTTGTCGGGCTCCCGGCGGCGGCGGAGGATCTCACCGGTCCGGATCTGCTCGTGAAGGGTAAGGATGGCGTGCATGAGCGTCTCCGGGCCGGGAGGGCAGCCTGGTGCGTAGACGTCAACGGGAACGATCTGATCGACACCCTGGACGATGGCGTAGTTGTTGAACATCCCTCCGGTGGATGCGCAAACGCCCATGGAGATCACCCACTTCGGCTCCATCATCTGGTCGTACACCTGGCGCAGCACCGGCGCCATCTTCTGGGAGACCCGGCCAGCCACGATCATCAGATCGGCCTGCCTGGGGGACGCGCGGAAGACCTCCATGCCGAAACGGGCAAGGTCGAAGTCGGCGGCGCCACTCGACATCATCTCGATGGCGCAGCAGGCAAGGCCAAACGTCGCTGGCCAGAGACTTGCCTGGCGGGCCCATTGCACCAATTTTTCGATGTTGCCGGTAAGGAAGTTGTAACTCAAATCCTCTAACGGCACTATTCCCCCTTCACCCCGGCACGAACCTTAGAAGCCAGCCTCTCCTCCACTACCCGGTATGGCTGCTTCCCCGCTGGACCCCAGCTGAGAGCGCCGTTAGCGACAAGGTACGCGAAAGCGATGAAGACCACGACGGCAAAGCCAGCGACCTCGACAACTCCAAAGGTGCCCAGCTCCCCCGCCGCGGCAGCGAACGGGTAGAGGAAAATGATCTCGATGTCGAAAATGATGAAGATCATCGCCACCAAGAAGAAGCGGACCGGGAAGCGCTCTGGCGGTTCCGAGCGGGGAACGATCCCGCACTCGTAGGGTGCAAGCTTGGCCTGGTTTGGCCGCTTGGGAGCGAGCAGTCCCGACCCGATGAAGGAGCCAGCCGCAAATACTCCCCCAAGGGCCAGCATGATCACGATTGGCAGATACTGCGCCATCCCACCTCTCAATTCAACGCCTAACCCCAACTGGGGCATACAGGTTCCCGTTCCGCGAGTCGCGGCGTGGCAAGACCTTTACCTAATCTTTATACGTTATCTGCGTTGGTGCAAATTCAACCCGTGGCCTCCCCCCAAGGCGTTGACCAGTTCCCAATCTAACTAGACCTGGCTGCGGCTAGCCTACCCGAATGGGGGATAATTGGGGAAAGGGCTCCCGATCTCAGCTTGGCAGGCCCTTTAGGTGCCGGACGGATCCCCGGTGGCGGGCAGGGGCCACCAGCGCCCCTACGGCGACCTTCCGGGCTGGTTCCCCGATAACCGCGCGTGGCTGGACAACCTCGACCGGGGGCGCCGAGGTCGGCGAGGCGCTCGTGGCGGTCGCTTTGATATCTTCTCCGCCCTTCCGGAGGGGGCTTGCGCTCCCCATCCGGTCAAGCGTGAGAAGAGAACCTCCGGCCGATGCCGGCTGCAGGTGGAGTGATCCACCTCAGATGGACCACCTCGGCTGGTTCGCCTTCCGCTCCAACCAGCGCCGCTCCCGGACAGTCGAATCCGCTGCGATAGCCTTGCCGGTCCCTCACCGGCCCCGGCCAAAAGCCGGCTGACCAGCCGCTCCTCTCCAGGATCTAGCTCGCCACCGCACTGAGGTGAAGAGCCCTTATTTGGGGAATTGGTGACCTGCTTGGTTCCTCTGGGTACGCTAATCAGCGTGAACGGCGACTCCGAGACCGAGATCAGATCTGATGTGACCGTAGTCGGTGGCGGACCGTCGGGAGCGGCCACCGCCTACTGGCTGGCGATGCGTGGCTTCGACGTAACCGTGGTGGAGAAGAAGATCTTCCCTCGCGACAAGACCTGCGGAGACGGCCTTACTCCGCGCGCGGTGGTCCAGCTTGAGGCGATGGGCATGGCCGACTTCCTAACGACCCAGCACCGATACGTCGGGCTTAGAGCCGTCGCCTTCGGCCGCAGCTTCGAGATCCCCTGGCCCAAGCACCCGGAGTTTCCAGAGTACGGGTACGTATCGCGGCGGAGCCTCCTCGATCAGGCGGTCCTAGATCGGGCGCGGGAGGCTGGCGCCCGGGTACTCATGCATCACGAGGCACTCTCGGCCGAGACAGGGGCAGGCGGCCTGGCTGCGGTGCTAGCAAAGAACCTCGACACCGGCGAAGTTTGCCGGCTGGTATCCAAGTTCTACGTGCTTGCCGAAGGTTCGAACGCTCGGGTCTCGAGAAGCCTAGGCGCGGTGAGGAACCCGGGGAAGCCCCTCGGCCTGGCGATCCGCGCCTACCACCCCACCACCCGGGCGAGCGAGGAGTGGATCGAGTCCCATCTCGAGCTTCGGGACGACTCCGGGGCGATCATCCCCGGCTACGGCTGGATCTTCCCCGCCGGGAACGGCGCGGCAAACGTCGGCTTCGGGCTGCTCTCCAACCGCTCGCGGTGGCGTAAACTGAACACCACTCGAGAGCTCCAGCGCTTCATCGATGCCACCGACGGGTCCTGGACCTTCGGGGACGCAGAGTTCCCTGCGACCGGCGGGAAGCTCCCCATGGGCCTAGCCATCTCTCCAATCGCGGGACCCAACCACATAATGGTCGGCGACGCCGCAGCCAGTATCAACCCCTTCAACGGGGAGGGCATCTCCTACGCGTACGAGACGGGGCGGCTTGCGGCCGGAATACTGACTCAGGCGCTGGCGACCGGGGATGCCTCCATGATCAAGGCCTACCCTGAGCAGCTCCGAGCGCGCTTTGGGCTCTACTACGCCGTGGGAAACGCCTTCGTCCGGCTCATTTCGGAACCCAAGCTGATGTCGGCCGGCGTCTGGTCGGCGATGCGGTCGCCCGCGCTGCTGGCGCCGGTAGTGACGGTAATGGCCAACCTGCTGCCCGGGTCCTCGGCAGCCCAGGTCGAACGGATCTATCGCCTTGCAAACGCCGCCAGAGAGAGGTTCTCCTCCGCGGGTTAGCTGTGGAGGCGGAACTCTTGAAACCGGTGGGCGAAGCTCACCCTTCCGCGCCAGGTAGAGCTGGGACCCAGGTGGTAGTCGGCAGGGTCCGCCCCACCAAGCTGCTCCCCCTTCCAAAAATAGTCCGGCCCGGAGCCCGCCACCAGCTCCCAGGAGAGCTGGCCGCCGGCGACTTCAAGAAGCCAGCCACGGCTCGGTCCCGGTCCCAGCGCACCAGCCGAGAACTGAAGGATCGTGTCCGACAGCCGCACGACGCTGGCAGCGTGGACGTGACCGCAGAGGTAAGCGATCACGCGCTCGCTCCCGAGCACCAACGACGCCAGCCGGCCGGCAGCTGGACCGATGAACCCCTCAGAGCCAAAGGTCGCCAGGACGCCATGGTCCCGCACCAAAGAGAGTGGGTAATGCCCGGCCACGATCACCGGAGCCCCCGGCCGGGAGAGCGCCTCCTCGAGTTCGGCGAGAGCACCATCAGGATCCCGCTCCCTCAATGCGACCGCGATCACCTCGACCTCCCCAACCCGCTTGGAGACCACCGGCCCCTGCTCGAACACCCGAGCAAAGTTGGTCCGCGCCCAGTCGACGTTCTCGTAGCGCTCGAGCACCGGAAACTTGAAACCGCGATCGAGGTTGGCGCCAAGGTCGTGGTTGCCTGGGAGGGCCAGGTAATCGACACCTATTGAATCAAGCCACCGCTTGACCCCGCGCAGCTGCCCCTGGTCCCACGTGCCGTAGCTGGTGAGATCGCCGGAGACCAGCACCAGGTCGGGGCCAAGCCCGCGGAGCTCTCGCCAAGAGCTGTTCAGAGTCGACGACACCCCGACGTACAGCCGCTCCGGGCGGGTCTCGAAGTGGAGATCCGATAGGTGAAGAAGGCGCATCCCGTCCACTTTCAGCTAGCTACCGTCTCCCAGTTTGGCACCTTAACGTAAACGCCAGCACAAGTTGGAATTTCGGTTTGCCAAAAGAAGCGCGATGAACCCGGCTTGCTCTCGGGCAAGTCCGGCGGGTACGATGGTCTGCCGGCGAGACTCTGCTGGGCAGCTCGGCTCGATGGCGACGAGGACGGGAGGCGGCACGTGTGCACTGCCAGCAACGCTTCGGAAGGGTCGGGGACCGCACTGGAGCCGCTCAAGCTCGAACCAGTCGAGCGGGTGCGGGTAACCGTGCTGATCGACAACTACGGTGACGTCTTCGCCCCTTCCCAGGGGCCGGCAACCCGCAAGCACCTGCTCTCTCCAACCCCCAACCCGGTAATGAATGGCGGCGCAACCCTGGTACCGCTCGTGGCCGAGCACGGCTTCTCCGCGCTGGTAGAGGTGGAGACCGGCAGCACAAGGCGCAGGCTCCTCTTCGATACCGGCGTCTCCCCCGGCGGGTTGGCGCACAACCTGAGCCTGCTCGACATCAACCCGCTGGAGATCGACGCCATCGTCCTCAGCCACGGCCACTTCGACCACACCGGAGGCTTTGCGGGGTTAGTCGAGCGCTACGGGAGCCACAACCTTCCCATCCTGGTGCACCCGCACGCCTTCCGGCATCGGCGGTTGCGGTCCGGGAACGGGGTGATCGACCTGCCCACCCCTTCTCGCCGCTACTTCGAGCAGTCGGGATTCCAAGTCTCCGAGGCCGAGAACCCCAGCTTTCTCCTCGATGGATCCGTACTCGTAACCGGCGAGATCGAGCGCAAGACCAGCTTTGAAACCGGCTTCGCCGGGCAGGAGGCCGAGATCGGCAATGGCTGGATCCCGGACCCGCTAGTCCTCGACGACCAGGCTTTGGTCATCTCGGTCAGGAACCTTGGACTCGTCGTCATCACCGGTTGCGGCCACGCCGGCATCATCAACACCTGCCAGTACGCACGCTACCTGACCGGCCAGAGCAAGATTGCCGCGGCGGCGGGGGGCTTCCACCTCTCCAGCGTGAGAGATCCAATTGCGCTCGCCCAGGTAGTAGAGGCTTTCGAAGACCTCGATCCCGGGTACCTCATGCCCGGCCACTGCACCGGCCTGCAGGCCACCTTTGCCATGATGGAGCGCTTCGGAAGCCGGGTGATCCCCAGCCTCGTAGGAACGACGCTCACCCTGGGCTAAGCAGCGCCTCCCTCGCCTCGTTGGCCGCAGCCGAGGCGATATCGATGGTCCGGTCGATCTCATCGATGCCGTGGCTGAGGCCGGGAAACATGATCTCGTAAGGCCCCGGAGCAAGCGCGATCCCTCGCCGGAGCATCGCGTGGAAGAACTTGGGATAGATCCCTTTCGATACCGACGCGGTCGCGTCCCGGTAGTTCTTCACCGGCGCGTCGGCAAAGAAGATCCCCATCAGCGACCCGACTCGGGGAATCTGCACCGGGAGACCCGACTCGGAGATAACCTTCTCCAACCCCTCCGCCAGCTGCTGGGCACGGCCGGCGAGCATGGCGTAGCTCGACTCCTCAAGGGCATCGAAGACGGCGAGGCCCGCCGCGGTCGCCACCGGGTTGCCCGAGAGCGTGCCGGCCTGGTAGACCGGGCCAGTCGGAGCCAGCGTGCTCATGATCGCTTCGGGACCGGCCACTGCGCCGATCGGCAAACCCCCGCCGATCACCTTGCCGAAGGACCAGAGATCCGGGGTAATTCCGAAGAAGGTCGAAGCGCCCCCGTAGGCAAGGCGGAAACCGGTGATCACCTCGTCAAAGATGAGCAGAATACCCATCTCGGCGGTTCTGCTCCTCAACTCCTCCAGGAAGCCGGGCTCGGGCGGGACAAGACCCATGTTGGCGGCGACCGGCTCCACGATGACCGCCGCTATCGACTCGTCCAGATCGGGGAGCTCGTTGTAGGGTACCACCGCCGTGTCCGCCACCACCGACGGCTCGACGCCTGCGGTCGCCGGGATCCCGAGCGAGGCGGCGCCAGATCCGGCCGAGGCTAGCAACGCGTCTACGTGCCCGTGGTAGCAGCCCTCGAACTTGACGATCTTGTGCCGGCCGGTGTGGCCGCGGGCAAGTCGGACCGCCGTCATGGTGGCCTCGGTCCCCGAACTGGTCAGTCGGACCATCTCGACCCCTTGCACCCGGGCGGCGATCCGCTCAGCAAGGCGCACCTCTCCGAGCGTCGGGGCCCCGTAGGTCGTTCCCAGAGCGGCCGCCCCCGAGACCGCCTCGGTGACTCGGGGATCGGCGTGGCCAAGGATTACGGCGCCATAGGACTGGACGTAGTCGAGGTACGTCCGCCCCTCCACATCGGTCACGTAAGCCCCGCGCGCCTCCCTGACGAAGTAGGGCACACCGCCGACCGAGTTGAAGGACCGGACCGGCGAGTTCACCCCGCCGACCAGCACCCGCTGAGCGCGCTCGAAGGCGGCGGCGTTCCCGCTCTCCTCTACTCCATCCAACCCTTGACCTCCTTGGCGAAATAAGTTAGGACCAGGTCCGCGCCGGCACGGAAGATTGCGGCCAGCGACTCCAGCGCCACCGACTCCCGATCGAGAAATCCGGATGCGGCGGCGGCGATGATCATCGAGTACTCGCCAGATACCTGGTAGGCAGCGACCGGCCGGTCAGAGATCTCCCTAGCGGCGGCGATGATATCGAGGTAGTAAGAGGCCGGCTTGACCATGATCATGTCGGCTCCTTCCTCGAGGTCGAGCTCGATCTCCCTCAAAGCCTCCCGCCGGTTCCGGTAGTCCTGCTGGTAGGCCTTCCGATTCCCGCCTCCGGCGATCTCGACCTCTACCGCATCCCTGAAGGGGCCGTAGAGGGCGGACGCGTATTTGGCGGAGTAGGCCAGGATTCCGGTATCCACCAGCCCCGAACCGTCCAGCGCCTCCCTGATGGCCGCCACCTGGTGGTCCATCATCCCCGAGGGAGCTACGAAGTCAACGCCGGCCTCGGCCAGGGAGAGCGCGAGCTCCTGGTAACGCAGGAGGGTCCTGTCGTTGTCGACCCTCCCCAAGCTGTCGAGCACGCCGCAGTGGCCGTGGGTGGTGTACTCGTCCATGCACAGATCGGACATGACAGTCAGCTCATCACCGAAACTCCGTTTCAGGGCGCCGATAGCCCGCTGGAGAACGAACTCTTGTCGGCAGGCCAGGCTCCCATCGGAGTCCTTCTCGTCGGTGACCCCGAACAGCAGGATGGTGCCAACGCCCGACCCGAGAAGCTCCTCCGCCTCTTTGAGCAGGGAGTCGATCGTGTGCTGGCTCACCCCGGGCATGGAGTGGATCGGCACGGGTTCGGCTATCCCCTCGCGAACAAAGGCCGGAAGGATCAGCTGCGAGGTAGAGAACCTGGTCTCCGCGACCAGGTCGCGGATCGCCCCTGTGCTCCGGAGACGCCTCGGACGCGGGAAAGAGCTCATAGCGCCCAATCCTAGCAAGGCCAGCCGGCAACTCACGGGCGAGGGACTTTGGCGATCAGCTGATCATCCCTGGCGAGCGGCCCCTCCATTCCCAAAAGAGCCGGGGCGACTCGCCTTCAGCCGTCCTTCGGCCCCACCGAAAGACCTGGCACTGGAGACCGCCCTGCCCGGTAACGCCACCATACTGTAGGCATATTGCAGGGAGTCTCCCATGCGTCGATGGACTGATGCGTAGCCGGGCAGGCGAGGTTCGGAGTCAACCTCTC
>JAJYHR010000099.1 GCA_021784675.1 Actinomycetes bacterium
AGTGCTCCGTCCCACTGCCGGTGGTCCTCCGGTCCTTGAGCCTGCCGATCCGGAAGGCGACTTCGGTGAGCGCAACCCCGAAAACGCCGATACCGGCGTCCAGGCGGTAGGCGAGCGAGAAGCTGGCCGGATGCGCCAGGCTGACGAAGAACGCGCTTACCAGGGCGCCGACCCCGAGGCCGGCGTTGAGTGCGAGGAAGCTGCCGGCAAAGCCCTTTCCGGCCGACCTCTCGCTGACGTTGGAGCCGACGATGGTGTTCTGCGCCGGCCACTGGGCGGCCGTTCCGACGTAGACGGTCAGGACCGCCACAACGGCCGTTGCCGCGGAGTCGACGAAGGAGAGCAGGAAGAACCCGGCGGCGGCGATCGCGGTGGCAATTTGGAAGACCCTGATGGGGCGGGCCCGGTCCAGCGCCGACCCGGACGCCAGCGCCACCAGGAAGGAGGCGGCGGCGCCGACCCCGACGATGATGCCCACCACCCCCAGCTCGATGCCGCGTACCAGGTGGAGGTAGATGACCAGGTAGGGAAGGACAAGCCCGTCGCCGGCCCCGATGATGCCCATGACCACGAAGAGTGGGACGAGGTTGGCCGGTTCTGTTCTTGCTTGCGGCTCGGGCACCCTGCCAAGCTTAGGTTGCAGGGGGGGATCTCCGCTAGCGCGCCCAAGGTCGGAGGCACCGCTTGGAGCTAGCTATCCTGGACGGGGTATGAGGCTAACGGGTGTTGGGGTCGGGCCGGGTGATCCTGGGCTGGTGACCATGGCCGCCTTGGAGGAGATCCGGGCCGCAGGGGCGGTCTTCGCCCCTTCGCTGGCCGCCGGGAGCCCCGGGCGGGCGGAGGCGGTCGTGGCCAAGCTGGCTCCGGCCGTAACCTGCCACCGGGTGGTGTTCCCGATGGGAAGGGGCGTGACCGGGATCGAGGCGAGGCGGCAGGCGGCCGCCGAGGCCGCCGAGCAGATGGCGGCGATCATGACCGAGGGCGGCCGCTACGCCTTTGTCACTCTTGGCGATCCCACGCTGTATTCGACCTTCTCGCTGGTGGCCGAGTTCGCGCAGGCCCGCCTTCCCGGGTTGGAGATCGCGGTGATCCCGGGAATCATGGCCTTTCAGAGGCTGCTCGCCCTGAGCACGACCAACTTTGTCGACAACGACGAACCCCTGCACCTCGTCCTTGGGATCGGCAGGGATCGGGACCTGGAGCAAGCCCTCGGGAACCGCCGCGCCGGAGTGGTGATCTACAAAGTTGGCTCCGCCCTCCTCCGGATCAAGGAGCTCGCCCGCAACTACGGGCGGAGCGCCGAGGCCACCGCCGGCTGGCTGCTAGGCACCGGGGAGGAGGTGGTGGTTCCGCTGCTGGAGGCGCCGGACGAGGTTCCCTATCTGGCGACAGTGGTGATCCGCCCCTCGCGAGAATCGGGCTGAGATGCCCTTCAGCCTGGTCATCGGGGGCACCCGCTCGGGAAAGTCGGAGATCGCCGAGGCGATGCTCCCCAAGGAGAGCCGGCTGGTCTACCTGGCTACCGCGGCCCTGAGCGAAGAGCCCGAGTGGCTCAGCCGGATCGAGCAGCACGCCCGGCGGCGTGGCGGCAGATTCGACCTGGTGGAGATCGCGGACGCGGCCTCCCTCGGGGAGCTGGTGCGCTCGGCCACCCTCCCAACCCTGATCGATTCGGTGGGCACCTGGCTGGCTCGGCTGCTCGACCTGAGCGACTTCGCGATCCTCTCCCTCGTCTCCGACCTTGCCGAGTCGCTGGCGTCGTCGCCGGTAGCGCTGGCCGTCGTCTCCGAGGAGGTGGGGATGTCGATTCACCCTCCCACCGTCCTGGGACGGCGCTTTGCCGATCTGATGGGAGAGGCCAACCAGCGGCTGGCGGCCGCGGCAAGTCCGGTCATCCTGGCTGTGGCCGGGATCCCGGTCCCGATCGACGCCTTCAGGCGGAAGCGATGAGGCGACCAGCGGCGGCGCTCTCCAGCGCCATCGCCTTCATGACGGTGATCCCGCTGCGCTCCGCACCTATAGGCGCATCGCTGATCTTCTTCCCGCTCGCAGGCGTTCTCATCGGCTGCGCCGACTGGGCCGCCATCCGCCTGGCTTCCAGCGCCCACGACCTCATCCTTACCGGAGTCGTCGGGGTCGGGGTCGACGCCATTCTCACCCGCGGCCTCCACTACGATGCCATCGCCGACACCTTCGACGGCCTCTCCGGCTTCCACCCCCGCGAGCGGCGGTTGGCGATCATGAAGGAGCCGGCTATCGGCGCGCTCGGCGCGCTGGCGCTGGCGCTGGTGGTGATCGCCCGGGTAGCCGCGTTTGGCGGCGCTGCGGCGCTGCTGGGCGGTCTGGTAGTGCTGATGGCGCTCTCGCGGTCGGTCATGGCCATCTCGGTGATCTGGCTGCCGGGGGCGACTGCCAGCGGGCTCGGAGCCTGGTTCAGGGAGAACGCTCCGCGGTATGCGGCTTGGGTGGTGCTCCTCGAGGCCGCGTTGCTTGCCGGTGCGGCCGTCCTCCTCCTCGGCGTCACGGTGGTAACCCCGATCGGAGTGGGGGCGGTGGCC